>NZ_JAPJQP010000001.1:0-359914 GCF_030825015.1 Mediterraneibacter sp. | reverse complement strand
AAGAGGTTTCGATCTCTTCCCTTTATTTTTGCCAATGATAATTATACTCTAAGCTGTTTCGTTATATATGTCTTCATTTTTAATATTTTGAGAAATGTATCTGGACTTGTATCTAATCTATGAAAACAATCAAGTCCATTTCCTAAAATATAGAGAGTACCTTCCGCATCTTTTTTCATCTGTTTATTCCCCTTCAGCACTTCAAACTCTATCCTTGTATCCAAAAATTTGTAGGCACTCATGCCCCCCTATAAAACATATCTCCTTTGTTCAACTCCAGTTTAACTTTTCGTTTAAGTCTATCACATACCCTTACGAATTTCAACGAAGGGAAGTTTCAACATATGAAAAAACAAACCGGCAAGGCATTGCCTCACCGGATATCGCTTTATTATCATTTTCTCATTCTATCCTATTATGCAAAATAAAAACCCATGAAATCATATTTATACACTCGATAAATGAATTTATTATCCATCTTCATTTGAAATTCTTGAAGCAAACTTCCATTTTCATCGTATTCTCCGAAAATTCCCTTCATCCCCGAATCCACGATAACATTCTCTTTATATTCCTGAACGCTGCTTACATATGCAGAATATGGCACTTGGAACGAATGTACAAGGTAATAATTTCTTTGATTTTCGTCTATTTTATATTTATAAAAGTATGAAGATACTCCTTCGGTTACTGAAGTCTCTATTCCTTCTATTTTGGTCCAGTCATAGGATGGATTTGAAACGCTTGTCCCGAAATTATTGTTAAACAGGTAAAGATAATATTCTCCTTCGTTTGTTGTTTCATCTTGAACATATGTAACAGAATGCTGACCGCCTGTTCCGGAAAAACTTCCCAGACTTTCATCTTTTTCCAACAACAGGTTTTCGTATCCTGTTCCTTCCCAAAAAGTTTTCTCTCCGATCATATATTTAATCTTCGGGGAACAATAAAGATCGGTAATCATAAGTATGGTAGAAGTTTCTCTTGAACTAAGCAGCACCTCTCCATTTCCCAGCCATTGGATTGTATTAATGTGCATCCAGTCTAAATCACCGTCTTCATTTTCCACGCACATTTTTTTATAATCTGGAAATAAATCTCCAAGGTCCAGAACATTTGTAATTTCTCCGGTTGCGGCATTGATCTTGATCACCTGATCTTCTATACTGTCCGAAGTTGTATCTGTCGCCAGAACGAGCAGGTTTCCATCATCATCAAGGACATAATCATGATGAAGAGAATAATTTCCTGTATCATAAATCTTCTCCACCTTTCCCAATGCATTTACTGCCGCCATTTTGTTATCGGAGATACTATAATACATCAGACCATCCTGAAATAAAAGTCTGTGACTGCGGTATCCAAGCAGTGGAATTTCACCTCTTAATATTCCGAAGTTATCATAATAATACATAAAATCCATTTCATCGCTGTCATTTCCAAGAATCACATACAGTCCATCGCTTATGTAATCCCCCTCTTCTTTCGCTTTTGTATTTTCTAACTGTATTTCTTCGTCTCCCAAAAGGCTGCCCATTTCATGAACATAAGAATAAGTTCTTTCATTACCGTCTTCCCCTCTCAAAGTAAAGACAATCGTATTTATTTCTTCCGGGATCAGCCCCAATACTTGAAATTCATGTTCTGTACCGTAATCTGATTCCCCGGCAGGTGTTTTTTCAAAATCCGGAATATCCGGATCAGAAACTTCTACCTTATAAGATACAGATACTTTCTCTTCTGTATTAAAATACACATATAAAGACAAGGTATTTGTTCCATATGGATTTTCCTCAATCAGCATCGTTTCTTCTGTATAATTTCCGGTACTTTTCTTTTGTTCCAAATTTTCTTCCACATGATTTTGATATGCTTCTGTATAAACAGACTGGACCAATGCCTTTGCTGTTTCCTGTCTCTTCTTTTCACTCTCAGACAAACTTTCTGTATGCGCGGCAATACGATAAAAAGTAATACTGCAAAGTATCGTTGCCGCAAAAAGAATGATTCCCATTATCGTCCAATTCTTTTTAATCTTCATCTTATTTTCTCCTATCGTTCTCGCCTTCAAGTATCAGGATAATCCATCCCTTTTATACTAGAGACTTTGTTCACCCGGGACAGCGCTGTCAGACGGCGTTTCATCCCTCGGATTTTCTTGTCCCTCCTGTGTCTCGCCGTTCTGCATTTTTCCTCCTTTCATTTCACCGCCTTGCATTCCACTGCCTTGCATTTCACCGCCTTGCATTTCACCGCCTTGCATTCTTCCGCCCTGCATACCACCTTTTCCTGCCGGATCACCGCCCATTTGTGAACTGCTTCCATAAAGAAGGCTTTCCATCGAAACCGTTTGTTCTGCTTCTCCGGCTTTCAGTGTATAAGTTTCTCCTTCTTTGATTTGGGGAGAACTTATAATTACAGAAGAATATTGTTTGTCCGCAGTCCATGACAGGATCTCATTTCCGCTGCTGTTTATAAGCGAAATATTTGTATCTGCTTGTTGTGCATCGACCATTACCATCATTGTTCCCTGAACAGAAGACTCACTGAAATTTTGTGCCATTCCTGACGAGCCTGATGCCGCGAAAACTCCTCCTGTAACAACTGCAGTTCCGCTGTAATCCAATGTTCCGTTTCCACTGTTCTCCGGTCCTGATACATAGGTTTCACCACCTGATATCGTCACATCACCATTCGAATCTATACCGTCTCCATAAGCATTAATATGCAATGTTCCGCCTGCGATATTTATATAAGCTCCTTCTGTAGAATCAAACTGATCTCCTCCTGGTCCCGGTCCTTCAAATCCACTGCTGTCATTTCCTCCGGCGGCATTCATTCCATCATCAGTTGCCTGCACCGAAATTTCTCCGCCGGAAATGTCAATACTTAATCCTTCTATTCCTTCATAACTTTGCTTAACATCTACCGTTCCGCCGGAAATAGCAACCTTAGAATCTCCATGAATCCCGTCATCTTTGGAATATAATGTGTATGTTCCTCCGCTGAGCAGGAAATTTCCGTTCGTATGCAGCGCATCATCTTCACAATCTAACGTGTAACTTCCTCCGTTAAGCACAAGCTGCGTAGCCGCTTTCATTCCTTTCACGCTGATTGTATCTTCTGTTGTTGTATCTTCTGCTGCCCTGCCTTCTGCTGTTCTGTCTTCTGCCGTTCCGTCTTCTGATACCATTTTATCCGGCTGTCTGTCCATCGGCATCTGCTCTGTGCTCGTTTGGGTTTGCGCATTCTTTCCGCCTTCCCCTGAGACAATATTATATGTTCCATCTTCTGCCTGCAGCCACAAGCCTGCACTGATTCCATCCTGCGAGGACGTAATCTCAAAAGTACCGTCTTTTAAATACACAAATCCTAAACTCGCATCATCTGCATTTTCTGCATGAATTCCGTCCTTTCCCGAGGTTATCTTATAAGATCCATCGGCAATACGAATACTGTCTTTTCCGCAAATTCCATGACTTGCACTTGTGATTTCATAAATCCCCCCTGTAAAGACAAGATCATCCTTTGACACGATTCCATGCCCTGCATCAGCTGTAACCGTGAGTTTTCCCGTTCCGTTCAATGTAAGATCTGATTTTGAGAAAACGGCTGCGTCTATATTGTTTTCATCGATCGCCGTATAAGTTCCTCCGTTTTTCAAATAATTTTCTGTTCCCTCTGCTGTCGTAACGAACACTTTATCTGCAGAACGCACATATAACGCCGCCGATTGCGAATTGCTCACTTCTGCATTTTTTAACACTACTCTGACTTTATCTGTATCTTCCGCCTCTACAATAATCATTCCGTCTGTCAGTGTCCCTGTCAGCAAATACGTTCCTTCATCTGTAATTGTAACTGTGTTTTCTGAAATTTTCACAGCATCTGATCCGCAGGAAGATCCGTCATCTGAAAGTTGGATTACCGCGCACTCCTCTTCTTCATATTCGACTTCCTGATCTCTTTTTGAAAACATATCTGACGTATCAATTTCAACTATGCCGCTGTCTGTCAAAGAGGCAGACTGTGTATTTTCCTGATCATTTTTGTCTGACTTTATCTGTGCACTACATCCTGACAACAGCAACGCTCCTGTAATGATAAAAAGTAAAACTTCTTTCTGTTTCAAATTGTAACCTCCTATAACTCACCGATAATCGTTTCCTGTCTGCAAATTGTAATTTCCAAATTTCCGTTCCGGCATCGAAGTGCGTCAATAAACTCTTTTTCCTTTCCTACATCTTTCAACGTCAGGTTATAAGTAAGCTTAAACAAACTTCCCATATTAGTTGTTTTAATTTGAACAACCTCATAATCAGATGCATATTTTTTTAAAATTTTGTCAAACACACCACTGTAGTCCAAATCTTCCGGTATTGTAATATGTAATGTTTTATAGCGCGCCGAATGTTTTCTTGTTCCGAAATCTGTTCTGTTATACAGAAGCATCATTCCTCCAAGAATTACCGCTGACAAAAATGCATATGCCAGGTATCCCATCCCTGCTACTAGTCCCGAGCACATGGCAAGAAAGATTGCTCCGATTTCTTTTGCAGAACCTGGTACAGAACGAAAACGCACTAAACTGAACGCACCGGCTACTGCCACTCCGGTTCCTACATTTCCATTTACCATCATGATCACAACACAGACAACTGCCGGAAGAAGCGCCAAAGTTGCCACAAAACTCTTTGTATATTTCGTCCCACACATATAAGTTCCTGCCAAAACTACTCCAATGACAAGCGCACATCCCACACATAGCAGAAAATCGGAAACTGTGATTACACTCGTCATATCCGTATCAAAAATCCCCTTAAAAAAAGTATCAGCCATTTCTATATCCTCCCTGTTTTCACTTTATCTGATGCTTCTGTCTGCTTCGGTTCTGTCAGCATACGCTGATAAGCAGAACCATATTTTGAAAATGATGTTTTATAAAGATGATTTTCGGTAAGTACCCGACTCATCCACAGCGGAATTCCTCCGGAAGTTTTTATCTCCATCAATGTCTGATCCTCACTCAATAGCGGAATACCGTAAATGCTGCTTCCTAAAGAGAACTCTTGCCTTCGATAAAGAATATTTTCATCGAAAGTTACCCGGAAATCGCTTCCGTCTAACGCATAGTACGCTTCTCGTTCATAGGACAGAAATACAGACGGATGCAGTCCCTCATAATAATCTCTAAAATATTGAATTTCTTTTCCGATCTGAGAACGGATCGGCAGAGGCGTTCCATTTTCAAAACTTTCCATCACTTCTTCCTCGGGAAGCTGAAGCCTTCTTTTGTAAACTACCGATTTGTATTTTTTCTTGATTTCTACATAAACCGGATCTCTTGTACAAACCGGCCGGTAACTTCTGATGCGAAGTTTTTCTTTATATACAGGCTTTTCCAGCGAATGACGAATCAGCCGGAAATTATCTGTATCAAAATAAATATTTCTAATTGTCGTTCTTCCATAGTCGTCCAGCTTCATGTAAGAACTCATCTCCTGAAGAATCTGCTCTTTTTGCTGCCGTGTAAGAAGATATTTCAGTTCATAACGTTTAAACGTCATTTGATATGCCATAATATTCCTCCATTAATTCTGTATTTCACGCATATCACTATAAAACGCTTACCTTAATTTAACTTAAAATAAACATAATCACCGGAAGTGCCAAAAGGCACATTCCAGGATTGTAAGCGGTCGCCACTGCACAAAAAAACCGTCTACCGAAAAATCGGTAAACGGTCATGTATATATCACCAACCTACAGAAAGAAAATTATTCGTTATTCTTTTTAATTATTAAAAACTACCATGATCTTCAATGATTTCTCATCTTTTGTCTCAGCCGTAATCTTTCCCTTATGATTCTCCGCAATGGCTGCTGCAATAGAAAGTCCAAGTCCATATCCTCCTGTTTGGGAATTTCTTGAATTATCTGTGCGATAAAATCGATCAAACAGATAAGGAATTTGTTCTTTAGATATCGATTCTGTCGTATTAAATACCGAGAAATAGATTCGCTTATTCTGTCTCTTTAATGTAACGGAAATCCTTCCGTTCTGGTTTGTATATTTCACAGCATTATCCAGCAAAAGCATTAAAAGTTCTCTGATTGCCTTTTCATCTCCATTCATAGAAATCATAGGTTCAACAGAGCATGTAAGTGTCACCTTCTGAATTTTTGCCGGAGCCTGAAATTCTCCGACCACCTCTTCCACCAAATCTGACAGTGGGAATTCCACAGTCAGTTCACTCTTCCCGCCTTCTTCCATTCTGGACAGCACCACAAGAGAATTCGTTAGATCCGCAAGCCTGTTTGTCTGACTCCGAATATCTTTCAGCCACTCATTTTCTCCGAAATCCATTTCCAAAATTTCTGTATCTGCATCAATAATCGTAAGCGGGGTCTTTAATTCATGACCGGCATCTGTAATAAAACGTTTCTGTTTTTCATAATTATCAGAAAAAGGCTTTACGATACGGGCAGACAGATAAACCATCAGTACAAAAACAGCCAATAATCCTACTGCTGTAACGCCAAATCCTGTCATGAAAAGATTGTGGAACAGATCTAACTGTCTCCTGCAGTCCAAAAAGATAATCCTTATTTCCGACCCGGAATCCGAAATCAAATACCTATAGTGATCGGCAAACCCTCTCTCATACTGTTTTTCTAAAGCTCTCTGTGCATACCCTGCCGCATCCACGGCATGGATCGACGCGATCTTCCCGGTATCAGTAAAAATAATGTTTCCTTCTTTATTCATTAAAACAGAAAAATATCTTGTTTCATATGGCAGTTCCGGTGAAAAGATTGATTTTTCTTTCTTCTTATCATCCGGCGGTTTCTGTGGAAAATCTCCTGCATTCTCAGCTAATATATCAAGAATGTGATCGGAATCTTTTATGATTTTGCCATAATTTAATCCGATCACAATACTCTCAATCACCAGCAATACGAAAAGCAAAGAAACCATAGACGCTGTCACCAGCTTTATGCGAAGCTTTCTAATCATGTAATTTCCTCCAAAGAATACCCGGCATTTCTAGTCGCTTTAATCTGTATATCTGCATGAAGGGCGGCAAGTTTTTTCCTTAAATAAGAAATATATACCCACACTACGTTAATTTCCGCTTCACTGTCATATCCCCATATTTTTTCAAGGAAACGTTCCGAAGAAATTAATTGATGGGGATTATTCATGAGAAGTTCCAGCATTTGAAACTCTTTATTTGCCAGTCGAAAACTCCCTTTAGGAGTCGATAATTCAAACGCTGCTCTGTCCAGGGTGACATTTCCTACATGTAATTTCGAGTCTGCCTGTGCAGCCTGCGTTCTTGTCATTGCACGAATTCTCGCCAACAATTCCTTTGAATGAAACGGTTTTGCCAAATAGTCATTTGCCCCTGCATCCAAGCCTTCCACTTTATCATCAACTTCTGATTTTGCAGTCAACAGTAAGACCGGAATCAGATTCCCCTGCTCCCGTATCTTTTTCAAGACAGTCAATCCATCCACTTTGGGCATCATAATATCCAAAATAACTCCGTCATAATTATCCATTTTTAAATAATCTAATGCACTTTGACCGTCATACACGGCATCTACAGAATATTTGCTGCGCTCCAAAATGGTTGTAAGAGCTTTCGATAACGCTTTCTCATCTTCTGCCAACAATAACCTCATCGTTTTCCTCCTTACACATATGCGCTTTGAATCAATTTGCTGTCTGTCTCTGCTATTCTAATCCTGCTAACTTAAGTCAACTTAAATAATCGGGAGTTACTGTATCTTTTTCTTATGCTATTCTATAATCCAAGCTTTTTCAGCATTTCATACTCATTCTCTGCCTGCTCCATATGAGTCCCGATCTGACTGATCACACGGGCGGATTGTCTTCCCCGGCAAACAGCGCCTCTGCCTGCGCGGATGATCCATGCTGCTGGAAGAAGCAGCGGATATTTTTTCAGAATCGGAAAAGCTCCCTCCATATCATGAACAGTCGGGAAAAAGTATCTTCTGTACGCTCTGAGCTTCTTATGGAAATCACTTTCCTTTCTGTTGCCCTGAACTCCCTTGCGCGTATATATATCGGCAAGCGTTCGTTTCTGATGTCCGTAAATTCCTCCTGTAAATACATATTCCGCAAACCAGTCATATAATTCCGGTGTCGGCTGCTGCGCCCCTTCAATCTCTACATCAAACCATGATCTGCACAGCCAGAAAATAAGTTTTGCTATTTCAGTCAACCGCAATCTGTCTAACATATCCCACAGGCGTTTCTCACAGATTTTTCCCTGCATCCTTTTATAATAAACCGCTACATCCATAAACATTCGAACTCCCGCGCCGCTGGAACTTAAATGTTTCGCAATATGATAGACTAATAGTGTCATATGATATTCTGGTTTAAAATATCCTTCTGTATTTTCCTGCAAGAATTCGCTTTCCTCAAAAGCTGCTTGAAACCATGTGTCATATTCCCGATTCTTCCCATCTCCCAAAGTCCTTCCAAGACAAAGATGCATTTCTAATATAAGGCTGTATTTTTCATAAACATATACATCTGCAGATTCACTTGTACAGTGAAAACCGGCCTTTTTTAAAGCCGCATCCGCTCTTTTTGCATCCTCCTTATGAATTAAAAAATCAACATCTGACATCATTCGAAGGGCAGGTATCGGATAATACTTTCGGAGTTCCCACCCTTTAAAAAAGATATGCTGTATCCCTGCCTGTTCCAACGTCTCGTCAAGAACTTTCATCTCGTTTTCTCTTTGAATATCACAAGTAACCGCCAAGCGATACTGACTCTGAAACACTTTTAATCGTTCTTCAGAGCATCCCTCTGTCTGCTTTAACACAACGTAACAAATCCCGCTTACTGTATGGATCTGTGCAAGATAAAAAAGTCGATCCCAAGAATCTCTTCCCATCTCTTGAAGTGTATTTTTTGTCTTCTCACTCAGTTTTCTGTTATGAATAAAAGAAGTTAGAAGGTCGGTAAGCAGCTGCTCTTCTCTTTTCATTCTTTTTTCTCCTCTTTCTTTTTCTTCTGTCCCCGTTTTTCTTCTTGTTTCCCGTTGTGCCTGTTCCTATTTCTTAAGCTATAACCCTAGCCATCCCTTTTTCAGCCGCTTCTGCAATCACGGGGAACAAGTTCGTCATTCTGATTCATTTTGATGTTAAAACTGCCGTTTTTGTCGGTTTCTAAATGATTCAATATTTCATCCTGCATAATATCACTGTTTAATATAGAAGTAAAGATAGTTTCTAATTCCTCTGTCTCCTTCATAGCTTTTTCACCATTTAATTCTTTTGAAACTGCAAATGCCACTTTTGCTCCATTAAAAACAGAAATGTTCTGTACACATAATTTTGATTCTGTAGAACATTTGATAGATGAGATTGAGAACTATATAGATTATTATAATAACAAGAGAATTAAGCGCAAACTAAAAGGACTGAGTCCGGTACAATACCGGATTCAATCCTCATTAGCTGCATAATTAAACTGCAGCTTTTTCTTTCATAAAACTTATTTTTCAAATAACTATGTTTCCGATTACGGATTAATAAAACTCGTATACACTTTTTTCTCTTTTTCAGGCAGACCGAATGCCTCTTTCCCGAGCGCGATACTTTTCATAAGAAAGACCATATTTCTTGCTACTCCGCGCATTGTCTGCTTACCTTCTTCATCCAAAGCCGCTTCTCCGACTTTTCTTCCATGGATGCAGTTCCAATACTGACCTGACGCGATCGGCATATCTGAAATCGTAAAATATTTATTTAACTCGTCAAATGTAGCGGAACATCCTCCCCGCCTTGCACATACAACACTTGCGCCGACCTTCATTGACTTATCAAATTTTGTACTATAAAACAGTCGGTCAAGACAGGCAATAAGTGTCGCATTGGCAGAAGCATAAAAAACCGGACTTGCAATCACCATTCCGTCTGCCGCTTCGAATTTAGGCGCCAGTTCATTTACAATGTCGTCAAACATACATTTTCCGTTTTTATAGCATGTTCCACACGCTGCACACCCTCGAATATCCATTTTCCCGATTTGGATTGTCTCGTATTCTACGCCATTCTCTTCAAAAATATGTTCCATTTCATGGATTGCCATCGTCGTATTGCCTTCTGTCCTCGGACTTCCATTTAAAATCAAAACCTTTAATTGATCTGCCATTTTTCTTTTCTCCTTTTTCCTTTTTTCTTTTTTCCGCCGATTTTTATTTCATATATTTCTATTCTGCTTTTATCGAATTCATTCCTCTTATCACACTTCATCCGAAGAAAGATCTTTTCCCCGAAGTTTTAAATAATAAAACTTTACTTTCTCCACAAGTGTCGTTAAATAGCGAAGCACCGGTTCAGTCGCAATCGCAAATACTACAAAAAGCATAATACATTCTTTTGTCATACTTGTAATAGCAAACAGGTCTTTCAGGAAAATGCTGCAGAACAATAATCCTGCAATACATCCTCCGACAATTCCGAACCGTATTTTATTCATCGGAGCACTGATCTTATACAGGATCATAAATCCTACGATTGCCAAAAGCATCGTTGCCGCTGTCGATATGTCAGTCGAATTTACGCCAAACGTCCTTCCAAATATCACAAGAGCTGCAACTGCAAGAGCATCCGTCAGAGCCGCCGGAAGAGCTTTCAACAAGACATTTGTAAGAAAACGCCCTTTGATCATATTTTTATTCGGTTCAAGTGCAAGGAAAAATGCAGGAACACCGATCGTAAACATACTGATCAAAGAAACTTGTGACGGTTCCAAAGGATAAGTAAACATAAATACAACCGAAGCAACACTCAACAAAAATGAAAAGATATTTTTCACAAGGAATAAACTTGCCGATCTCTGAATATTATTGACAACCCTTCTTCCTTCCAGCACAACCTGCGGCATACAAGAAAAATCTGATTCCAGCAATACAAGCTGAGACGCCTGCGCCGCTGCGTCGCTTCCTGATGCCATGGCAATGCTGCAGTCTGCATCTTTGAGCGCAAGCACATCATTTACTCCGTCTCCGGTCATTGCGACCGTATGTCCCGCTTCTTTCAAAATACGGACAAACTTCCGCTTCTGATTTGGCGTAACCCGTCCAAAAACCGTATTATTGAGAAGTGCTTTTCGCATTGACTGCTCATCTTCAAATTCTGACGCGTCCACATAGCGGTCTGCATGCTTAATTCCTGCCTGCTTTGCGACATTCGAAACAGTAACAGGATTATCTCCGGAAATGACTTTTACTTCCACGCCCTGTTCTGCAAAATATTCAAAAGTCTCTTTTGCAGCTTCCCGGATCGGGTTTGCCAGTAAAACAAAGCCAAATGGAATAATACCGTGAGTCAGAGCTTTTCCGTCGATCTCTTCATCGTAAATTCCAAATGCAAGAACCCTCGCTCCTGTAGACGCATATTCTGTAATCTCTTCCGCATAGTCATCATATTTTTCTTTCAAAACAAATTCCGGCGCTCCAAGCACATAAGCACCGTCTTCAAATGTAACACTGCTGTATTTTGTAGCAGAGGAAAATCCGGTTTTTGACAAAACATTCTTCCCCGATGCTTTTGTAAAATACTCTTTCAACGCTGCCATCGTAATATTATCTTTTGTCATAGCCGCCGCAAAATCTCCGACAAGCAAAGATAAATCTCCATTTTCTTCCTCATCGTATTCGTCAGTCTGGACTAATTTTTGAACTTTCATTGTATTCTCTGTAATCGTTCCTGTCTTGTCAACACACAACACATCTACACGAGCGAGCGTTTCAATACATTTCATGTCATGCAAAAGTACTTTTTTCTGCGCTAATCTAATAGAACTTACGGCAAGCGCAACACTTGCAAGCAGGTACAAACCTTCCGGTATCATTCCGATCACCGCCGCGATCATAGACGTCACACTTTCCCGAAATCCGTCGTGTTGAATAAAAAACGCCTGTGAAAAAAGAACAATTCCGATTGGAATGATCGCCACACCGACACATTTGACAAGTTTATCAAGAGAACGGATCATTTCCGACTGTTCTTTGGACTGCATGGCCTTTGCCTGTAAGGTCAGTTTCGATATATAGGAATCCTCCCCGACTTTATCCAGCCGCGCATGACACTGTCCTGATACAATAAAACTTCCGGACATCAATTTGTCACCTTTGCGTTTCGTGATCTCATCAGATTCACCGGTCAGCAACGATTCATTTACCTGAACTTCTCCTGCCGAAACTTCCGCATCGGCACATACCTGATCTCCGGCTTTAAAAACCACAATATCGTCGATGACAAGTTCCTCTGCGTTGATCATAGTTCTTTTTCCATCACGAACAACCGAAGCACGGGGCGCATTCAACATCGTCAGTTTATCAAGCACCTGTTTTGCCCTTATTTCCTGAACAATTCCAATCAGCGTATTTGCAATAATTACAGGAAGAAAGGTCAGATCTCTGAACGATCCTACAAGACAAAGCAATACGGCAAGCACGACAAAGATCAAGTTAAAATAAGTAAATACATTTTCATGAATAATTTCCTTCGTTGTCTTTGAAGGTGGTTCTACCGCTTTGTTCGTCCACCCGTGCAGCCGATGTTCTTGAACCTGCTGACTCGTCAGTCCCTTTTTATAATCGGGATTATATCGTGTTGTCGGAATCTTCCGTTCCTTTTTTTCCTCACTGTGCACTTGTTTTCTTCTTGCCATACAGCTTTTCACCTCTGTCTCTTCTTTCGTGCCGCCATTTTCCGCTGTTTCCTCTGCGCCCTGTCCTGTGCCATGTACAAGGGTAGCGCCGATGTACAGACCATAAATGGAGCTTTCTGTACAGCGACGCTATCGCCTGCAGTTTTTTTTATTTTTATGACTCTTCCTCTGATCCGAGTTCTTTCTGGGATAATATCCTCATGAACTCATCTCCGGTGATCGTTTCTTTCTCATACAGGTACTTTGCAAGTTCATGTAGTTTTCCCTGATGATCATTCAGCAGTTTTCGCGCCTTCTCATAAGACTGTTTTACCACATCTACAACCATATCGTCAATAGCTGTCGCTGTCTCCGGTGAACAGCTCAAACTGCTGTCGCCTCCAAGATATGGATTTGACTGTGTTTCCAGAGCAACCATACCGAATCGTTCACTCATTCCGTATCTGGTGATCATCGCCCGCGCAAGTTTCGTTGCCTGTTCGATATCGTTTGACGCGCCTGTTGTCACTGATCCGAATACAAGCTCTTCCGCACATCTTCCGCCCGTCAATGTAGCGATCTTATTCGTGAGTTCTTCCTGCGTCATCAGATTTCGTTCCTCTTCTTCCACCTGCATCGTATAACCAAGCGCACCGGAAGTTCTTGGGATAATGGTAATCTTTGTAACCGGAGCGGAATGAGTCTGCAGCGCCGCTACAAGAGCATGCCCGATTTCATGATATGCAACGATCAGTTTTTCTTTTGTGGAAAGAACACGGTTTTTCTTCTGATATCCTGCGATCACGACCTCAATACTTTCTTCAAGATCCGATTGAACGACAAATTTTCTGTTTTCACGAACTGCACGAAGCGCCGCTTCGTTTACCATATTTGCCAGTTCTGCGCCCGATGCGCCTGATGCTGCTCTCGCAATAGCGTTAAAGTCAACATTGTCGCCAAGCTTGATCTTTCTGGCATGTACTTTCAGGATTTCTTCTCGTCCCTTAAGGTCAGGAAGTTCTACCGGAATTCTCCGATCAAAACGTCCGGGACGCAGGAGAGCCGGATCTAACGTGTCCGGACGGTTTGTCGCCGCAAGTATGACAACGCCTTTGGACGCATCGAATCCATCCATTTCTGTAAGAAGCTGATTGAGTGTCTGCTCTCGTTCATCATTTCCCGCCATTCCGTGACTGTCTCGTTTCTTTCCGATCGTATCGATCTCATCGATAAATACAATACAAGGCGCTTTTTCATTTGCCTGTTTGAACAGATCACGCACTTTCGATGCTCCCATACCGACAAACATCTCCACAAATTCCGATCCTGAAATAGAGAAAAACGGAACGCCTGCTTCTCCTGCAACCGCCTTTGCAAGGAGAGTTTTTCCTGTTCCCGGAGGTCCTACAAGAAGCGCCCCTTTCGGACATACAGCGCCGATCTCCTGATATTTCTGCGGATTATGAAGGAAGTCAACGATCTCTGTCAAAAGTTCTTTTGCCTCATCTTCGCCTGCTACATCGTTGAATGTAATTCCGGTTGTCGACTGCACATATACTTTCGCATTGCTCTTCCCGAACTGCATAAACTGATTTCCGCCTGCTGCTCCTCCCATCTTTTTCATAAGCTGACGGGACAAAAACTGACCGAGCAGTATAAAAAGAATCATAGGAATTACAATCGACAAAAGCATACTCAAAAATGGACTCATCTGCCGGTCTGCAACTCTTCCGAATTTACATCCTGCCTTTTCCAATCTGTTTACCAGATCCGGATCATCGAATTTTGTCGTTTCATACTGTTGGGAATCTTCGCTCTTATCTGTGAAATAAATGCTTTCTCCTTCAAGCTGTACCTTTGATACTTCTTTGTTTTCTACCATTGTAAGAAATGTACCATAATCAACTTCCTTTACATTACCGCCTACAATGGCAGGGAATACAAAGGAGTTAAAAAGAATCAGCACTGCCAGCGCAATCAGATAATACACAATCAGCGGCTTTCTTGGTTTTTGTACTTGTTTCATAATAATCCTCCTGTCTGTATCCCTCTGCTTCTTTTTGAAAATAAAATTTATTTTTCTTTCTTCTTAAGCGCCAGACGGATTGCTTTTAAAATCTGAATGATCGGAATATTCACTGCCGCAAGACCATACACGATCAAAAGCTGCGTCAAATTCAAAGTCTGCACCTTGAAAATACTGTGAAGTCCCGGAATCATAACAACCATTGTCACTAACGCAAGTCCTAAAAGAAAGGCTCCGATCAAGTAAATATTGTTGAACAGTTTCCTTGAAAATACAACCGGTCTGTCTGACTTACAGTTAAATCCGTGGAACAGTCTTGCTGAGCAAAGTGTTGCGAACGCCATTGTACTTCCAAGCAGCGCATTACCGCCTTTATATCCGATCAAAAATGCAATCATCGTTGTAATTCCGATAGACAACCCTTCCGTTCCGATCTTAAGCATAAAACTCTTTGTTAGAATCGACTCGTTCATCGGGCGGGGTTTTTCTTCCATCACTTCTTTTGAATGAGGTTCGAGTCCGAGAGCGATTGCCGGAAGGCTGTCTGTCAACAAGTTGATAAACAACAGATGTACCGGTGCAAACGGAACCGGAAGACCTGCGATCGAAGCATACAGTACTGCAAGAATCGCGCCGAAGTTGCCTGAAAGAAGAAACTGAATCGAGTTTTTAATATTCCGATAAATATTTCTTCCGTTTTCTACTGCTTTTACAATCGTTGCAAAGTTATCGTCTGTCAGTACCATTGCCGCAGCATCTTTGGAAACTTCGCTTCCTGTAATTCCCATTGCAACACCGATATCCGCCTGTTTCAATGCCGGAGCATCGTTCACCCCGTCTCCTGTCATAGATACGATATTGCCTTTCTCCTGCCATGCGCGGACAATGCGGATCTTATGTTCCGGTGAAACACGAGCATATACTGAAATTCCTTCTACGAAATCTTTCAGTTCTTCATCTGAAAGCTTATCGATCTCAGCGCCTTCACAAGCCTCAGATTCGTCTTCCAAAATACCGATTCTCTTTGCAATCGCCGCAGCCGTCACTTTATGATCTCCCGTGATCATAATCGGACGAATGCCCGCTTTCTTACATTCAGCTACGGCAGCCTTAGACTCTTCACGCGGCGGATCCATCATCGCGATCAATCCCATAAATGTAAGATTGTTTTCATCTTCTAACGTTAATTCTAATTCATCTGATACTATTTTATATGCAAATGCAAGGACACGCAATCCCTGTCTTGAAAATGCCTGATTTTGTTCTTCAATGTTTCTTTTATCCTGCTCCGTTATCGGACGTACTCCCGAACCGATCTGTATCTGATCCATACGGTTCAGCAATACATCTACAGCACCTTTGACGATCATGAGCGGAACACCGTCAATCGTATGCTTTGTTGACATCAGTTTGCGATCGCTGTCAAAAGGATTTTCACTCTCACGCGGGTATTTTGTCCTTACCACTTCCGGATCAAGTCCAAGTTTACTTCCCAAATTGATCAGAGCCGTCTCTGTCGGATCTCCAATCTCTACACCGTCTGTATTTTTCGAATCATTACAGAGCATACTTCCAATCAGCAATCTGCTCTGTGACGGATCGTTTAAATCAATATTCTCTGCTTTGATGCAAAGACCATCAACATAGTAATCTTCAACTGTCATTTTGTTCTGTGTCAGCGTTCCTGTCTTATCAGAACAGATAATCGATACACTTCCAAGTCCTTCCACTGCCTGGAGTTTACGCATGATCGCATGTTCTTTTGCCATTTTCTGCGTACCGAAAGAAAGTACGATCGTAACGATTGAACTAAGAGCCTCCGGAATTGCCGCCACTGCAAGAGCTACTGCAAACAGAAAGGCATCTCCGATCTCATCTCCTCGAAGAATATTAATTCCAAACAGGATACCGCAGAACACAAGGATTAAGATAGAAAGTTTCTGACCGAACTGATCCAAATTGATCTGCAGCGGCGTTTTCTTCTCAGAAGTTGTTTTTAACAGACTTGCAATTTTTCCGACTTCTGTTTCCATTCCGATTCCGGTTACAACAAAAGAACCTCGTCCGTATGTGACAAAACTTCCTGAATAAACCATATTCAATCTGTCACCAAGCGGAACTTCCTCTTCCTTTATAATCTCTACTGTTTTTTCCACTCCAAGACTTTCTCCGGTCAAAGCGCTCTCGTCTACTTTCAGGCTGGCGCTTTCAAGAAGGCGGCCGTCGGCAGGAATATAATCTCCTGCGTCCAACATCACGATATCTCCGACTGTCACTTCGGAAGACGGAATCGGAATCACATTTCCGTTTCTCAAAACTTTTGCTTCCGGACCCGAAAGTTTCTTCAAACTGGCAAGAGACTGCTCTGCTTTTACTGTCTGAACTGTTCCGAGAATCGCATTCATTGTAATTACGATCAAAATAACTGCCGTACTTTCCACGTCACCCATAAATCCTGATGCAATCGCAGCAATGATCAAAATTATAACGAGAAAGTCTTTATACTGTTCAAGAAAAATTTGGAATACCGTTTTTTTCTTCCCTTCTACCAGTTCGTTTCGTCCATATTTTTCCTGATGCTCTTTGACTTGTGATTCAGTCAGCGGTTCCGCAGATCCATTCAACTGCTTCATCGTGTCCTCACCGGACATTTGATAAAATGTTTTCATCTGTTTTCCTCCTTGAGATTATATGAGTGCGCATCCTATGCGGAGCTTTTCTATCGTATAAGAAAATCATTTCCTATAGAATAAAAAAGAGACTCCTATTGCACACCGATAATGTAATGCAATAAAAGTCTCACTGTTTAATCACGATACGGATGCTTATGCATCGTACTGACGACATCGCAAACGCTTTCACAAGCGCCAGTTACTCCCTTTTATTAAATAGTAATAATATAGGAAATGGAAGTATGTGTCAACGCCTTTTCAAAAATTAACATTTTTTTCATAAACTGTTAAAGCAACAAACATTGCTTCTAAATCAGCATACGCCCTGCGCTGTCATTGCATCTGCAACTTTTTCAAATCCGGCAATATTGGCTCCCACTACATAGTTGCCTTTAAATCCGTATCTTTCAGCTGCATCCGCCATATTATGACAAATATTAACCATGATTGACTGAAGTTTTGTATCTACTTCCTCAAATGTCCAGCTCAAACGCTCGCTGTTCTGAGACATCTCGAGAGCAGATGTTGCAACACCGCCTGCATTTGCTGCTTTTCCAGGTGCAAAGAGTACGCCGTTCTCCTGCAGATATTCTGTAGCTTCCATTGTAGTCGGCATATTTGCGCCTTCTGCAACTGCCATACATCCGTTTGCAACAAGCATTTTTGCATCTTCAAGATGAAGCTCGTTCTGTGTTGCACAAGGAAGTGCAATATCCACTTTCACAGACCATACGCCTCTTCCTTCATGATATTCAGAATTCGGACGATATTTCTTATATTCTGTCAATCTTGCACGATTTACTTCTTTAATTTCTTTCAAAGCGTTAAGATCAATTCCTTCCGGATCATATACCCAGCCTGTAGAGTCACTGACTGTCACAACTTTTGCACCAAGTTCCTGCGCTTTTTCTGTTGCATAGATTGCAACATTACCTGAACCTGAAACTGCAACTGTCTTTCCTGCCAGTTCTTTTCCATTGATCTTAAGCATTTCCTGTGTCAGGTACAGAAGTCCGTATCCTGTCGCTTCTTTTCTTGCAAGAGATCCGCCGTAGCTTAAGCCTTTTCCTGTAAGAACACCTTCATAAACGCCACGGATTCTCTTATACTGACCGAACATGTATCCGATCTCTCTTGCTCCAGTTCCGATGTCTCCTGCCGGAACGTCTGTATCTGCACCGATATATTTACAAAGCTCTGTCATAAAGCTCTGACAAAATGCCATAACTTCTCTGTCTGATTTTCCCTTCGGATCAAAATCCGAACCGCCTTTACCGCCTCCGATTGGAAGTCCTGTAAGGGAGTTTTTAAAGATCTGCTCAAATCCGAGAAATTTGATGATACCAAGATTTACTGAAGGATGAAGACGAAGACCGCCTTTATATGGTCCGATCGCACTGTTGAACTGTACGCGGTATCCTGTGTTGACCTGCACCTGTCCGTTATCATCTACCCACGGAACACGGAATTTAAACTGTCTCTCAGGCTCAACAAGTCTTTCAAGAAGCGCTTCTTTACGGAACTTCTCCTCGTTTGCCTCAATCACAACGCGCAGAGACTCAAGAACCTCTTTTACTGCCTGATGGAATTCCGGTTCTGCCGGGTTTTTCTTTACAACTAAATCAATTACCTCATCAACGTATGACATCTTAAATTACCTCCTGAATAAATTTAAGAATATGTCCTCTGTCGGACATTTCCTTTACCCGTACATTTTAAAAGGAAAATGAAAGATTGTCAACGAAAAATTTCAATTTTTTACGCTTTTTTTACCATACACGAGGTTTTTTGAAAGAAGTCAATCTCAATTTATTCATTTTCCCTTAAATGTATTTCTTTTTCGTTTCTCTTCCGATATGCTCCTTTTTCCATTACGAAAAACAGGATGCCAAAAGGCATCCTGTTTAAGTGCACTTATTAATTATATTTACGTTTTCTAGCAGCTTCAGATTTTTTCTTACGTCTTACGCTTGGTTTTTCATAGTGCTCCCTTTTGCGGATCTCCTGCTGAATACCAGCTTTCGCACAGTTTCTTTTGAATCTGCGTAAAGCGCTATCTAACGTCTCGTTTTCTTTAACGATTACATTTGACATAGTCTCACACCTAACCTCCCCTCCAGCCTTGTATTGTGCATAATACGACTGTTCGGGTATTTTTATTGCACTAACAAAGATTATAACATATTTTTTTCTCTCGTCAACTATTTCCGCGCAAAAACTTCATAAAAGCTTATAAAAAATATATTTTTGTATATTTTCTTCAAAATAAAACTACTCTTTAATCTGTTCTGCGAGAACTTCTTCCGCCTTTTTCAATGCATCCTGAATTCCCGACGGATTCTTTCCTCCTGCCTGTGCCATATTCGGACGACCGCCTCCTCCTCCTCCGACACATCCCGCAATCGCTTTCACAAGATTTCCTGCATGAGCGCCTTTCTTCATTGCTCCGTCTGTTGCAGTAGCCATCAGACTTACTTTTCCGTCACTTCCTGACGCAAGAACAACGACACCGTCTCCTAATTTTTCTTTTAACTGATCGCCAAGATCTCTAAGTCCGTTCATGTCAACGCCTTCAATCTCTGACGCCAAAAGTTTCGTGCCTTTTACTTCCTTCACCTGATTCAGTACGTCTCCTGCCGCACTTTGTGCGATCTTACTTTTCAGACTTTCAACTTCGCTATGCAGCATTTTATTTTCTGCAAGCATGTGCTGAATCTTGTCCGACAGATTATCTGCTGTTGCTTTCAAAAGTGCCGCCGCATTTTTCAGTTTTTCTTCTGTCTGCGCATAGTACTTCATCAAACCGTCTGATGTCAGCGCTTCTATTCTGCGGACACCTGCCGCTACGCCTGTCTCTGAAATAATTTTTAATGCCATGATCTCTGACGTGTTTTTTACATGAGTTCCGCCGCAAAATTCTATGGAGTAATTCCCCATATTTACAACGCGCACTATATCTCCGTATTTTTCTCCGAACAGCGCCTGAGCCCCTGTTTTCTTCGCCTCTTCAATCGGCATGTTTTTAATGTCTACATCATATGCTTTCGCAATGCTTTCGTTGACAAGTTTCTCTACCTGTGCGATCTCATCCTCTGTCATTGCCGAAAAATGGGTAAAGTCAAAACGAAGCCTGTCTTCATTTACGCTTGATCCTGCCTGTTCTACATGAGTTCCGAGCACTGTACGAAGTGCTTTTTGAAGAAGATGAGTTGCGCTGTGATTCCGTGCCGAGAGGGCACGTTTTTTTGCATCCACTTCCAAAGTTACTTTATCACCGACTTTGATCATGCCTTTCGTCATAACGCCAACATGACCGATCTTTCCTCCAAGCAGTTTGACCGTATCTTCAACTTTAAACTCGCCTTCTGATGTGCGGATATATCCCGTATCGGCTTCCTGACCTCCGCTTGTTGCATAGAACGGTGTCTCTTTGACAAAGATCGTGCCATGTTCTCCTTCAGATAATGCGTCTGCAATCTCTGTTTCTGTCGTAAGTACAGTCACATCAGACTCCCATGTAAGATGGTCATATCCTACAAATTCACTTGTTACATTCGGATCGATCGATTCATATACTGTTACGTCAGCTCCCATGTAATTCGTCACTTCACGGGCATCACGGGCTTTCTTTCTCTGAACTTCCATAGAAGCTTTAAATCCATCTTCATCCACACAAAGTCCCTTTTCTTCCAAAATTTCTTTTGTCAGATCAAGTGGAAATCCATATGTGTCATACAACCGAAATGCATCTTCGCCGTTTAATGTCTTCTCTTCCCTTTTCTCCATATCAGCGATCATATCTGCCAAAATTCCAAGTCCCTGATCGATCGTCTTATTGAACTGCTCTTCCTCTTTCGAAATCACGTTCAAAATAAACTCTTTTTTCTCTTCCAGTTCCGGATAACCGTCTTTTGATCCTGCGATCACAGTTTCTGCAAGTTCCGGAAGGAATCCTTTATGAATACCGAGGAGTCTTCCATGACGACAGGCTCTTCTCAAAAGGCGGCGAAGCACATACCCTCTGCCTTCATTCGACGGCATAATTCCGTCTGAGATCATAAATGTTACAGAACGGACATGGTCTGTGATCACACGGATCGATACGTCATTATTATATTCCTGACCATATTCTTTCTGAGCAAGACGGCACACATGATCGCGAAGCGCTTTGATCGTATCGACATCAAAAATAGAATCCACATCCTGTACGACAGATGCCAGACGCTCCAGTCCCATTCCAGTATCGATATTCTTCTGCTCCAGCTCACTGTAATTGCCATTTCCATCATTATCAAACTGGGTAAATACATTGTTCCAGATTTCCATATAACGGTCACACTCACAGCCTACCGTACAGTCAGGACTTCCGCAGCCGTACTTTTCTCCTCTGTCATAATAAACTTCGGAACAAGGGCCGCACGGACCGGAACCATGCTCCCAAAAATTATCTTCTTTTCCAAATTTAAAGATACGCTCTGCCGGAATACCCATCTTTTTATTCCATATTTCAAACGCCTCTGCATCATCTTCATACACAGACGGATATAATCTGTCCGGATCAAGACCAACTACCTCTGTCAGGAACTCCCACGTCCACTGGATCGCTTCCTCTTTAAAATAATCTCCAAATGAGAAGTTTCCAAGCATCTCAAAAAACGTACCGTGACGCGCCGTCTTTCCAACGTTCTCGATATCACCCGTACGGATACATTTCTGACATGTCGTCACCCGTGTCCTCGGCGGAATCTCCTGTCCTGTAAAATATGGTTTTAACGGCGCCATTCCTGAATTGATAAGCAGAAGGCTCTTATCATTGTGCGGCACCAATGAAAAACTTTTCATTGCAAGATGTCCTTTACTCTCAAAGAACTCTAAAAACATTTTTCTAAGTTCATTTACTCCATATGCCTTCATTGCATTTTCCTCCTCTTTCGCTCCAAAAGCCTGTTTTATAATATATCATAGAGGGATATATTTGTAAAGCGGACGCCAAAAAAACGCCCGCTTTGCAATCTTCTTTCTTTTATTGACCGTAATTTTCCTTTTTTAAGAAATTATAATTTACTCCATCCTGCTTTTCTTCTGTCTCTAGTCAAGTTCGATCTCTTCCAGTTCTTTTGCAGGGATTGATTTACTTGAATTCTTCACGAAGGCTGCAAGATTTTTCTTTGCCTTCGGAAGCGGAATATTCGTTCCTGCTCCTGCAATACATCCTCCCGGACAGCCCATTCCCTCGATCAGACAGCCGTTCATCTTTCCTGCCTTTGCAAGCGTCAGTATCTTCTTACACTCAGCCAGTCCTTCTGCATGTTCAATATTCACCTGTACATCAGGATAATATTCGTTGATACATTTTTCGATTGCTTCCGCAACTCCGCCTGCACATCCGTATCCTCTTCCGGCTCCGGTTGCATCGTGGAAAGAAGATTCTGCTTCATATTCTGTAAGATCGATCTCTTTTGCATCAAACATTGCCTGAAGCTCCTCAAAAGTAATAACAAAATCCACGTCGCTTCTCACACTTCTTCTTGATGCTTCCAATTTCTTCGCGGCGCACGGTCCGATAAAAACTACTTTTGCATCAGGATGTTTCTGCTTGATTGTCCTCGCCGTCGCTACCATCGGAGTAAGCTCCTGTGAAATCTGATCAATCAGATCCGGGAAAAATTTCTTCGCCATCACAGCCCAGGAAGGACAGCACGACGTCAAAAGAAATGGAAGTTCACCGGTCACAACTTTTTCCACATAATGATGGGCCTCGGCAACTGCTCCGATATCTGCCCCAAGCGCAACCTCATACACTTCCGAAAATCCCAGTTCCCGGAGAGCCGCCTTGATATTTCTCGGTGTAATATTGTCACCGAACTGCCCTACAAACGCCGGCGCAATCTCCGCAATAATATTCTCTCCTTCCGACAATGCCCTTGCAAGCTGGAAGATCTGAGACTTATCTGAAATCGCTCCGAACGGACAACTTACCATACACATACCGCAGGAAACACATTTTTCAGGATCAATATACGCTCTTCCTACTTTGTCGGATTTGATCGCATTCACACCGCATGCCTTCTGACATGGACGCTCTTTTTTTGCAATGGCGTCATATGGACAGACAGACTTACATTTTCCGCACTTAATACACTTATCCTGATCGATATAAGAACGTCCGTTGACCATAGAGATCGCGTCTCTTGGACAGACTTCCTGACACGGATGTGCCAGACATCCCTTACAAATATTGCTCACTTCATATTTGTTTTCCTCGCAGCTTTCACATGCCGACGGTACAACCTGCATCAGCGGCGGTTCATAATACTTCTCTGAAATATTGCTTGCCTCTACCCCTGCTGTCAGATGAACCGGTTTGTTCTCGGGACGAAGAGAAAGTCCCATTGCCAAACGAAGGCGTTCTCTAACAATCGCTCTGGCGCGATAAACGCTCTCTCTGTATTTCTCTGCGTCTTCATTTACGATTGCGTACGGAATCGCCTCCATATCCGCAAGAAGCGTATCGGCATCCGCTTTAAATCCAAGTTCCGCCACTTCCTTAAATACTCTTCTTCGGATCGCCCGCACCGGAGTATGTAATCCTCTCATCATCTGCATTTACTCTTACCTCCTGTTATATTAAATCGAACCGACGGATTTTATCCGTCCTGCTTCTTTAAATATATCTGTTTGCGAAATTGTTGTCAACAACGGAATTTCTTTTCTTTCAGGCATCTTTCTGCAAATGAGAATCAAAAATCTTTTCTGCGTAGTGAACCGACTGCATAGCGTCTTTTCCATAAAAATCTGCTCCGATCATATCTGCATATTCCTGATTCAACACAGCTCCTCCGACCATAACTTTACAGTCCGGCTTTCTTTCCCGAAGCATTCTGATCGTCTCTTCCATACTGACAACAGTCGTTGTCATAAGTGCGCTTAATCCTACAAGGTGTACTTGCTTTTCACACGCAGTTTCTACTATTTTTTCAGGCGGTACGTCTTTCCCCAGATCAATCACATCAAAACTGTAATTTTCTAAAAGAACTTTCACGATGTTTTTCCCGATATCATGAATATCCCCTTTTACGGTTGCCAATATAACCGTACCTTTTTTCTCTCTGACTTCGCCGCTTTTTTCCATCTTTTCTTTTAGAACCGCAAACGCGCACTTCGCTGCTTCAGCACTCATCAGAAGCTGCGGAAGAAAAACAGTTCCTTTTTCAAAACCATCTCCGACGTGATTTAATGCCGGAATCAATTCTTCATTAATAATTGCAAGCGGCGCATTAGTTTCTACAAGGGTTGTTGTGATCTTTCCAGCATCCTCTTTCAGACCTTTTTCGATTGCCTCCTGAAGCGTAAGATTTGTGCCGTTTCCACTATTTCCCTTTTGACCAATTCTGCCTGAGCCTTGTCCGTTTTCAAAAGAAGCAGATTCCTTAATTACACTGGAAGTCACAACCGCATTTGCATATTTCTCAATGTAGCGTTCACAATTACTGTCCAATCCCAAAAGGGCATGATATGCATACCATGATTTCATCATATCTTCTGATGACGGATTTATAATTCCGGCACTCAAACCATTAAACATTGCCATTGTATAAAACGCAGCGTTTACAATCGGGCGGCATGGCAGTCCAAAAGAGATATTAGAAACGCCGAGAACTGTATTGACACCGATATCATCTCTCAATCTGCGAAGTGTCTCCAATGTCACTTTCGCTCCTTCCGGTTCGGAACTGATTGTCATCGCAAGCGCGTCGATTACGAGATCTTTCTTTTTAATGCCATATTCTGCTGCTGTCCGAATGATTTTTTCTGCAATCTTTATACGTCCGTCTGCATCTGCAGGAATTCCGTTTTCATCAAGTGTCAGTCCGATAACAACTCCGCCATATTTTTTCACAAGCGGAAATACCTTTTTCATTGAATCCATCTTTCCGCTTACAGAGTTAACCATCGCCTTCCCGTTATAAATACGAAGCGCTTTTTCCATCGCCTCCGTATCAACCGTATCGATTTGAAGAGGAAGATTCACGACACTTTGCAGTTCCTGGATCACTTCTCCCATAAGCGCCGGTTCATCAATATCCGGCAATCCGACATTCACATCGAGAATATGGGCTCCCTGATCCTGCTGCACGATCCCTTCCCTCAAAATATAATCCAGATCATGTTCTTTCAATGCCTGTTTAAATCTCTTTTTCCCGGTTGGATTGATCCGTTCCCCGATAATTTTCGAACCTTCTCCAAGAATGACACTTTGTCCATAAGAAGAAACAACCGTAAATTCTTTTTCCGTTACCGGAACAAACTCTGCATTTTTGCATCTTTCCTTCATTGCGCGAATATGTTCCGGAGTTGTTCCGCAGCAGCCTCCGATCACACATGCCCCCATCTGTACGATCTGTTCCATATATGCTGCAAACTCATCTTCTGACACATCATAATAAGTCTTCCCATCTCTCTGTTTCGGAAGACCTGCATTCGGTTTTACAATAACCGGAACCGACGAATACTTCATAATCTCTTCCAGCACCGGGAACATCTGCTTCGGCCCCATCCCGCAGTTAATTCCAAGCGCATCAACGCCAAGACCTTCCAAAAGCGCAACGACAGACGAAACATCCGCCCCGGTCAGAAGTTTCCGTCTCTCATCAAATATCGCCGTCGCAAACACCGGTAAATCCGTATTCTCCTTTGCTGCCAAAACAGCCGCTTTTAATTCATATGTGTCGCTCATTGTCTCTATGTGAATCAAGTCTGCTCCCGCCTTTTCGCCGAGAATCATCACTTCTTTGAACGCTTCATATGCTGTCTCAAATTCCAGATCCCCCATCGGTTTGAGCAATTTTCCTGTAGGGCCGACATCAAGTGCAGTATATATTTTACGTCTTTCTCCCGTTTTTAAATGAGCCTCCTGTTCTGCCGTCTTCACATGACTTACCGCTGCATTTATAATCTCTTCCAAAGAACAGGAATCATCATGAAACTTCAGCGCATTGGCACCAAACGTATTTGTCAGGATAATCTCGCTTCCGGATTCAATATACCGCCTGTGTATCTCACATATTTCCTGCGGATGTGTCAGATTCCATGTCTCCGGCAATTCCCCGGGCGCAAGTCCTTTTTCCTGCAGAAGTGTTCCCATTCCCCCGTCAAAAAAGAGAAGTTCTTTTCCAAGTCGTTGTCTGATCATCTGTTTCTCCTTTCCCTCTCCGCTTTCCCATTCTTATACTGAACATCAGCGTCTGTAAATACAATCTGTTTTCTTGCAGACTTCACATCCCGCAAGAGGACACCTTTCTTTTATCCGGCTTGCCCCGATCACCGCAGTAACAGACTTTGTCGGCGTCATCATAAAACTGTCAGTCATTGTAAGTCCGATAGTTTTCGCACAGTCCAACATCTGCATAAGCGGTTTCTGATAACCGATATCAAAATCTCCATAACCCGGACTAAATCTCGGCCGCAAATAAAGACCTTGTTCTTCCAGTTCTGTTCCTATCTCCAGCTGCTTTTCATCACATCGTTCCTCCAGCATCGCCGCAGCACACGCCTGAAGCACAACAGCCTGCGCCATGTCTGTAAGAGATGTCCGCGCGATCAGCCGATCTGTTCCCGTCCCAAGCGTCGCCCCGAAGAGAACGATTTTTTCACATTGGTTCAAATTTCTCGCAAGACTTTTGCTCTTTACTGACAACGTTCCTATCCTAACGTTTTCATCATCAATACGTTCCAGTTCAAAAATACGGCTGACAAAGCGAAATTTTGCAGCTTTTTCCAAATCTTCAAAACCCTTTTCTATAAGTTCGTGTGTCCTTTCATCCACTGCGTTTCTTCCATAACCTAAATAACGAACAGCTTCCTGAAACCTTTTTTCCATCCCGACACCTATGCCTTTATAATCTCAGATAAATTGTTCATGATTGCAGCCGCAACATGCGGTTTATTCATCGTATAAATATGAATATTATTCACACCGTTTGAAAGAAGATCAATGATCTGATCCGTTGCATATGCGATTCCCGCCTGTTCCATTGCCGCCGGAGAACTTCCAAAACGATCCAGCAGAGCCAAAAATCTTCTTGGAAATACTGTTCCTGACAATTCCTGACTTCTCTTCATCTGTTTCGCACTCGTCATCGGCATAATTCCCGGAAGTACCGGAACCGTGATCCCCGCTTCCCTGATCCGATATAAAAAGTTATAATGAATATCATTGTCAAAAAACATCTGCGTCGTAAGGAAATCAACTCCGCTGTCTACTTTCTGTTTTAAATATTTGATATCTTCTGTTTTATGTTCATTTTCTACATGCCCTTCCGGATAACATGCAGCTCCGATACAGAAATCTCCGTGCCTGCGTATCTCTTCAATCAGCTCATATGCATATCGGAAACGATCCCCGTTCGGAAATTCCATTCCCTTCGGAATATCACCGCGAAGGGCAAGGATATTTTCAATCCCGCTTTCTTTCAGATTCTCAATCACTGCCCTTACTTCTTCTATCGTCGAAGACGCACATGTCAGATGGGCAAGACTAAGCACTCCGAGATCCTCTTTGATATGAGATGCAATTTTTGCTGTATTTTTACTTGTACCGCCGCCTGCTCCATATGTCACGCTGATAAATGCTGGGTTCAGCTTCGCCATAGCGTCTGTCGCCGCGATCACTTTCTCAAAACCTGCATCTGTCTTCGGCGGAAACACTTCAAACGAAATATGAATTTTGTCTTCTTTTAATCTGTCTATAATCTTCATCTGTCTCTCTCCTGACTTTTTTCTGTCGCATGGATAAGTAGATTCTTCATCTTCAGCGATATTTTTTTAGGTAAGATTATCCTCTAAAACGCTTTTCCTGTCAAGTATTGTTTATACAAAAAAACACAAGACGGAAACTGATATCCGCCTTGTGTTTTTATGTATCATTTGACACTTTCGTTTCTTATTCCCCGATCAGACTCTTATATAATTCCTGATATTGTCCTGCTGAATTCTTCCACGAAAAATCTCTGCTCATCGCACGTTCTACAATCTTATTCCAATCACGTTTTCTATCGTAATAAATTCTTTCCGCATAACGAACTGTATTCAGCATCTCATGTGCATTGTAATTGCTGAAACTGAATCCTGTTCCTGTCTTCTCAAACTCATTATATGCCTCAACTGTATCTCTAAGTCCTCCGGTCTCACGAACGATCGGAATTGTACCGTAACGCAAACTCATAAGCTGACTTAATCCGCATGGTTCGAACAAGGACGGCATAAGGAATGCATCACAGGAAGCATAGATCTTATGAGAGAGTTCATCCGAGTAAAAGATATTTGCCGATACTTTTCCTGAATATTTCCATGCAAAATGACGGAACATATTCTCATATTTCACATCACCTGTTCCGAGTACAACGATCTGAACCGCATCCTGACAGAGTTCATCCATCACATAATCAACAAGATCAAACCCTTTCTGATCCGTAAGACGCGAAATCATTCCGATCATCATTGTTTTTGTATCTCTCTCTAAACCAAGTTCTTCCTGCAGCGCCTTCTTGTTCAGCACTTTATTTTTTCTGAAATCTTCAATAGAGAAATTCTTGGCGATACGAGGGTCTGAAGCCGGATTCCAATCCGTATAATCCAGCCCGTTGACAATACCGCAAAGATCGTTAGCCCTTGCAGACATCAAACCGTCAAGTCCTTCCCCGTAAAACGGCGTCTTGATCTCCTCTGCGTAACTGTTACTTACCGTCGTTACTTTATCAGCATATACGATACCGCCTTTCAGCAAGTTCGCATCTTTATATGCTTCCATCTTATCCGGCACAAAATAATACTCCGGAAGACCTGTAATTCCCTGGACTGCTTTTGTATCCCATACTCCCTGGAATTTCAGATTATGGATCGTCATCACAGTCTTAATTCCGCGATAGTATTCTCCAAGATATCTGAAATTGTCAAGATATACCGGTATCAGTCCCGTCTGCCAGTCATGACAATGAATCAATTCCGGCCGGAAATCGATCACCGGAAGGATACTCAGCACTGCTTTTGAAAAGAATGCAAATTTCTCGATATTCCATTTCGGATCTCCATCATAAGGAGCAAATCCGCTGAAATAATATTCATTGTCGATAAAATAAAATGTAATGCCATTCAATTCAGTCTTCAGTACGCCGACATATCTGTCCTGGCCCGCAATATCCATATAAAAGTGGGTGACATACTCTAACTTCTCTTTCCACTCCTGCTTCATGCACATATAATTCGGAATAACAACACGAACATCATATTTTTCCTTATCAAAATCTTTCGGAAGGGAACCGACAACATCTGCCAGTCCTCCTGTTTTGATAAACGGTACACATTCCGATGCAGCAAACAAAATATTCTTCATATCCTGATCCTCCCATTCTTTACATAAATTCCCGGAAAGAATTCTGTTAATTGTTATTATACCCCATTCTATGCACAAAGAAAAGGTCTTTCCTAGTTTTTATGCCTGTATTCAAGCTGAATTGTATCTGCAATCAGGGCAATGAACTCTGAATTCGTCGGTTTCCCCTTTCCGGTACTTACCGTATACCCAAAAAGTTCATCCAAAGTATCTAATTTGCCACGACTCCACGCCACTTCAATCGCATGGCGGATTGCCCTTTCCACACGGCTTGACGTTGTCCGGTATTTTTTTGCAACTGTCGGATACAAAATTTTTGTAATCGCGTTTAATACATCCATGTCATTTACTGCCATCATAATCGCATCCCTCAAATAATGATAGCCTTTGATATGTGCCGGAATTCCGATTTCATGGAGCATATTTGTCACTCTGCTTTCCAGACTTTCCTGTCCAAAAGAAACTCCCTTCAGATTCTCCTCATTTTTCTTCTCGCAAACCGCAGGTTTTTTTCTGATTGATTTGATCCGATCCAATAAAATCGTGTGATTGAACGGTTTCATAATATAGTAATTTGCACCTTTATTGAAGGCATCTTCTGTAATCTTTTCCTGTCCGACTGCGGTAAGCACGATAAAATATGGTCTCTTTTCGACAAACTGCTCTTTATTCACATGCTCCATCACTGTCAATCCATCCATTTTCGGCATGATCAGATCAAGCAGGACAACATCCGGTTGTCTTTCCTTTATGATCTGACACATCTCTTCTCCATTTTTCGCTTTTCCGACGAGATCCAGTTCCTTATCCGTCCGAATGATGTCGTCAAGCATATCTAGAATTCTCTGGTTGTCGTCAGCGATCGCCACACTCAAATGCTCCATTCTCGTCTCTCCTTTAGTTTAAGACCTCCCTTAAAAACGCCACTCGCTTATTATATCTGTGCCAATTTGCATAATCAAGCGAATCTTGTAGTAACAATTCGACATATATCCACACGTTTTTGACTAATTTATCTGTTTTAGCATGTTTTCTATGAATATTCCGTAACCTTTTGTCGAGTCTTGTACGAAAACGTGGGTTACTGCTCCGATCAATTTCCCGTTTTGGATGATCGGACTTCCACTCATTCCCTGAATAATCCCTCCTGTTTTGTCCAGAAGTTCTTCGTCAATGACCTGAATCACAAGTCCTTTATTGATTTCCGGAGACATTATGTCGATTTGAGTGATCTCGATATCAAAATCTCTGATCTCATTATCGACAAAACATCGCATCGTCGCAGGTCCTGTTACAATTTCTTCCTTTGACGCAGTCTCGATTGCTGTCTGATCTTTAAAAAGTTCATCGATTTTGTCGATTGTTCCATAAATTCCCGCCTCTGTGTTCTTATCAATCGTTCCCAAAATGTTATACGGATTATATATAATCATTCCTTCCATACTGCCTGGCGCTCCGCTTTGCCCTTTTGTAATATCTCTAATACTCGTTCGATATACATTTCCTTCGTCAATGGACATAAGATCGTTTGTATCCGCATCATGGATTCCATGTCCCAATGCCCCGAAACGACTTTGATCTGTCAGAAATGTAACCGTTCCAAGCCCCTGCACATTATCCCTCACCCATATACCAAGTCGATATTCTCCGGCTTCATATTCAACCGGACTCACTTTCAGATCCATCATCTCTCCGTCACGCCTGACAGTCAGGATTACAGGAGTTCCGTCCAGTTTTCCGACTGCATCAAGCAGCTCTTTCTTTCCGCCAATCTCACAATGATCGACTGCAGTAATATAATCGCCTGATCTGACAATCCCCTTTGCCGGTTCGTGTTCTTTCCCGTCTGCTCCTGCAATCTGTTCCGTATTCAGAACCATAACCCCATCGGTCTCCATGTAAATCCCTATCGGCATACCACCCACAAGCACCGTATTATTTTTCATTGTCTGAATGCCTGCATCTGTTAAAACCGGCTCTTTTACGTGATTCATTTTATACTGCAGCACAGATGCACATGCAAAGAAGAGAGATAGGAAAAGACAGAATCCGGCAGCCATATACTTTTGTTTTTTCAATCGTTCCACACCCTTTCTCTAGTATCTGTAATCACCGGAAGTTCCAAAAGGCACATTCCGGGATTGTAAGCGGCCGCCAAAATCTCGGGCAAGCCCGGACTTTGGCTCGTCGCCATTGCAAAAAAAGAAACGGATACTTTCTTGCATCCGTTTCTAGTATATGTGGTTTCTTTCTTTTCCACTCCAGTATTATATTTCACTCTTTGCCATTTCTTTCATTTCACGGGCGCTCTTCGTAATACTTGGCGTAATCTTATCTCCACCTAAAATACGAGCCAGCTCCTTCACGGAATCTTCTTCATTTAATAAACGGATCCGTGTTTTTACACTTTCATTTTCCGCAGACTTTTCAATTAAAAAATGACTGTCTGCCACTGCCGCAATCTGAGGCAGATGAGTAATACAAAGTACTTGTCTGCTTCTTCCGATCAGTTTCAATTTTTCGCCGACTTTTGCTGCCGTGATCCCCGATATTCCGGCATCAATCTCATCAAAGATCAAAGTCGGTGTATCTTCCGTATCTGCAAGAACTGTTTTAACAGCAAGCATAATGCGGGAAAGTTCTCCTCCTGAAGCAATATTTCCCAAAGGTTTCACCGGTTCTCCCGGATTTAGCGCGAGATAAAATTCAGCCTCGTCACTTCCGTTTGCACCGAACTGTCCGGTATCGCTAATACGAATCTCAAATCTTGTGTCAAGAAAATTCAATTCTTTCAGATGCAGACGAATCTCCTCTGCAAAAACATTCTTATAATGATCTCTGACCTCATGAAGCTGTTTTGTCACATGCTCAACTTGCTTTAATGCACGTTCTTTCTCTTCTTCAATTTGTGTTATATAAGCATCATAATCGTTAAGCTGTTCTATTCTCTGCCGCTTTTCCTCACAATATGCAAGAATATCACTTACAGAATTTCCATATTTTGCCTTTAAATGATTGATCAGATTCAGCCGTTCTTCCGTCTCTTTAAACTCTTCTTCCGAAAATTCAAACTTCGCAGCATATTCAGACAATTCTCTGTTAAAATCATTCAGCAAACTGTCTACATCCATAAGGAGGCTGTTCAGACGATCGCCTTCCTCATCAAACTCAGCAGCTTCCCGAAAAGAACGGATGGCTCTCGTCAGACAGTCACCGGCATTTGCCGCGCTGTCTTCACATGTATAACGGTAAGTCTGCGCAACTGCAGTCGTAATCTTTCTGCTCTCCGTCATTCTACGATAAGTTTCTTCCAGTTCCTCATCTTCATTTTCCACTAAAGACGCTTCTTCAATTTCGTTAACTTCAAATTCAGAAAGTGAAAGTTCCCGCCTTCTCGCTTCCTCATCTAACGAAGTCTCTTCTGATTTTTTACAGATCTTCCGATATTCTTTGTAACATTTTGCCATTTCCGCCTTAACAGGAGCAATCTCTTTTCTTCCAAAAAGATCAAGGAGCGCCAAATGATTCTTTCTTTGCAAAAGGGTTTTGTTATCATGTTGTCCGTGAATATCGATCAACAACGCAGCAGCCTCTTTTAACTTTGCAGTATTTACTGTCTCTCCGTTAATCCTGCTGACACTTCTATTTCCCGTAAACTTTCTAGTCAAAGTTACCATCCCATCATCAGGAATGATCTCCAATTCCTCCAGTTTTTTTCTGATCCGTTCGTCTTCCACAGAAAAAGTAAGTTCCACTAATCCGTTTTCCGCACCGTTTCTTAAAAGATCCGAACTGTACTTTCCTCCCAATGCCAAGCCGACAGAACCAAGAAGAATCGATTTTCCCGCTCCGGTCTCTCCGGTCAATATATTTAATCCCTGTCCGAAATCCACTTCTGTCTCATCGATCAAAGCAATATTTTTCACATGTAGATTTTCTAACATTGTATTCACCTATACTTCTCTTGAAACAATCTTCCTGATCTTCTCCATTACTATCGCTGTATCGTCCACGGTTCGGATTGCACACATGATCGTATCGTCTCCTGCAATGCAGCCTACGACTTCATGCCATTTCATTGCATCAACAGCCGCTGCCACAGCCATCGCCATACCTGAAACTGTCTTGATGACAAGAATATTCTGAGCCATATCCATCGCTACATATCCGTCTTTTAAAACGCGCATATACTTTTCGCTCATTCCCGGTTCTTCCATGCGGTGAAGAATATATTTCTGATGTCCGCTTCCAACTGATACTTTCGACAGCTTCAGATCCCGTATATCTCTGGACACAGTCGCCTGCGTCACTTTAAATCCCGCATTATTTAAATATTCTGCCAGTTCTTCCTGTGTCTCAATGTCATACTGACTGATCAGTTCAATAATTTTTGCATGCCGGCTGACTTTCATATGTTCAATTTCCTTTCATCTTTTTACGCATTGTTTTCATAAAACTTTCCTTGCTCAGCTTGATCAGTTTTGCTGTCTGAGCCGAACGTCTGATACAGACTTTCTCACCTGTGACAAGAGTCGTCTGCTCTGCTCCGTCAAAGCAAAGAGAAACTTGTTCCTGTCTGCCGTAACGACCTTCGCACACTTCCACCTCGATCAGGTCATCGGCTGACAGCACGACGCTGCTTGTATTCAACGCATGAGAACAGATCGGCGTAATCACAATCATCTTCGCCGTCGGCTCAACAATCGGTCCTCCTGCAGACAGATTATACCCTGTACTTCCGGTAGGAGTCGATATAATCACCCCATCTGCATGATAAGTATTCAGCAATACTCCATTTACATATATATTGAAACTGACGATTCGAACTTTTCCTTCCCTTGCAAGAACAATATCATTTACCGCCAAATCTTTGCGCGAATTCCGAAAACTTCCTTCCAGCATCATCCGTTCTTCGACAGCAGGTGTCTGTGAAAACAGATAATCCAGCGCACTTTCGAAATCTTTCAGATCTACATCTGTAAGATATCCCAAAGTTCCCAGATTAATTCCAAGCAAAGGAAGACTTCTCTCCCCGAGATCTCTGATCGCACGGATCAGCGTTCCGTCTCCCCCCAATACAAGACCGCACTGAACTTCTTTCGGAACAGTTCCCGGAAGAATATGTCCCTCACTGTCTTTTTCTGAAAGGAAACATTTTTTGCCTGAAGCAAGAATATACTGTTCGATCCGGTTTGTAATCTCATAATCTTTATCTTTTAATTTATTTGTAATAATATAAAAGCAATCCATTTTATTCCTCTTGTCTTCACAAACACAGCCTGTCTATTACACGAAGGCGTGTCCTTTTTTACTTTGCCAGTGTCTCGAATGCTTTGTCTGAAACAGCGGCAGGATCAAGTCCGCCGATATTTTCTCCTGTTTCCTTCCCGCTTTTTTTCAGATGAATCAGATACTCTATATTCCCCTCCGGCCCTTTGATCGGAGAAAAATCAAGCGCACACAGATCAAATCCAATCGACTGGGCATAATCCATAACCTTTTGGATTACTTCCAGATGTGTGCTCTTTTCTCTTACTACGCCCTTCTTCCCTACTTTTTCTCTTCCAGCCTCAAACTGCGGTTTTATAAGAGCAACAATCTCACCATCTTTCGTCAAATAATTGCGGATCGGTTCTAACACTTTCGTCAGCGAGATAAATGACACATCAATAGAAGAAAAATCAATTTCTTCTCCCAAATCTTCTGGTGTCACATATCGGATATTTGTTTTTTCCATGCAGACAACTCTCGGATCATTTCGGAGTTTCCAGTCAAGCTGTCCTCTGCCTACATCGATTGCAAATACTTTTTTTGCACCGTTTTGCAGCATGCAGTCTGTAAAGCCTCCTGTTGATGAGCCGACATCCGTACACACTTTATCGTTTACACTGACGTCAAAGTTTGCAATCGCCTTCTCTAATTTCAGACCGCCTCTGCTCACATACGGAAGCGTATGCCCCCGCACTTCAATATTGACCTCCAAAGGAAATGTACTTCCTGCTTTATCTTCTCTTTGTCCTTCTACAAAAACATTTCCGGACATAATAATTGCTTTTGCTTTTTCCCTTGATTCCGCCAGATTTCTCTTCACAAGTAATACATCCAAGCGTTCCTTCATCTTCTTTTCCTTTCAGTTACCCCAAAATTTCTTCTATCTGTTTTACAATCGTCTCTTTATCAAGCCCGACTTCCCGTCGAAGCAGGTCTACATTTCCATGTTCCACATAATCGTCGGATATTCCGAAATTTTTCACCCGCACACGGAGCCCTTCCTTCGAAATATAATCAAGAACCTGCTCTCCAAAACCGCCTGTAAGCACGTTTTCTTCAATCGTCACAAACAACTCATGATTCTCCGACAATTTTTTCAGCATCTGCGTATCAAGTGGTTTTACAAACCGGGCATTCACAAGAGAACAGCCATATCCTTTTTCTTTCAGCTCTTTTCTTACCTGATCTGCAATCTCCGCCATATGACCTACAAACAGAACTGCAACCTTTTCTTCTTCATAAAGCAGCTCGCTTTTTCCATAACTAATTGGACTGCGGAACTGCTGCAGTCCTTCATACGCTGCTCCTCTTGGATAGCGCACGGCGATCGGATACGGAAAATCAACTGCAAATCGGATCATATCTGCCATTTCCCATCTGTTTTTCGGAGAGATAACCGTCATATTCGGAATCGTTGACAAAAACGACAGGTCAAACACTCCCTGATGCGTTTCTCCATCACTTCCGACAAGTCCTGCCCTGTCTACCGCGATCACAACCGGAAGGTTTTGCAGACAGACGTCATGCAACGTCTGGTCATAAGCTCTCTGCAAAAAGGACGAATATACTGCAAAAACCGGCTTCATCCCTCCTGCCGCAAGTCCCGCCGCAAAGGTCATCGCATGTTCTTCTGCAATCCCTACATCAAAGAACCGATTCGGAAAATGTTTTGCAAACGGTGCAAGTCCGGTTCCATCCGCCATTGCAGCCGTAATCGCCGCAACGCTCTCATCTTTTTTTGCAATATCAAGCAAAACTTTCGAAAAAACTTCCGTATACGTATCCGGACCCTTCGTTTCTTTCGCATCTCCAGTCTCCAAATCAAACGGTCCGGTTCCATGGAAACGAGCCGGATTTTCTTCTGCAGGAAGGTAGCCTTTCCCTTTCTTTGTAAGTACATGCACTAAAACTGCATGATCTACCCGTTTTGCTTCGCGGAACACACGCACCATTTCTTTGATGTCATGCCCGTCTACAGGTCCAAGATAAGTGATCCCCATATCTTCAAAAAACATTCCCGGAACAAACAACTGCTTAATTCCGCTTTTGGTTTTCTTGATCCTGCTGACGATCCTGTTTCCCGTTCCGGGAATTTTCTTCAGCGTATCTTCTACACCTTTTTTTAAATCTGTATATGCCTGGGCTGTTCTCAAGCCGCCTAAATATTTTGACATGCCTCCCACATTTTCTGAGATCGACATGTTGTTGTCATTCAATACGATAATAAAATTACTTTTCAAACGAGAAGCATTGTTCAAAGCCTCAAACGCCATTCCTCCGGTCATCGCTCCATCTCCGATCACCGAAACAACACTGTATTTTTCTCCTTTTAATTCGCGTGCCGCCACATAACCCAAACCCGCAGAGATCGATGTGGAACTATGTCCGGTATCAAAAGCGTCACATTCGCTTTCTTTTCGCTTCGGAAAACCACTCATTCCGCCATATTTACGAAGATCGTCAAACCCATTCTTTCTTCCGGTAAGAAGTTTATGGGTATACGATTGATGTCCCACATCCCAGATTAACTTGTCCTCAGGGAAATCCATCGTCAGATGCAGCGCCATTGTCAACTCCACAACACCTAAGTTGGAAGCTAAATGCCCTCCTGTACAACTGATCTTATCAAGCAGGAATTTTCGAATTTCATCTGCAAGTTCTTTCAACTGTGTCTGATCAAGTTTCTTTATATCATTCTCTTTCTGGATCATTTCAATTATCATGACTGATCCTCCTAGTTCTATTTTTCTCTGTATACAAGCTGCCGAAGCAATTCTTCCATAAAACCGCACTCTTTTCCGAGAGAGCGAAGTTGTTCTGACGCTTCTTCTGTCAAACGTGCCGTCTCTTCTTTCGCCTTTTCCAAACCTTTCCATGTGACATAAGTCGTTTTTTCATTTTTTTCATCACTATGTACCGGTTTTCCGAGTATCTCAGTTGTGCTTGTCACATCCAAAATATCGTCTTGTATCTGGAATGCCAGTCCTACTTTTGATGCAATCTCTTCCATCTTCCTAACGTCTTCTTCACTTGCTCCTCCAAGGATGGCTCCGATCATTACGGAAGACTCAATAAGTGCTCCGGTTTTCAATTTGTAAATAAACATCAAAAGTTCTCCTGAGATCTTATGACCTGCCGACTTTACATCAACGACCTGTCCCCCGATCATCCCGTAAATTCCGGCTTTTCCTGCCAGTATCTGAAGCGCTTTTCCGATAAGGGCAGCCTTTTGAGGCTCTGTCTCAAACGCTGTGCAGGCTGTCTCAAACGCATAGTTCAGTAATGCGTCCCCTGCCAAAATTCCCATATCTTCCCCGTACACAACATGTGTCGTCTTTCGTCCTCTTCGGTAATCGTCATTATCCATTGCCGGAAGATCATCATGCACAAGCGAATATGTATGGATCATCTCAATCGCTGCCATAAACGGCTCGATAACCGTTCCTGTTCCTCCGAACAGATCAAACGTTTCCTTCATAAGCATCGGTCGAAGCCGCTTCCCGCCTGCCATCAAACTATATTCCATCGCCTCTTCAATTATACGCTGATGTCCCTCTTGTTTTGGAAGATAGTTCTGTAAAACTTCTTCTATTTTTTCTGTTCGTTTTCTACACTCTTCCTTAAAATTCATCTGTCTCTCCATTCTGATCAAGCACAAGAACCTTTTTCTCTACTTCATCGATCGATAAACTGCATTTTTTCAGAAGTTCCATCCCCTTATTATATAAATCAAATGTTTGTTCCAAAGTAATCTCTTCGTTTTCCATCTTTCCGATCAGTTCTTCCAAATTCCTGAACATTTCTTCGAGATTTTCTTTCTTTTTCTCTGCCACTTTAACCTCCGCGATCCTTCCTATCCGTGAACCATCGTTTCCGTATTTTGAACCTCTGCTTCAAGCTTTCCGTCGCTTACAAAAATCTCAAGTTTTTCTCCGCGCTTTACCTGGTTTACGGATCGTATATTTTCCCCTTCTTCCGATCTTACATAAGAATACCCGCTGTCAAGTTTCAAAAGCGGAGAAACCCGCTTCATCCGCTCTACATTCAGCGCCAAACGATGTTTTTCTTTGATCAGCTTCCGCTCCATAAGATCGCGCAGCCTATTCTCCATATCTGCCGTAAACTGCCTGTTTTCATCTAATTTTCTCCGGGGATGAAGCATCTTCAGGCGCATTGAGAAATGCTCTGCCTTCACCCGATATCTGCTGATCTGTGTTTCTGCTAAGCGAACAAGCTGATCTTCATATCCCGCCATTTTCCGTCTGCACTCACGGATCTCATACACAGCCAGCTCCGCTGCTGCCGAAGGAGTCGGCGCTCTCAAATCAGCTACAAAATCTGATATCGTAACATCCGTTTCATGACCGACTGCCGAAATGATCGGAACGGAGCACTCAAAGATCGCACGGGCAACCGCTTCCTCGTTAAACGCCCACAGTTCTTCAATACTGCCTCCGCCTCTGCCGACAATGATGACATCCACACCCCTTTGTTCCAGCATCCGGATTCCTGTTATAATACTTTTTGCCGCTCCCTCTCCCTGCACAAGAGCCGGATAGAGAATGAGCTGAACGTACGGATTTCTCCGTCCTGCAACGTTTATAATATCTCTGACTGCCGCCCCTGTAGGAGCCGTCACAATCCCGACAGTTTTTGCATAAGCTGGAATGGGCTGTTTATATTCATCGGAAAACATCCCCATCTCATAAAGTTCCTGCTTAAGCGCCTCAAACTTTTCGTAGAGCGCCCCTGCTCCGTCCAATCTGATTTCCCGCGCATAAAGCTGATATTTCCCGTCTCTTTCATATACGCTTACCGAGCCAAACACAATAACCTGCTGTCCATTTTTCAGTGTAAAAGAAAGTCCCGCTCTGGAACCTGCAAACATAACACAGGCGATCGTGCCGGACTCATCTTTCAAAGAAAAATAAATATGTCCCGATGTGTGATATTTGCAGTTAGAAATCTCTCCTTTTACATAGATACGGTTCAGCATGAAATCTTGTGTAAACATATTCTTGATATAAGAATTAACCTGCTTCACTGTATAAATGTTAGACATTTTTACGACTCCTGTTTTGCAAATTTTGCAAGCACACCATTCACAAAGGACGGACTGCTGTCCCCTCCGAAGCGTTTTGCCAGTTCGACTGCTTCGTTGATTGCAACTTTGTCAGGAACATCCTCGTCCCATTTTATCTCATAAACTGCCAACCTCAAAATTGACAGATCGACTTTGTTCATTCTTGTCGTTTTCCATCCTGTTGCATTCTCATTCAAAAGTTCGTCGATTTCTTCTGTATGTGACACGACTGCCTCATACTTATTCTGTATATACTGTTTATCTTTCTCTTCGGCATCTTCCAGCGTCTCGAAATAATAGTTCATATTTTCCGCCATAGCAGCAGAATCATTAAATTCAACCTGGAAAAGCATTTTAAATATATGTTCCCGAAGTTCCGTTCTTAACATAGTATTTCCTCTCTATCGTCTTAATCATCATCTGGCAGTCCGCACAGCTCTTCTTTTGTGCTTATATCCCTTTTCTGATATAGGTATCTTTCTGAAACCGTCGGTCTGCAATATTGAAAAAGGATGTCTTGCGACATCCCTTAGTATCAATGTCAAGGGCGGTACGCCTCATCATACATGGCAGCTCAAAAGCAGATCAGTCCTGTTTCTCCATCTCTACTCCGGCAACCTTAATATTGACATCCGCAACCTCAAGCCCCGTCATATTCTCAACTGCATTTTTCACCTTTTCCTGCACTTTTTTCGTCACTTCCATGATACTGTAATCATATTTCAGGTTCAATGCGAGAGAAACAGTAACAACTCCTTCCAGCACATCCACCTTTACTCCTTTTGACAGGTTCTTAATTCCCAGCTTTCCGATCACTTCATTTGTGATATTTCCCGCCATAGAAGCGACGCCGTCTACTTCCGTAGCAGCCAAAGCCGCGATGATCGCAACAACTTCATCCGCGATCTTCACTTCGCCTAAACTCGCATCATTTTGTATTGTATAAGTATTTCTTTCGTCCTTAGCCATATTCAAAACCTCCCGTTTTGTATAATCTCTTTTCTCATTATAACAAATCTCTATCCGTTTGCAAAGAAAAAGTTCACTGCCTGTCAAACCCGCATTTTAAGATCTTCCAAATTCCGAAAGCACAAGACCTTCATTTCTTTCAAGGGTCATTCGAATACTCCACTCATGGATAAACAAAAGAAGCGGACGGTCTTTCAAATCTTTGATCTTCTTCATATCTGACGTTCCGCTTATACGGTCGAGATCCGTATCCACACTTTCAATCCAGCGAATATACTCATACGGAAGATTTTCAAGAAGAATTTCTACGTTATATTCATTTTTCAACCGGTATTTCAACACATCAAACTGCAGGACGCCGACAACACCGACAATAATTTCTTCCATTCCCGTATTATATTCCTGAAAGATCTGAATTGCACCTTCCTGCGCGATCTGATTGATCCCTTTGACAAACTGTTTTCTCTTCATCGTATCAACCTGGCGCACTCTTGCAAAATGTTCAGGCGCAAATGTCGGAATCCCTTCGTAGGCAAATTTTTCTTTCGATGCTGTAAGTGTATCTCCGATTGAAAAAATACCGGGATCAAATACACCGATAATATCTCCGCCATACGCTTTCTCAATAATTTTTCTTTCACTGGCGATCATTTGCTGAGGCTGAGAAAGTCTTACGTCTTTTCCTCCCTGAACATGATACACGCTCATTCCCGCATCAAAAGCTCCTGAACAAATACGCATAAACGCGATCCTGTCTCTGTGCGCTTTATTCATATTCGCCTGAATCTTAAATACAAAGGCAGAAAAGTCTTTTTCTTCCATTGGATCGATCGCTCCGTGATCCGACATTCTCGGCAGGGGTGACGTCGTCATGGCAAGGAAGTGTCTCAAAAATGTTTCCACCCCGAAATTAGTCAGAGCAGAACCAAAGAATACCGGAGAAAGTTCTCCCTTATCAACAAGCTCCTGATCGAACTCCGCCGACGCACCGTCTAAAAGTTCAATTTCTTCCATGAGAGTTGTCTTCGCTTCATCTCCGATCAGCCAGTCAATCTCAGGATTGTTCATCGCAACAACTTTCACTTCTCCTGTCGTCGTTCCTTTTCTTGTATCCGAGAACAGCTCTACTTCTTTTTTTTGGCGGTCATACACTCCTTTAAACCCTTTTCCTGATCCAATCGGCCAGTTTACCGGGCAGGTTGGTATCCCAAGTTCTTTCTCGATATCATCCAAAAGGTCAAACGTATCTTTCGCATCCCGATCCATCTTATTGATAAATGTAAAGATCGGGATATGGCGCATGGCGCATACTTTAAACAATTTTCGCGTCTGTGCCTCTACACCTTTTGAAGCATCGATTACCATAACTGCAGAATCCGCCGCCATCAGCGTCCTGTAAGTATCTTCTGAGAAATCCTGATGTCCCGGTGTGTCAAGGATATTGATGCAATATCCGCCATAATTAAACTGAAGAACAGAAGAAGTAACCGAAATACCTCTTTCCTTTTCGATTTCCATCCAGTCTGACACCGCATGTTTTGCTGTCGCCTTTCCTTTGACGGACCCCGCCTGATTGATCACTCCTCCATATAAAAGAAATTTTTCCGTCAGCGTTGTTTTTCCCGCATCCGGATGAGAAATAATCGCAAATGTTCTTCTCTTTTTTATTTCATTCGTTATCTCTGACATATGTTTCTTTTCTCCTAATGCTTATAAAATGCATCTGTTCGTTCTTTTATTTTTCCCGGATCGTCTCCGGACATACCAATTTAGTTTAGCATATCTTCTAAAATACTTCAACTGCGGGATTTCTTCTTCATCTTATATCAGAATGACTGAACCACCTCTCTACCGCCGCGTATACCTCCTCCTATTCATGGATTGGAGTAATCACGATATTTTCTGGGGCAATCTCTGTCTTTCTTGTCACGATATCCTCAATCTGCGCTCGATTTGCATCTGTTAATTCCTCTGCTTTGACAACAATATCTGCTGAATTTTCATCAATACTCACCACTGCCTCCGAAAATCCCTTCGACGCCATCATTGTCTCTATGGCAGCTTCCTGTTCTGCAATCTCTGTCATCTGTACAAGCTGGGATACCGCTTCTTGTTTCTCTGCTTCACTCAAATTCGTATTGTCTATGATTGCCTGCAATGTTTCTTTATTTTGCGCCCGCACCTGCTCCCTTGTTACTTTTGCCTGCGCAACCGTCGTCTCTGCAGCACCGTTTGTAAGCACTGCTTCCCCCGGCGTGCCTTCTACTTCCGAATCATTGCTTGCAATCTCATCTCCTACCGTCTCCACATCTTCTTCCGAAATATCGAGAAGCTCCTGATTGGCAAGATCTGCATTTGCCTCTTCTGCCCCTCCGTCCTTCTCAGGGAATATTTTCCCGGAATAGTTCAAATATCCCGCCACTGCGATCATCACTGCCAGCGCAGCAATGATAACCTGATTTTTCTTAAACACTTTCTTCACTTTACAAGCCTCCTTTTTTATGTATCAGTCCCGTTTCATTATTTTTATCTTATGCGCCTCTACGCCGAATAATGCCTGTACCGCTTCTGTAAGATTCCTTGCTACAACCGCATCACCCCCTCCGTCTGCGATTACGATCACTCCACCGATCTCCGGCGTCAGTTCCTTGCTTACATACGGGACAGATGCCCCGTCCGCTGTTTGTTCATATATACTGATCTTCTCGGAAGCTGTTTCTGATTCCGTTCTCTTCCCCTGTTCTTCCCCTGTCTCTTCTATTGTCTGCGTACTCCCTGTTTGATCTTTTTCAATCAGCCTCTGACCATTTGACTTCAAAGTAACCATAACAGTGACCTTTCCTGCTCCTTTCACCTGTGATAAAACACGCGCTGTTTTTTCTTCCAAATAAGTTTCATACTCCCCTGTCTGCCATGTTTCTTTCCCTTCAGGCTCTCCGGTATTTTCTTCTGTTTTTCCGCTTTTCCATGACGAAGATCCGCCGGTTGGGAGAACAATCACAAATAGAAGCGCCCCAAGCAGGAAAAGGATGAGAAACGTATTTTTCTTCGGAAGCTTCTCTCCATTTTTTAATGCTTTTATATAGTCTCCCGCTTTTTTCAGATCCATCTTCGTCACCTCCTGTCCGCACTTTCTGTTTCTCTGTCTGTTCTGAGATTATTGACAGCTTCCGTTTTCTCATCTTCTTCATAACTTATATAATTTTCAAGCATTTCCTCGTAAGATCTTCCTGCCTCTTCCAACATTTCCCTCTCTTTTTTTTCAATCTGATCGTTATAGATTGTTCCGAATGTTTCTTTCATGCCAAACACACTTAAAACAGGCATGAAAAGAAGCACGATCAGCACAAGTCCCGAAAAGAAGCGAATATACTTTTCATAATCTTTTCCCGGAATCGCATGCATCACTGCAGTTACTACAACAAGATATGCCACAATGTTCTGAAGCCACCCGTACACTTGATCAAACATTTCCTTTCTCCTTTTTCGAAAACTTACGCCAGATTTCTTTTTCGTCTTTTATGTTGTTGCTCCTGCTACAACAGCGATCGTAAGTAAAAACAAAAATCCAACTGTAAAAATAACAGAAACAATCATCTCATATCCTTCGCTCATTCCACGAATGCATGCCGTAATCCTTTTATCTGATACAGGCTGCACCGCTGCCGCCGCCATCTTATAAAGCAGAGCGCACAGAAGCATTTGTAAAAGCGGGACAGCGCAAATCAGAACTGCAATAAATGCTCCTCCCATTCCGATTCCATTCTTAATCAAGACAATCGCTCCCAACGTCACTTCCGCCGCTCCGCCCATCACATTTCCGACCCACGGAATCGCCTCCGCAGTCCTCGTAAGAGCACTCCTTTTCACCAGATCCACAGCCGGAGCCAGCAGCCCCTGTACAACATTCACGCCAACAACACATGCCGCCATTGTCCGAAGGATCCATGTAACAATCTTTTTCAACAAATCCGCAAACTCAGAAAACAGATCTTCTTCCGTCAGATTTCCGAGTACCTGGACCATAATATAAATATGGATAACCGGAAACAGAAACCGCACGATCACAAGCTCTACAATATAAATCAGAAAAAGTATCATATTATAAAAAAACAGCGAAGTTACACTTCCCGATGCAAAAGCAACAGCCAGAAAATACCCCGGACAAAGCACCCTCATAAATGCAGTAAGAGACTCCACTTTTTCTCCGATCCCATGAACTGCCGTTTGAAAAGACATCAGACAAAGAGTGATCAGAAGCATATAAATCACATAAAAACTCATCTCCGAAATCTGTCTGCTTTGAAACGCTCCTGCGAAATTACTGAAAACAGCCGCCAGAACAGCGATCAAGATTACATAAATCAATATTTTTTTACTGTATAAAAACTCATAAGCAATCTCATCCTTTAAATATCCTGCGACTGTCTCCAATATTTCGCCAGAGTTTCCGGATATAAATGAAGATACAACTTCTTCAAAAGAGATTTTTTCTTTCGGAAATAACGCCGATACGCTTTTCTCAACTTCTTTGAAATCAAATTCTTCTAAAAGCTCCGCACCGATTCCTTCTGTACTTTTTTCTTTTGTTTCAAATACAGATTCTTCTCCAACCTCTTTTTCCCACTCGTCCGCATTAACGATCCTCGTGCCGAACCCAAACACAAGCAATGTCAAAAGCAACGTGAAAAGAAATCTCGCTTTTCTCCCTCTCATGAAAGAAACTCCCTGATCGTTCCAAGCAGCGCCGTAAGGATCGGCATCCCAAGCGCCAGTATTGTCAGTTTCCCAAACGTTTCAATCTGTCCTGCTATTGTCTGATATCCTGCATCTTTACAAATTCCTGACGCAAATTCTGCAATATAAGTAATTCCAAGCATTTTCAAGATCACAGAAAAATAACTTGTCTCTATTTTGGAATATGACACAAGATCTTTGACCGTACGAACAAAAATACCAAGTCTTTCTGAAATGAGCACAAATAAGATCACACTCACCGCCACGCTTACATACACCCCATATTCTGACTTATTTCCTTTTAACTGCACTGCCAGCATTACCCCGATGACCCCTATCATTCCTGCCTGTATCACGCTCACCTGCTTCGCACCCTTTCTTTTCCTCTCTTATTTTTTCAGATTCTTTTTTTGCACCGCGCATCATAAAGAAAACAGCTGCCTGACAGTCCGAAAGAGATCATAAATATAAGGAAGTACCCACGACAACACAAGAATCAGTCCGGCCAGACTGGCAAGAAACGCCTGTTCCTCTCTTCCGCTGTGTTTTAATACCTGACTTAAAATAGAGACAAGTATTCCCACTGCCGCAATTTTAAAAATAAGACTAATATCCATAGTTCCTCCTGCCTGTGCCGGATCAAATCAAGATTACGATAAAAAACAAACCTGTCATAACGCCAAGACACCTTCCAACCTTCACCTTCGATGCCAGATCCGCTCTCAGCTTCTCGATTTCCAAGTCCATTTTGTTCAGATACATCACCATTGCCCGATCAGAAAGTTCTTTTTCAAAGATTCCGAGAAACGTTCCCGGTTCTTTCACCAGAATCTTATGTTCATCTTTCAAACCAAGCGTTTCCAGATACTTGTCCGTACATCTGTTCCATACTCTGGCAAAACCTGCCGCATCACGGGATTCCATTTCTTCTGCTGTCTTTTTCAGCCATCTTCTGTATGGCTCTTTTATTCGGGAAGATACACTAAGAAAAACTTCAGGAAGAGGCGCATAAGTATACGAAATCTCCCCTCTGATCAAGCCAAATACATAACGCAGATAAATCATATTCTGCAAATATCTCTTCACTTCGTTCCCGTATACATATCCGGCTCCCGCAGTTGCCGATAAAATCAGGATCCCGCCCATTACTTTCTGCACAAAACACTCCCCCGCTCATCATAAATTCCCCGCACCTGTCCCGGATGACCGTCATTTCCAAGCACAATATATCTTTCAAACATTTTTCTCCGTATCAATTCTCCAAGCACCGGTTTTCTTGAAGCTTCTTCCATATCCAATCCATGTACGCTGGCAATCAGTTTACAGCCGCACTGCATCGCATACTCGATCGCATGAATATCTTCTGCCGTTCCGATCTCGTCAACTGCCACGACTTGCGGAGACATAGATCTTATCAACATAATCATCCCATCCGCCTTCGGACAGCAGTCCAAAATATCCGTCCTCATGCCGAGTCTGTTCTGCGCGATTCCCATATAACAGCCTCCTATTTCCGAACGTTCGTCAACCACACCAACCGAACAGCCTTTTACATATTCGTTTCCATCTGATATCTGGCGGATCAAATCCCGCAGAAGCGTTGTTTTACCGCAGCATGGAGGCGATATGATCAATGTGTGGCATACCATTTTATTTTTCGTAATATATGGAATGAGTTCGTCAGCGCATCCGATGACCTCATGGGCAACTCTTATATTAAGCGATGATATGTATTGTATATTTTTCACTTTTCCACGATCAATAATTACTTTTCCGGCAACTCCCACTCTATGGCCTCCCTCCAATGTCAAAAAACCCTGCCGCAATTCATTTTCATAGGCATATAAAGAATATTTGCTCATATATTCTATCGTTTCTTTTATTTCCTCTTTCGTAACAATGTGCGCTTTTTCTGCCGAAGGCAGGATCTTCTCTTCCCCGCCGCTCATAATACTAAGCGGCTGTCCAATCCTCATTCTTATTTCCTGAAGCGCATTTTCTTCCGTTATATGTGTTTGCACGATTGCCCGAACGCTTCTTGCCAAGACGTCTGACACCTGTGATCTTCTATTCTCTCTTTTTTCCATCTTGTCCACCTCTTTACACAATATATGTGCTTCTCCCGAAAATATGAACCAAAAAAATCCGGGAACCCGAAAAAGCCTGTCATATGAATCACCGGAAGTTCCAAAAGGCACATTCCGGGATTGTAAGCGCTCGCCAAGATCTCGGCAAGCCCGGACTTTGACTCGTCGCCATGAAAAAAAAAGGACAACAGATCGTATATGCACACGAATTGTTGTCCTTTTCTTATGTAACTTTCCTGTTTTCTTATTTTTCTACAATTTTTCCGATATAGTAAAATCCTTTACACTCATCAAGTCTGACATCTGCAAACTTACCGATCATCGACTCATCCCCCGGAAAATGCACAAGCAGATTATTGCTCAGTCTTCCAGTCATTAATCGTTCATCGTGTTCGTTGTGAGACTCCACAAGCACTCTTTGAACCGTGCCTTCATGCTTCGCACACATACGTGCCGAAATTGTCTGTACTTCTTCAAGAAGGCGTCCAAAACGGTCTTTCACAACTTCATCAGGAATCTGACCTTCCATTACAGCCGCCGGTGTCCCGGTACGCTTCGAATAAATAAACGTAAAAGCGCTGTCATACTCGACCTTACGCACTACGTCCAGTGTCTCCTGAAAATCTTCTTCTGTCTCTCCCGGAAAACCAACAATAATATCAGTCGTCAAAGAAATATCCGGTATTGCCGTTCTTATTTTTTCCACAAGTCCAAGATAATGTTCTTTTGTATACCGTCTGTTCATCTTCTCTAAAATCCGGGTACTTCCTGACTGCACAGGCAGATGCAGATGGCGGCAGATTTTCTTCGACTGCGCCATCACTTCAATCAATTCATCAGAAAGATCTTTTGGATGAGACGTCATGAAACGGATCCGTTCGATTTTATCAATCTTCTCAATCTCCTGAAGAAGCTGCGCAAACGACATCGGATGTTCCAACGTTTTTCCGTAAGAATTTACATTCTGTCCCAAAAGCATTACTTCTACGACCCCGTCTTCTGCCAGTCGCTCAATTTCTCTTATAATCGCTTTCGGATCACGGCTTCTTTCACGCCCTCTTACATAAGGAACGATACAATAACTGCAAAAATTATTGCATCCAAACATAATATTAACCCCTGATTTGAAGGGATATTTTCTCTCGCTCGGCAAATCTTCCACGATCTTATCCGTATCTTTCCATATATCGATCACCATCTTCCCAGAATTCATTCTGGAAACGATCAGTTCCGCAAATTTATAAATATTATGAGTCCCGAAAATCAAATCTACAAAACGATAACTTTTCTTCAGCTTTTCCACAACTTCCGGTTCCTGCATCATACAGCCGCAAAGTGCGATCATCATATGCGGATTCTTTTTCTTAATCCTGCCCAGCTGCCCTAAACGTCCGTAAACTCTCTGATTTGCGTTCTCCCGAACAGTACACGTATTATAAATGACAAAATCTGCCTTTTCCTCATCCGGTTCTTCGACATACCCGATCTGTTCCAATATGCCGACCAGTTTTTCCGAATCCCGCGCATTCATCTGACAGCCAAATGTTGTGACACAGAATGTAAAGCTTCGTTTCTCCTGCTCCATAAGCTTTGCCAGATTTTCTTTCGCCTTTTCTATAAAATAATATTGTCTTTCCGGTTCTGTCACCGGAATTTGCATCTCTGCCTCTGCCGTTATCAATGTTTTCTTCTCCATATTCTTCCTCTTATCCATCACACAAACTGGTTTCTGCCCACATCATATGTATAATCGATCAACTCTAATTTCTCGATCAATTCCTTTTTGTCAATCTCCATATCCTCACATAATGCATCCAGCGTCGAATAATAATCTCTTAATTTTGTATTTACAACGCTTAAAAGCATCACCGGATCTTTCGGCAGTCTTGATGACATGTGATCATCTCCTTTTCCGTAATAATATAATCCACCCGTACATCATGTACGTCCGACTCGATCTTTTCCACACATTGAAGATCAAATGCAATCGCTGCTTTTACGCAGTCTGCATCTTCCAAATAGGAATCATAATAACCCCCGCCGTATCCGATCCTGCCGCCGTATCTGTCAAAAGCAATCCCTGGTACAATCATAAGCATCTCTTGTTCCCCTTTTGAAACTTTCGGACACCATGCCCCAGGTTCCGGTATGTTATAACACCCGGGCGCCAAATCCGACATACTTCGGATCAGAGCAAACTCCATATTCCTCTTCCCCGTCACCCGCGGAACAGCGACATGCTTTCCTCTCCGAAGAGATTCCTCCAATATCTCTTTCGTCGGAACTTCTTCCCCGAAAGAAACATAACAGCACACAATACGGGCGTCTCTATATATTGACGAGGAAAAAAGGCGCGCCGCGATGACGCGTCCCGCCTCTGCTCTTTCTGATTCAGACATCTCAGCCCGGAGTCTCCTCATAGATTTCCTAATGTCCTGTTTTGTTCCCATATTTTTCTCCGAGATTAATCACCCGTCCGTCTTTTTCTTCAATGTCTATATTATTAAGCTGGCTTCTTAAATTCCGTCTCACAGAATCCATATATTCTGTTCTCAAAATTTTCTGTTCTTTTTTCTCTGCTTCAGTCAATCCTTCTGCTTTTGATTTTCTGTATAATTCATTGATCCTTTCTATCTTCTGTTGATCCATTGTAATTCCTTTCGTACTCTAAATTTTCCTATGACACCTCTTATTTTACAGCTCTGTATTATACACCATTTCTCCGATTCCGTCCACCGTCATTGTGCCTCTGCTGTTTTCCCTGCCCATCACTTCCCCAACTGCCTGTTCTAACTTGAATAATTTTCCAAAAAAGCGTACAACTCTTCCACCGTTTCAATCCGCTTTCCTGACGCAATTTCCTGCCGTACTTCTTGCGGAAGATCTGATGTTTGGATCTCCGTAAATTCATAAATTGTTTTTCGGTCATCTAGATACACAACGATAAATCCGTGAAGTTCCTGGAGATAGAATCCATTTTTTTCTTCTCCTTTTACTGCTTCACCTTCTGCTGCAATACTTTCCGTTTTTTCTGTTTCTTCTTTTCTTTCACTTAATTTTTCCATATGCCTGTCCATAGAATACTCATAAGACATCTTATATGCAAGCGTTATAAACAGGAGAAACACTGCTCCGGCACACAAAAAGCCGATCCTGTATTTTGAGTTCATATCATCTACCCCTTTTCTATACAGTATCAGCTTTTTTCTTGATTTTATTCACTTTATTTGTGCTATTCTTCCCTTGACGGCATCAATCTCAACGTCTGACACCAGCCTAAGATCCGCGTTCCCATCGGAAGCGCCTGAATATCTTTCTCAGAAAGAGCGCCTAATTTCAAAATAAGGACTCCATAAACGATGACTGCCACAAAAATTGCCAAAACCGTCGGAATCACTCTTCCTCCAATCAAACGATCCAGCCCAAAATGAACCCCATATGTGACAGCTCCCATAATCGCAGAAGCGATCAACGGTTTTACAAAAGTTCTCCGAAGATTGATTCGAAATCCACATACTTGACGGATTTTTCTCTGATTCAAAACACACATAATCACCGCAAACACAATATTGCTTCCCACAAGGGCATATACGTTCCATTTAAATACAGTCAGCATCAACACAAGCGCCCCTAAATGAATAACAAGAGCAGCGGCAGCATTCTTAGCCGGAGAGGATAAATAGTTTAATCCCTGTAAAACTGCGTTCGTAATCGTAGACCATCCATACAAAATGATCACTACAGATCCCAACATCAAAAGCTGTGCCGGTACTTTTCCTGCATCATTATAAAGAAGCACCATGAGTGGAGATGCCAGAACAAGAAATCCCACGCAGCTTGGAAGAGTAATAATCGTTGTCAGCCGAAGCGTCTGATCAATCTGATAATGCGTCTTTCTTTTATTTCTCGCCATTACGACTGTCGTAAGCGCCGGAACGATGGATGTACTCAGCGCATACGGAATCGACATCGGCACATTGATAAGGGGATCGTATTTTCCGGTATAGATTCCTTGCAGCGCCATATACTCACTTTCTGTAAATCCCTGTGCATCCATAATATGATTGAAAATCGTAAGGTCTAATATCTGATTGATGTTATAGATCGCCGTACTGAAGATCACAGGAATCGCCGTCATGACAAGCACTTTCAATATATGAGAGTAGGTTTCCTTTTCCTTTGTGTGATCTCTTTTGATCTGCCGGCGTATCCCGCCTTTAAAGATCCAAAGAACAAATAGCAGAAACAAAAGTCCTGCCGCCGCTCCGACTACTGTTCCCAGCGTACCGCCCGCAGCGCCGTAAGCCGGCCCCAAAAGCTTTTCTCCTGCCTTCTCGCCTGCGCGGCTTCCCATTCCGAAGAGAACGCTTGCTCCTATAATACTTACAACCGCATTAATGATCTGTTCGATGATCTGCGACACTGCAGTCGGAACCATTGTTCCTAATCCTTGAAAATAACCTCTTAAGACTGCCATGACAGCAACGATCAGAAGTCCTGGTGCAAGAACTTTAAGTGCATAAATGCTAAAAGGCGCCTTCATCATATGCTCTGAAATCGCCCCTGCACCTAAAAAGATTGCAAGGGATATAATCAGACCTACAGAAACTGCAAACAGTAAGGAACATAAAAATACCCGGAATGCATTGCGCCGCTGCCCCACGGCCATTCTCACCGATACAAGCTTTGATACCGCAGTCGGAAGACTTAATGATGAGAGCATAAGTGCAATCGCATAAACCTGATAGGCATATCCGTAAAACCCGTTTCCCTCATCTCCTAATATATTCGTCAAAGGGATCCGGTACACAACACCGATAATCTTTGTGATTACAACCGCTACAGCTAAAATCGACCCCTGCGCGATGTAATCCTCTCCCCTTGTTTTTTTTCTTCGATTTGCCTGTGTATCCTCCATAGTTGTTCTCCTTTTATCCAGTGATTTTGATCCTGCAAGCATTTATCTTGTTATGTTTACAAGTTCCATAATCTTTCTTTGACGCGTCTCCATATCAATTCTTTCCTCTTCTTCCATATGGTCATATCCAAACAAATGAAGCATACTATGCGCGATCAAAAATGCATATTCCCGAAGAGGAGAATGACCGTATTCTTCCGCCTGCGTAAATACTTTGTCTACTGAAATCACAATATCGCCAAGCATCAGTTCCCCTGTCTCGGGATGAAACAAATCCATCTTGTCTTCCAAATGAGAAAAATCTCCCGGAGTGTCGTAATCTATCATCGGAAACGACAGTACATCCGTAGTCCGGTCGATCTGACGGTGCGTCCGATTCATCTCTTTCATCTCCTCATCTGTTGTAAGGAGCAGATTAATCTCGGTTTCGTACGGACATCCGACATAATCAAGCGCCGTTCCGATTACAAGTTTTGCAACTTCTTCCGCATCAAATGGCAGTTCTCTTTCCGTTTCTATTTCCATAAACAGACTCATGCTTTTTTCCTCCTGCCATTTTTATTTTTCGGACTGTTCTTTTTCTCATATTCTTCATATGCACGGACAATCTTTTGTACAAGCGGATGTCTTACAACATCCTTGCTTGTCAGACTACAGATGCTTACACCTTCCAAATCCTTCACAACTTTGACTGCTACATCCAAACCAGAAACCGTTCCTGCCGGAAGGTCTTTTTGCGTAGAATCTCCCGTAACAACGACTTTTGATCCAAATCCGATTCTTGTCAAAAACATCTTCATTTGAGCCGGAGTCGTATTCTGCGCTTCATCAAGAATAATAAACGCATTATCCAAAGTCCTTCCTCGCATATAAGCCAGCGGAGCGACTTCGATCAATCCTTTCTCCGAATTTTTCAAAAAACTTTCCGCTCCCATAATCTGATAAAGAGCGTCATATAACGGCCGTAAATACGGATCGATCTTGCTTTGAAGATCTCCCGGAAGAAATCCGAGTTTTTCCCCTGCCTCGATTGCCGGACGAGTCAAGATGATCCTGCTTACGTCATTTCGCTTGAAAGCCGTAATCGCCATTGCCATTGCCAAATACGTCTTTCCTGTTCCCGCCGGACCAAGTCCGAACGTAATCATCCCATCTCTAATAGCATCTACGTATTTTTTCTGCCCAAGTGTTTTCGGCTTGATCGGCTTTCCCTGCAGCGTATGACAGATCAGATCTCTGTCAATCTCTACAATACCTTCCTCCTGATCTTCAAACACAAGAGAGATCGCATAATCCACATTCTGCTCCGTAATCGTATTACCGCGCCGTGACAGTTCCAAAAGCTGAGTCAATACCCGGCGAGTCTTCTCCGCCGCTGCGTTCTCTCCTACAATTTTCATATTGCCATCCCGTGCAATCAAAGTGACACGAAATGTCCGTTCTATTTTTTTTGCGTAAACGTCAAACTGCCCAAACACATTCGCCTCGTGCTCCGCAGGTATATCAATCATCAGTTCCGACAGACTCATCCGATTCTTTCCTTTCGATCGTTTTTATTTCTGTATCTGCCTTCTCTGTAATCCTCTCATTCAAATAGAGTGTACCCATTGCTTTGGCAGATTTTTCATACAGATGTATTTTAACACTATTTTCTCTTATTTGAATACCTTTTTCCTGTAAATCTTTGCAAAATTGCTTAAAATCTTTACTCAAAAGTGATCTCATCTCTTCCTTTGTATATATTTTTTCACGAAAGTGATATGATCTAGCGCTTTCCATCCCATAAGAAATGGGAAGATAAAAATTTTCTCCTGCTTTCACGCCATATTTTTTTGATGCGATTTCATATCGTTTCGACTTCATCTTTACGCTCCCTAAAGAAAGCTGTTTTCCGTTTATCTGCACAAAAATACGATGTTTTTCCGTTTTATCATACACCTTTTCCTGATATGTTGCCGCTATTTCGTCTTCATACTCGATCTGCGTATCCGCAAAAATATCCGCATCCGAATGACAATATTTGTATCCGATCACTTCCATACTGTCATTGATGATTTCTACCCGTCCACTGACAAGGATATCACCTTTTTTCACAGTATCACCTATGTGTACCTGAGGCACGCCGGTTCTCGTTACGATCTTTGTGATAACCCCGTCTGTAGATGCGATCAGATCAACTGCTTTCCCTTCTTCCTTTTCTTTCTCCTCGAAAGAATCTTCGTTCTCCTTAATCTGAATTTTCAGTCTGCTCCCGTCTACCGATGCAGAAACCCACACAATATCGTCGTATTCTGTACGAATTTCTTTTACGATCTTCTGACAATCCACTTCCTTTTTCAACATTCCCGCAAAAACGCCTTTCTCTCTCAAAAAGAGGGATAACGCTTCATCCGTCCGCGTTTCATTCCCCGTAAAATGGATATCCCATATAAATACAGAATAAATCTGCAATAAAAAAAGACAAAGAAAAATCCCGGCAAAAAACAGTTTTCGGCTCCGGTTTTTATAAAGAAAAAAAGGAAAACCGTGCCGCTCTTTTACACAGACTTTCGTATGTGTTTTCTTCGCAAAAGAGCGGATCTTTTTAAAATCGGCTATGCTCATGCAAAGTTCATAGCAATGATCGCCATACGCCAGTCCCCATATCAAAATATGATGATAGGAACACATATTCAAAAATCGTTCCGGTGAATATCCTTTGATCTGAAGTTTCACATAACCTTTCAAATACCGAATTGCTTTTTCAATCATCAGGAATGCCTCCCCTCCTGAAACTCGATCAAAGTGATTCCCCCGGTAATCTTCATCTCATCATTCGTATAAAATTCAATTTCCAAATGTTCGCCTTTCAGTTGTATCTGTCCGTGCTTTGTCCTGACACGTACAATCGAATCTGTATATTCCGTAATCCCACTGTAGTTCTCAATACACACTTCTGTCGTACCAAGTACAGTAACGACGGAAGCTCCCATAACAACATCTTTTGGCATACTTGCAGCCGATGCCAGTTTCCTTTTTATCTGTTCTTTTTCCATATAAAAATGCCACACATACGCCTTTTATAGCAAGTATATGTGCGGCACTTTCTGTCCTATTCTTTTTTCCTCTTCCAAAGAATTTCTTATCAAAATCTATTCTATGCTATCCTTCATAATCAAGACATGCTCTCTCTGTCACAAATGGTCTTACATAAGTATCTGCTACAGCCACATGAGCCGGATGTTTTGCATAAACAGAAATATCCTCTGCCTTTTCCAATGTGCTCACAAGCGCCATATCATGTGTGCTTGATCCAAGCGGCTGTTCAACAAATTCAAGCGACAAAAGTCCCGGAACTTTTCCGACGAGCGCCGTAAGGTTTTCTTTCATTTCTTTTTTCAATCCTGCTTTTTTACTTTCTTCTATTTCCGGTTTAAATTTCCACATTACAATATGATATACCATTTTTTCTTCCTCTTTTCTATTTTTAATATACATTTCCTAATTTCCTATGCAGTTTGCACTTCTCCGTTTCTCATAAAACGCAGTGCCTTTTTGAATCGTACGGTAAAAAGAATCGCCGTAAAAGTCACTGCCAACACATCCGCGACAGGTTCCGCCAAATAGACAGCCATCGTCTTATCAGAAGAAAACAGCGCCGGCATAATATAGACCAGCGGAAGTAAAAGAACAAACTTACGCATCACCGCCACAACGATTGATTCCGCAGCTCTTCCAAGTGCATTAAACGTCATCTGACACGCCATCTGAATTCCGAAAATCACCATGACCGCCATATAAATTCGAAGAGCTGTCCGGGTAAATACAATCAACTCTGCTTCTGTAGTAAACATTCCCACAAAAAAGTCTGGGAAGAGCATAACCGCACCCCACAAAATCGCTGAGTAGAAAAGACTTACTTTCAGCAGCAGTTTAAACGCGCCCTTTACCCGGTTTGCATTTCCTGCTCCATAATTATAACTGATGATCGGCTGTGCTCCCTGCCCTAATCCCTGGAGCGGAAGCATCGCAAACTGCATTACACTTGTCAGAATTGCCATTGCACTCACTGCTGTATCTCCTCCATATCTTTGAAGAGATGAATTAAAGCAAACTGAGATTACACTTTCACTTGCCTGCATAACAAAGGTTGCTAAACCAAGCGCCAAACAAGGAAAAATGATCGCCGGACGAAGAAGGAGATTTTCTTTTCGGATCTTTAGCAGCGTCTTCTTTCCCATCAAGAAAGAAACAACCCAAATACAGGATAACGCCTGCGATATGATTGTTGCAAGGGCAGCTCCTTTCACACCCATTTTAAATCCGAAGATAAAGATCGGATCTAGCACAATATTGGAAACTGCACCGATCAAAACGGACAGCATTCCTGTCTTTGCAAATCCCTGAGCAGTGATAAACACATTCATTCCCAGCGTAAGTTCTACAAAAATCGTACCGACGGCATAAATATTCATATAGCTGACCGCGTACTCGATGGACTCACTGCTGGCGCCAAACAGCATAAGCAGATCTCTGCTCCATATAAGGAGTACCGCCGTCAAAACAACAGAGATCATAATCTGCATTGAAAAACAGTTCCCGAGAATCTTCTCTGCTGTTTTATTATCTTTCTTTCCCATAAAAATTGACGCCCGAGGAGACCCTCCGTAACCTACAAGCGCCGCAAAGGCCGATACGAGCATGATCAACGGCATACACACTCCGACTCCGGCAAGTGCAGAAACTCCAACATTCGGAATGTGTCCGATATAGATCCTATCCACAAGGTTATACAGCATATTGATCAACTGTGCCGCCACCGTCGGAAGAGCTAGTTTTAAAAGCAATTTTCCGATCGGCTCTTTTCCTAAGAACGCTTTTTCTTGTTCCATCTTTTATCTCCTGTCTCTCCATGATTGATTTTTAACCATAGAGAACATTATAATTCTTCTCCGTCAACTGTCAAGACAAAAACAGGATTTACCGGATACTGCGTCTTTGCACATTCTCTGTAATACCGCTCTATCTTTCCGTAATGTAATCACCGGAAGTGCCAAAAAGCACATTCCGGGATTGTAAGCAGTCGCCAAGGTCTCGGGCAAACCCGAACTTTGGCTCATCGCCATGCAAAAATCCCCGCTCCACCTCCTGGTGGAACGAGGATTTTCTTCACGCTCTTGCTCTTCACTTATAAAATCCGATCGAAACGTTCCCTTAAAAGGAATCAATTTTACCGCACACAAATCTTAAAATTTTCCTCAAATCTTTTATATCCACATTGTTGTCTTTTTCTACATCAGCCGCAAGCTTCTGTGTTTCATTCAATTCTGTTTTCTGACATATGCTGCGCAATACGATGCGGACATCTCCGATCGCAACATTTCCATCCAAGTCCACATCTCCCTTTTTATATTCAGAAGCATCTGCCACAAAAGTACATCCATTTTCCTTCGCAAAAGTCTCTGCATATGTCCCTCTGTTTCCATAAACCGTAACCTGCTTTAAATTCACTCCGTTAAATGCGTCTGCCTCAACAGATTCCAAACTATCCGGAAGATATAATTCTTTAATGCCTGTACAATAATTAAAAACATACGGCATAATGGTCTTAATTCCTTCCTCCAATTCTACTTTCGTAATGTTTGACCTTGAATTAAATGTTGTGTTGTCCAACACAACCGTTCCCGGCACTTTCACTTCCGTTTTTGCTTCCGGAATCGTCAACAGCAACGTCTTCTCTTTGTTATAGATACATCCGTCATAAGAGGAATACTTACTGTTTGCCTCTTCCACATGGATATTCTTCAAATTCCCACATACAAAAGTCTCTTTCTCATCATACCATTCCGTCTCTTTTGGAATTGTAAAACTCTCGTCTGCTTTTGCGGCCGGATAACATAAGATTTCTTTCAGATCCTTTGTAAAAAGTACTCCATCCACGGAGGCATAAGCCGTATTTCCTTCGTCTACATAAATTGCCTGCAAAGAAGTCGCTCCAGATATCCCCTGCGTATTAACATAAGTAACTCCCTTCGGGATATCCAACGTTTTCAATGTACTGTTAAAAATATTGGATGACACAGATACAATATCCAAACCGTTAAATGTCTCCGGAATTTTCACCTCTGTCGTTCCGTCCTTTACTCCCACTACAGAAATACCGTTTGAAAAACCGACCATCGTATTATTCGCGCCGTTCAAACGAACCTGCACAAGATCCTGTGTTTTATGAGATCCTGAGAACCATTTTACGTCCGGTGCAAAATATTGTTCAGGATATGATGCTCCCCACGTACTGTCAGAGAAAAACCATTTTCCACCTGCATATACGATATTCCATGCATGACCCTGTCCGCCTGCCCAGCCGATAACATAAACTGCCGGAATACCTGCCGCATTAAGCATCGCTTTATACAGATTCGAATACCCTCCGCATACGGCTACTTTCTTCTTAAAAACATCATAGGGAGCAAGCCCGATATCTGTATCATTTGCCCCTGCATACCGTACATTTTTCACAATCCAGTTATAAATAAGTCCTGCCTTTTTATAATCGTCTGTCTCTCCCTGCACAATATCATTTTCAACAAACGCTTTGATTTCCTGTGCCTGTCCGTCGGTCATCGGAGCCAAAGACTGATCCCATGTCTTCAACTCCTCTTTATCACAATACTGAAGAAGGTTCAGCGCGTCTTGATTATACGTCAAATTAACCTCTTCCTTCGCCAGATCATAAATTGCCGGATCATTCTCAACCGCATATGCCGGAACGGATGTCACCACTGTCGCAACTGCCGCTGCAAATATCAAAACACCTCTTTTTATCTGTCTTGTCTTTCTCATTCTTTTTTCCTCTTCCATATTCTTATTATAAACTACTATATACTTCTAAAAAATATCATATTTAGGGAAATACTTCAATAACTTTATCTTCTTTTCTGCCTATATTTTCGTCTGTTTTCACATCTGATTTTCCAACCTTTCTGCCTTCCTAAAATCATACAGAAAAATCTTATTTTTCCTTGCAAACACTGTTTAACAAACTTTTTATATCTTTGAGCTGTTCCCCGGAATACAGCTTTCCGTCAATATATAAATTAGGGGAAGTCCTGCACTGTTTCAGACAATTTCTTGTGCGCAGTTCAAATCGTCCGTCAGCCGAAATGCCATCCTTTTTTATTCCCAATTCCAGTCTAAGATTTTTCAGAATTTTCATTCCGTCTTTTTTTCCGCAGCGTTCGCCTGTACAGGCAATGATCTCATGCGCCTGCTTTGTTTCCTTAATGCTTGGATACATTTTAATTAAACAATCCAAGAATTTGTCCGTAATCCCTGTAGTCTCCAAAACGCGCTGTTTTAGTTTCGAAGTGATACACCCTTCTGCTTCTTGAAGCTCTCTTAACAAGGCAATCACCATTTCCTGACTTCCCTTATCACGTTGTTTCCCATAATAAGCAAATATTTCTTCTATTTCTTCATTGTGCAGAAGCTCCTTTCCCGTTTGTTCCAGTGAACAGCTTTCTTTTTCTTTCAACATTCCTTCCCTTCCTTTCTCATTTTTTATGTGATACATTTTTCATATATTTTCCATTCTTTCCTAAAACAATTCTCTGACAATTCTTCAATTTGTCTTAAACAAATTTTTATTGACAAAGAATGGTTCCGCTAGTATAATGCCTCGTTGACTATCAGAAATTCAATCGAGGTGGACAACATTATGACATTTTATCAGGAACTTCAGCTTAATCAGGCCGGATCCAAATCGCTTATTGAAAATTGTAAAACACCAAAGGAAAAATTACATCATCTTTTCATTTATATTTTTAAAGTTTTCATAAATGTAGCATTTTGTGTTGCGTTTGTCACCGCATACAGTATGTTTTTCGGAAAGGATAACAGCATCGTAGGCGTCGTGATCCTGCTCTGTATTCTCGTATTCCGAAATGTCGATCTCGGCATCTATGCTCCTCAAAGCCTTTTATCGCTTTCCGCCATTTTCCTTATTCTTACATTTGGACCGAAAGCGGCTAATCTGCTCGGAACATTCGGAGGACTGCTCATAAACTTTGTATGTATCTGGATCCTCATGGTACTCGGATGCCACAACGTAATCTATTACAATCATTCAACACTTGTGCTTGGATATCTTTTGCTGTTCGGATATGACGCATCCGGAAGCGCTTATACGATGCGTCTTTTTGCCATGTTGTTTGGATTTATATTAACAGGACTTATTTTTTGGCGCAATCACAGAAAGAAAACATATAAACGCGGACTGAAAGATCTTTTTGACGAATTTGATCTTCATTCTTCCAGAAGCCGCTGGCAGCTTTTGATGGCTTGCGCTGTTTCAAGCGTAATTTTTATCGCTTCGATCTTAAATCTTCCGAGAGCGATGTGGGCAGGAATTGCAGCTATGTCCGTTCTGCTTCCATTCCGCGCAGATATCAAAAAACGGGTATGCGGACGAATTCCGGGCAACCTGCTCGGCGGACTGATCTTTTTATTTGTTTTCCCTCATCTTCCCGCCGAACTTTACAGTGTTGTCGGAATCATCGGAGGAATCGGCGTCGGATTTTCTGCAAGCTACGGATGGCAGGCTGTATTTAACTCCTTGGGAGCAATGATGATCGCCGTCAGCGTCATCGGTTTCCCCGGTGCTGTATTTTTCAGAATCGCCCAAAATATTTTCGGATCTTTGTACGCTCTTTGTTTTGAAAAAATATTTCACATTGTAACAGAACGAACCTTTAAAGCACAAGAGTGATTTCCATTTTATTATTTATGGTACGGCTCTCTGTGAATAATCCTGTAACTTCTGTATATTTGTTCTAACAGGATCACTCTCATCAACTGATGCGGAAACGTCATTTTGGAGAAGCTAAGGGCATAATCGGATCTGGCGAGGACTTCTTCTCCCAATCCGATTGAGCCGCCGATAACAAACGCAACATTGCTTTTCCCTTTGAGTCCCAGTTCCTCAAGCTTTGCAGATAATTCTTCCGAAGAGAGCATTTTCCCGCCGATCTCCAATGTGATCACATACATATCTTCTTTGATGTGCTTCAGAATGCGCTCTCCTTCTTTTGTCCGAATCGAATTTTCCACCGCTTCACTCGCCTGATCCGGCGTTTTTTCATCTGCAACTTCTATCACAGTCAATTTGCAGTATTTACTCAATCTTTTTGAATATTCCGCAATCGCATCTTTTAAATATTTTTCTTTTATTTTTCCTACGGTAATCAATGTAATCTTCATCTTTTCAATTTATTCCTTATACACATACAATTCGTGGAGCGCCCGTGTCGCACTAATATAAAGCGCCTGTTTTTCGAAAGGATTCTTTCTTTTTCCTTTTACAACAAACACCTGGTCAAATTCCAGCCCTTTTGCCAAGTAATAAGTTGTCACAGTTAATCCTTTATGAAAAGCAGATGTATTCCGATCTACATAGGACGCCGTAATTCCCCGCGTCTCAAGAAGTCTGTAAATATCAAACGCCTCTTCCTCACTCATGGCGATTACTGCCGCTGTTTCATATGCTTCTTTTTCCTTCGTTTCCTCTTCATTTTCTTCTGTTTTCTCGAGATTTAAATTAGATTCAATCGCGGCAAATATTTCCTCATCGCTCTCAAACGTTCTTTCTTCTACTTCTTTTCCATGCCTGTCCAAAAATTCAATTTCTTCCGTATGCCCGATTTTGCCGGCATAATCAGCTATCTCTCTCGTATTGCGGTAGCTTTTATTCAAAATAACAGTTCGTATATTTTTTCCAAATATTTTCGGCAAAAATTTCAAAACATCTTGTTGTTCTTTTCCCAATGTCTGTGCCCCGTCTCCGAGTATGGTCATCTTACAATCGAACAACCCTTTCAAAATAAGATACTGCAAATAAGAATAATCCTGCATCTCATCGATCACGAGATGCTTAATATTTTTATGTTCATTCCGGCCGGTCAGCCTGTACTTGACATAAAGCATCGGAAAGACGTCTTCATATTGGATTTTTCTGCGCTCATAAGGCAAATCCGACATCTGTTCCCTTCCACACTCTGAAAGCAATTTGTTATAAATTGCATATATATCTTTTGTTTCATACATTCTGTCAAATTTTTTCCTAAGAAATTCCCGGTCGTCCTCCTCGATATTTCTCCCTTTTAACGTCTCATAGGAATCAATAAAATATTCCATCACTGCGTCCATTCTTTTCAGAAGCGGAATCTGATAAAACTTAGAATAAAACAAACGAATGATCTCCTCTTCTGACAAACTCATTCCGCGAAATTCAATTTCACGAAAATCCATCAGTTCATCTTCAAGCACTGCAAAAAAGCCTTCTGCTTCACTGACGAATTCAGCCGACTGTTTCCATTCAAACCGCTCCTGCGCTTTCGGATCGTCAAACCGCATCATTCGCTCCAACTGATCATATCTGTCCTCACAATCTGCTGCTGTATCTTGCAGTTCTTTATAAGCAAACAGATCAAAACTCATCTCTTTTATATTTTCTTCTCCCAGTTCCGGCAAAATGTGAGAAATATAGTCAGCAAACACACTGTTCGGAGAAAGGATCAGCACATCGGAGGATTTCAAATTTTTCCGGTCATGATAAAGCAGATAAGCGATCCTGTGAAGTGCAATGGACGTTTTTCCACTTCCAGCCGCTCCTTGTATGACAAGAATTTTATCTTTCGTATTTCGAATGATCGCATTCTGTTCTTTTTGAATTGTCCGAACAATATTTTTCAGCTTAACATCTCCACTGTTTCCAAGCTCCTGTTTCAGAATTTCATCATCAATCTTCACATCGCTTTCAAACCCATAGATCATCTTTCCGCCGCGTATTTTATACTGCCATTTCGAACAAACTTCTCCTCGAATCACTCCTGAAGGCGCTTCATAGAATGCCTCTCCTTTATCGAAATCATAAAACAAACTGCTCACAGGCGCTCTCCAATCATAAATCAACGGAGTCTTTCCCGCCCCTTCACTGAAATTACCTATCCCTATATAAAAAGGCTCTGCATCTTCTTCTGCTTCAAACAAAAAATCGACTCTGCCGAAAAAAGGGGAATCTGCCATTTTTTCGAATCTATGCATCAGCTTTGACTTGTCTCGATTCGCATTGACTTGCTGCAGCAATGCCTGCTGATTGTCATAATCTTCATACCCATATTGATCCATCTCTGTATAATTTTCCCAGTAATAATCGTGCATATTCTCGATCTCTTTCAATCCTTGATCGAGGTCTTTTCTGATTTCTGCCAGCCGGTTATTTAATTTTATATTCACATCTTCCAGAAAAAGCTTTCCATCAAACTGCCTGTTGTCTGTTCTCATCTGATTCTCCAGTCTGTTTTTCTTCTATTCTTTCAGCGTTTCAAACAGGTCAGCTGCTCTTTTTCTTCTTTACTGACTCTGTAAGACTCTCTGATTTTTTGTATTGCCTTATTATGTGTAAAATCGTCCAGCATATCCCTTTCAAGAAATCTTCTTGTCTTCTCTTGAAATTTCACATAACATACCGATAATGCCCATGCATTTCCCATTCTCACATAATACCCTTCATGGTCAATGCCGCCAAAAATCTGAAGCAGCTCATCAATATGCTCCTCATCTGCAAAATGTGACATCAACGCAACAATCATAAAACGCAGTTCAAATTCGTTCCTGCTCTCTTTGTATTTTTTCAAATATTCAAACCAAAATTGCGGTTCCTGTTCCATAAATTTATAACTCATCGTACAGCTGTCGCACACCGCCCAGTTACTGATCTTTGGAACGAACTCATCCAGCCGCTTTTTTTGCTCCTCTTTTGCCGCTTTCATATAGGCAATAACAAGCCCCCAAACAAGAAATTCTTCATGATAAGAGTCTTCTCCAAAAAGAGCATATGCCTCATCCAAATATTGTATACCATGATCTCTTGCCACTTTTTTTGCAATTTTCCGCAAAGCGGGAAGTCGAACTCCTATAACATTCTTCACTCCCGGAAGCAGTCTCTCATTAAATTGTTTGTAATCCTCTTCCGCCAAATTTTTCAGTTCTTCTCTTATCTGCTGAACCATTTTTCGTCTCCTGCTATCACATGTTATGATTTTACAAAAACTTTTTCAGAGCAAAAATTTTCTCTGCATTTATATCTCTTCGATATATTAAGAAAGCTCCCTCTCCAAATCCGGAAAGAGAGCTTATTCTTATTTTTCTTTATTTCTTTTTATTTTTCTTTATTCTTCAAATACTCATCAATACCTTTTGCCCCGGCTTTTCCTGCGCCCATCGCAAGTATAACCGTAGCAGCTCCTGTAACGGCGTCTCCACCTGCGAACACACCTTCTTTTGAAGTCTGTCCGTTTTCTTCATCGGCAACTATACATTTTCTGCGATTTACATCCAAACCTTTTGTTGTTGAAGAAATCAATGGGTTTGGGGAAGTTCCAAGAGACATGATCACAGTGTCAACTTCAATATCATACTCAGATCCTTCGATCTCTACCGGTCTTCTTCTTCCTGAAGCGTCCGGCTCTCCAAGTTCCATTTTAACAACTGTCATGCTTGTAATATTTCCGTTATCGTCTACATTAATCTTCTTCGGATTTGTCAGAAGATCAAAGATTACTCCTTCTTCTTTTGCATGATGAACTTCCTCAACTCTCGCCGGAAGTTCTGCTTCGCTTCTTCTGTAAACAATGTGTACTTCCGCTCCGAGACGAAGTGCTGTTCTTGCGGCATCCATTGCCACATTTCCTCCTCCTACGACAGCTACTTTCTTACCTGCCGCGATCGGAGTATCATAAGAATCGTCGAATGCTTTCATCAGATTGCTTCTTGTAAGGTATTCATTTGCAGAAAATACTTCATTTGCATTCTCACCCGGAATACCCATGAACATCGGAAGTCCTGCTCCTGAACCAATAAACACAGCTTCAAATCCTTCCTCTTCCATGAGCTGATCGATCGTTGTAGATTTTCCGATTACAACGTTTGTCTCAAATTTTACGCCAAGTTCTTTTACCTTCTCAATCTCTTTTGCAACAATCTTCTGTTTCGGAAGACGGAATTCAGGAATTCCATATACAAGCACTCCTCCAAGTTCATGAAGCGCTTCAAATACCGTTACATCATATCCGAGCTTCGCAAGATCTCCTGCACATGTAAGACCTGACGGACCTGAACCGATCACAGCAACTTTATGGCCGTTCTTTTCTTCTGCACCAACCGGTTTAATATCATGCTCCAATGCATAATCCGCAACAAATCTTTCCAGTTTTCCGATTGAAACCGGCTCTCCTTTAATTCCGCGGATACATTTTCCTTCACACTGTGATTCCTGAGGACATACTCGTCCGCAGATTGCCGGAAGGGCGCTTGATTTTCCGATTACTTTATATGCTTCTTCAATATTTCCTTCTTTTACTTCCTGAATAAAAGCAGGAATATCAATGGAAACCGGACAGCCCTGAACACATTTTGCATTCTTACAGTTCAGGCATCTGGAAGCTTCTTCCATCGCTTCTTCCATGTTATAACCAAGACATACTTCCTCAAAATTTGTCGCACGTACCTTCGCATCCTGCTCTCTGACAGGAACCTTTTTCAATACATCTGCCATTATTCGTCACCTCCGCAATGTCCGCATCCGCCATGATGAGTATCGCCTTCCTGAAGTTTCAACAAAGCGCGTCCTTCTGCAGTCTTATACATCTGACTTCTCTTCATCGCCTGATCAAAATCTACAAGGTGTCCGTCAAATTCCGGTCCGTCCACGCATGCAAATTTGATTTCATCTCCAACCTGAAGACGGCAGGCTCCGCACATTCCTGTTCCGTCTACCATGATCGGATTCATGCTGACGATCGTAGGAAGTTCCAGCTTTTTCGTCAAAATACAAACAAATTTCATCATGATCATCGGTCCGATTGCAACACAGACATCATATTTTTTGCCTTCGTTTACAAGCTCTTCAATCATCGTTGTAACCATACCCGCATGTCCGTATGTACCATCGTCAGTACACGGATAATAATTACCTGCAACTGCCTTCATCTCATCTTCAAGAATGAGCATATCTTTCGTCTTTGCGCCGACGATCACATCAGCTTCTATACCGTGCTCTTTGAGCCATTTTACCTGCGGATATACCGGAGCTGCTCCTACCCCGCCTGCCACAAACAGCATTTTTTTATTTTTCAAAGTTTCGAGATCTTCATGAACAAATTCAGAAGCGCATCCGAGCGGTCCTGTAAAGTCACGGAAAGAATCTCCTGCTTTTAATGTTCCCATCTTTGTCGTGGAAGCACCCACTTCCTGAACAACGATCGTGATAGTCCCTGCTTCTCTGTCATAATCACAGATAGTCAGAGGAATACGCTCGCCCTTTTCATCCATCTTTACAATCACAAACTGCCCCGGCTCACAATGACTTGCAACACGCGGCGCGTGTACGTCCATCAAAAAGATCTTGTCCGCCAGTTTTTCTGCTTTTAATATCTTATACATGGTCTTCCTCCTTGAAAATTTCACTCTTCACTATAATACGCCAAAATCCGCTCTATGGCAAGTTGAAAAAATCCGCTGTCACGATATTTCTATCAAGACAGCGGACTTTCCGCTTTTACGCGGGCAAGCCTCTTTTTGTTATAGGCAATCTACAGCAAAACCTGCCCGGCATATACTGAGCACTTATAATCTATAAGTGTCTGCTTCAGTTAAAATTTAGAAATCAACTTCTGTTCCGTAATATGTACATGTAAACAGTTTCTCCATAGCTGCCGGATCGATTGCTCTCGGGTTAGAACCTGTACATGCATCGCCTACTGCAAGTTCAGAGATCTTCGCGATCTTCTCTTTAAACTCATCTTCGTTGATACCGAATTCTTTCAAAGTCTTCGGGATATTCAATCTTACGTTAAACTCATCGATCTTAGCTACAAGACTGTTGATCAATGCTTTCTCAGAATTTCCGTCAAGTCCCATTCTGCGCGCGATCTCTGCGTAACGTTTTGCAGCTACAGGATCTTTTGCATTGTATTGGATTACATACGGAAGGTAAATTGCGTTTGCACATCCGTGCGGAATATGTCCTGTAGAGAAAGCTGCTCCTGTTTTATGTGCCATAGAATGTACGATTCCAAGAAGTGCATTCGAGAATGCCATTCCTGCCAGACACTGTGCATAATGCATCTGCTCTCTTGCTTCCATATTGCAGTTATAAGATGCCGGAAGATAATCCAGTACCATCTCGATTGCCTGTAATGCTAACGGATCAGTGAACGGTCCGTTCAATGTAGAAACATATGCCTCGATCGCATGTGTCAATGCATCCATTCCTGTATAAGCAACCTGTTTTACCGGAAGACCTGCTACAAGATCCGGATCAACAATCGCTACATCCGGTGTAATATTGAAATCAGCCAGCGGATATTTTACTCCTGTCTCATAGTTTGTAATAACAGAGAAGGCTGTAACCTCTGTTGCTGTTCCTGATGTAGACGGAATCGCACAGAATTTTGCTTTCTGTCTCAGTTCCGGGAAGTTAAACGGAGTACATAATTCTTCGAATGTTGTGTCTGGATACTCATAGAATGCCCACATAGCTTTTGCAGCATCGATCGGTGAACCACCGCCCATAGATACGATCCAGTCCGGCTCAAACGTACGCATTGCTTCTGCACCCTTCATAACGGTCTCAACGGACGGATCCGGCTCTACGCCTTCAAACAACTGCACTTCCATTCCTGCTTCTTTCAAATATTCAACTGCTCTGTCAAGAAATCCCTGACGTTTCATCGAACCTCCGCCTACTACGAGGATTGCTTTTTTTCCTTTCAGGTTTTTCAGTTCTTCAAGACATCCTTTTCCGTGATAAATGTCTCTTGGTAAACAAAATCTGCTCATTTCCGACATCTCCTTTGTTTGCAAATTGTTATTTTCTTAACATAAACATTATAACTCTTATGGATTAAAAAAACAACCCCGCATTTGTAAAAATTGCATAAAATACATATAACTTTTACATAATATCAAGGTTGTTTTTCACATACTTTACTCAATTACAGTAATATAACTTCTCGTTGTCACCGCTGTCTCTTTCCCGTTGCGGTTATTAATCAAAACAGCGTTAAATGTAGTCGTCGTATTCGCCGGCATATCAATCGGTCCTTCGTATTTTGACGAAGATGACGTCGGATTTGATCCGTCTGTCGTGTAATAAGCCGTATATCCATCTGGAACTGTGATCGTAATCTTCTGCGGATCGGTATATCGTCCGGTAGACGGTGTCACGGCAGGAGCGTCCGCAATCGGAAATTCTATCGTATAACTTTGGGATACAACTCCGCTTGGAATCCCTTTTTTATTTACAACAATCGCGCGGATCTCCGTCGTTTCTTCTTTTTCAAGCAAGATCGGTTCTTTATATTTTATTCCTGTCTCCACCGTCGGGTCTGTCCCGTCAAGAGTATAATAAATATCACCTTTTGTGTCTGAACTGATCATGATTTCCTGCACTTCTTGATAGGTTCCTTCCTCCGGCTTAAATTCCGGCGCTTCGCACACATATTCCGCAACCGCATCCAACACACTCTTATCTTCACAATCTTCCAAAAGCAGCGCTACTTTTTCCGGCTGCTCTGTCTCCATATAAAAATCAATGGCAGCACGGTAAAGCTTTATATTAGTAGGCTGTGTTTTAATCGCATTTATATAAATGTCTTCCGCGCCTTCCAAATCATTCTGATCTATATAAATTTTTGCAAGACCGTCGTATGCATCCGGTTTCGACTTATCTTTAATAATTGCCCGATCAAAATACTTTTCTGCAGCAATATACTCTTTTTGAGTAACGGCACGGTATCCCTTTTTCATCATCCCAGTATAAGAATTCTGATAAGCCACATAAATCCCTGCCCCAATCAGCACAAGCATCGCAGCCATGGCCAGCAAAAGTCTTCTTCTCTTTCGTTTTGCCGCTTCCAGTCTCTTTTGCTGTCGAGCCTGACGCTGTCGTCTCAATTCAGCAGTATCAGATCTTGCATCCCGAAACTCTCCTGTTTTCTGTCGCCGTGGATCAGACGTATTTCTCCGATTATTGGCATTTTTCCTTCGATCAGCACGAAGACGCGCCATTTCATCTTCACTCAAAACGCGAGTTGCATTAATGTTTTTTGTTGACTCTTCTCTTCTGTATCTTCTAATATCATCTGTCCGTATCTGCCGTGTCGTTCCTTCAACAGATCCTCTTACTTCTCTTGCAAGCAGATCATCCAGGGGGTTATAGTCCGGAACGATCTGTACTTCAGCGCCGCATACGGGGCAGATCATTTGATCATCCGGAATATTTGCTCCGCAATGCACGCATTTCATGATTCTTCCTCCCGGCCGCGTATTGTTTCCACACAATTATTCATTAACATCGCGATCGTCATAGGACCAACGCCTCCCGGAACCGGAGTGATAGCTGAAGCAATACGTGCAACGTCTTCATAATCCACATCTCCGCACAGATGGTTCTGTTCATCTCTGTGCATTCCCACGTCAATTACGACCGCTCCTTCTTTTACATATTCTTTTGTAATAAATCTTGCCTTTCCGATCGCAACAATTAAAATATCCGCTCTGCGGGTGATTTCTTTCAAATCTTTTGTTTTTGAATGTGCAACAGTCACCGTTGCGTTTTCCCTGAGAAGCAACGCAGCCATCGGTTTACCGACAATATTGCTTCTTCCGATGATCACGCATTCTTTTCCTTCAATCTCAATATTCGATCTTCTTAGAAGCTGAATCACACCTGCCGGTGTACACGATAAAAATCCTTTTTCTCCGATCCAAAGTCTTCCGACGCTCACGGGATGAAAACCATCTACATCTTTATCCGGTGAGATCGTACGAATAATCCTGTCTTCATCGATCTGTTTCGGCAGCGGAAGCTGCACAAGAATTCCATTCACTTCCGGATCTTCATTCAATTCTTCTACAAGAGCCACGAGAGCTTCTTCCGACGTCTCCTCTGGCAGCTCATAAGAACGGGAACCAATCCCAATATATGCACATGCTTTCTTTTTATTATTTACATATACAGAGGACGCAGGATCCTGACCTACCTGTATCACTGCAAGGCAGGCTGTTCTGCCTGCCTCTTTTAATTTCTGTACCTCGTCTCTCAATTCATCCTTGATCTGTTTTGAAATCAGCTTTCCATCAATAATGTGTGGCATTTATTTCTCCTTTAAAACAATCCTGTTATTGTTCCGTCTTCCGTAACATCTATTCCATTTGCAGCCGGTACTTTCGGCAGCCCCGGCATTGTCATTACCGCTCCGGTAAGCGCAACTACAAATCCGGCTCCTGCGCTGACATACACTTCCCGAATATGGATATCAAATCCCTGAGGTCTTCCTAGTTTCTTCGCATCATCGGACAGTGAATACTGATTTTTCGCCATACATACAGGGAAGTTTCCAAATCCCATAGATTCGATCTTTGCGATCTGTTTTTTTGCAGCAGGCTCATATACAACACCGTCTGCCCCGTAAATTTCTTTCGCAATCTTTTCAATCTTCTCTTCCAATGTAAGAGTATCTTCATAAAGAGGTTCAAAATTCGATTCTTTATGTTCCAGTGTGTCCAGCACTTTTTCTGCAAGTGCAATTCCGCCTTCTCCACCTTTTTCCCATACTTCGGAAAGAGCGAATTCACAGCCTCTCTCTTCACAGAATTTACGGATAAACTCATTCTCTGCATCTGTGTCTGTAACAAAAGAGTTTAATGTTACAACAACAGGAACTTTGTATTTCTGTATATTTTCAATATGTTTTTCAAGATTTACGATTCCTTTTGCGAGAGCGTCCAGATTTTCTTCTGCCAGATCCGCCTTCGCAACCCCACCATTATACTTCAAAGCGCGAACAGTTGCAACCAAAACAACTGCATCCGGTTTCAACCCTGCCATACGGCATTTGATGTCAAAGAACTTCTCTGCTCCAAGATCTGCTCCAAATCCTGCCTCAGTAATCGTAATATCACTTAACTTCAGCGCCATTTTCGTTGCTCTTACACTGTTACATCCATGTGCAATATTTGCAAACGGACCTCCGTGAACAAGCGCCGGCGTATGTTCAAGCGTCTGAATAAGGTTCGGTTTCACAGCATCTTTCAACAAAGCTGTCATCGCGCCAGTTGCCTGCAGATCATCTGCTGTAACCGGTTCGCCTGCAAAATTATATGCCACAATGATTCTTCCAAGACGCGCCCGAAGATCTGCAAGATCATCTGCAAGGCAAAGGATTGCCATAATCTCAGATGCAACTGTAATAACAAAATGATCTTCTCTTACCATACCGTCCATTTTGTTACCGAGACCTACGACTATATTTCTAAGTACACGGTCATTCATATCAAGACATCGTTTCCACACAACCTGCCTCGGATCGATCTGAAGCGCATTTCCCTGCTGAATATGATTGTCAAGCATTGCCGCAAGCAAATTATTCGCAGATGTGATCGCATGAAAATCTCCCGTAAAATGAAGGTTCAGATCTTCCATCGGAACAACCTGGGAATATCCGCCGCCGGCAGCTCCGCCTTTGATACCGAAGCAAGGACCCAGGGACGGTTCGCGAAGTGCGATTATTGCATTTTTATTTAATTTTGCCATTGCCTGTCCCAGTCCGACGGATGTCGTTGTCTTTCCTTCTCCTGCCGGCGTCGGATTGATTGCTGTCACAAGCACAAGTTTTCCGTCCTCACGGTCTTTAATCTTATCCCATAATTCATCCGAGAGTTTCGCTTTATACTTTCCGTAAAACTCCAGTTCATTTTCTTCGATTCCTGCTCGCGCCGCCACATCTTTAATGTGCTCCATCTTTGCTTCCTGTGCAATCTGAATATCTGTCTTCATCCTGTACCTCCTAATTGTCTTTTTGTAAATAGGTTTCAAATTCTTCTTCTGTCATTAATACTTTTCTCGGCTTTGTTCCTTCTTCCGGACCTACAACTCCTGCTTCTGCAAGCTGATCCATAATCCTTGCCGCCCTGTTAAATCCAATTTTAAACATTCTCTGAAGCATTCCGATCGATGCTTTCTCTTTTTCTATTATAAGCTTTCCTGCCTCTGCAAAGTATGTATCATGATCTTCTCCGCTTTCATTTCCCTGAGCCATACTTCCAACGGATACGGCATTCGTATTCATATGTTCTTCCAGTTCATTGTTATAAGAGATCCCTGCGCTGTGATTAACGAGATAATCCACCACATCCTGTACCTCTTTATCTGACACGAACGAACCTTGTACACGAACCGGCTTCGGATACCCTGACGGGTAAAAAAGCATATCTCCTTTACCAAGCAATTTTTCCGCTCCGTTCATATCAATAATCGTTCTTGAATCTACACCTGAGGAAACTGAAAAAGCGATACGGGACGGCATATTGGCCTTAATCAATCCCGTGATAACATTCACCGATGGTCTCTGTGTCGCAAGGATCAAATGAATTCCCGCCGCACGGGCAAGCTGTGCAAGACGGCAGATCGAGTTTTCCACTTCTCCCGGCGCAACCATCATAAGGTCTGCCAGCTCATCGATAATAATAACGATCTGAGGAAGTTTTTTTCGAACCTCTTCCCCACTCTGCCCCTTCTCTACCTTTGCATTAAATCCTTTCAGATCACGCACATTGTAGTCAGCAAACAATTTGTATCGCTTCTCCATCTCTGCCACAGCCCAGTTCAAAGCGCCTGCTGCTTTCTTTGGATCGGTCACGACAGGAATCATCAAGTGCGGAATGCCATTATATACATTCAATTCCACTACTTTCGGATCTACCAAGATTAATTTGACCTCTTCTGGATCCGCCTTATATATAATACTCATAATCAACGTATTGATGCAGACTGATTTTCCCGATCCGGTCGCTCCTGCCACAAGAAGATGGGGCATCTTCGCAATGTCAGAAACAACTACCTTTCCTGAAATATCTTTTCCTACCGCAAAAGAAATCGGAGAAGCACTTGCCTGAAATTCTTTTGATTCCAACAGATCTCTTAGCATGACTGCCGTATTCTCGCTGTTCGGGACCTCGATCCCGACGGCTGCCTTTCCCGGAATCGGCGCTTCGATCCTAAGATCTGCTACCGCAAGATTTAATTTGATATCATCGGAAAGTCCAACGATCTTACTTACCTTCACGCCCTGTTCCGGCTGAAGTTCATATCTCGTAACAGAAGGTCCGCAGCTTGCATTTGTCACATGGACTCCGACTCCGAAATTACGCAATGTCTGTTCCAGCTTCAAAGCGGTTGCCCGAAGATGAGCATCTGAATCACCGCCGGTCTTCCTTCCTTTTTTCAACAAGTTCATCGGTGGGATCTGATAAACCGGATGTTCTTTTTTTTCTTCCTGCATTACTGCATCCGCAACATTTTTCATTTCCCGCGCCACAACTGCCGCATCTTCGGCTTTCCTTTTTCGACCTTCTTTTTTCGCTTTGCTCTTCATCTCTCCATCAGCAGGCTCTTCCTGCAATTCAAAAGAAGCTGACGGCTGGTTTGCTTCTGCCTGTTCGGAAAAACCATTCAATCCCGAAGACACTTCTTCAGAAAAGGGTTCTTCCCGATTGATGACGAACTGCTCCGAAACTTGCGGCATTTCCCCATCCTGATCTGTGTTCAGACTCTCTCCTTCATTCTCTGAAAAATCATCCGGCGTGATTTCGCACATATCCTGAGATTTTTTCTTTCTTCCCCTTCTGATTTTCTTTGGCGTTTGCTCTTCAGGCACAAGTGTCGTTGCAAAAGAAACACCGGACACTTTATGATCGATTCTTTTCTCTGTTCCTGCTTCTTTCTGATCCTTGTACCGGTCAGCCTTTTTCTTTTCCGCAAGCCGCTTTGACTCTTCTTTTTGTTTTGCTCTTAGAACTGCCGTCTCCTGACGTTTTCTGCGCGCGTCTTCATAGGCCTTTTTGCTCTGACGTCCGATTGGCGCAAGCAGAGACTTTTCTGTAATCAATATGATGCAAATAATCGAAAGGATGAAAAGAACAACGTACGTTCCTATCTCTCCAATCAACGGGCAAAATATATTGATCAGGAAACCTCCTGTCAAACCTCCCGCATTGTGATTTTCACTTGCCACAGTATAATATGTGATCAGTTTTGTTCCCGGTGTATAAGAATAAAAAATCAACTCTAAAATCGCCGTTAAAAACAAAAACAAGAAAACACCTGCCGTAATTTTTATATATGCATGCGTATTTCCCTTATTTGATATAAAGAAAGCCGCTGCCGCAAAAATCAAAAAAGGAAGCGCATATGCCATGTATCCAAACAATCCAAAAAGCACAGAAGAAACTGCCTCCCCCACAATTCCGCCAATGCCAAAATTACTCAAAACAAGCAGAATGCACAACGCCAATGTAATAAGAATCGTGATCTCTCCTGTAAGTTCTGTATTTTTTGCACTGCTGCCTTTCGCTTTTGCTCCCGTTTTTCTTTTTGTCCTCGTATTTTTTCTTCCTTTTGTAGTCTTGGAAGCCATATAATTCCCCCTTGGTAATTAAACATACTATATTTAGTATATCATCATTTGAAAATCATGTCATCACATTTTTTCAAGCTTCACTCTTTACCGAATGCATCTTTCTCTTTCGGTCTCAAACATCACTGTTCCTTCTTCCATCAATAAGCGCATGCAGTTTTGCAAACGCTTCTTTTATTCCGCCTACTTCGTCAATCAATCCTTCTTTTACCGCCTGCTCCCCTTCAAGCATCGTTCCGACATCTTTTACAAGCTGCGAAGAATCAAGCATTAATTCTAAAAGCCTCTCTTGTGTAATATGGGAATGATTTGCTATAAATTTCGTGATCCGATCCTGTGTTTTTTCCATATTCCGATAACTTTGAAGCACTCCGATAAACATTCCGGTGGAACGTACCGGGTGAACGATCATTGTTCCTGTCGGAACAATAAAAGAATAATCTGACGACACTGCCAGCGGACCGCCGATCGAGTGGCTTCCCCCGAGCACAAGTGACACCGTCGGTTTGCTTAAAGAAGCGATCATTTCCGCAATAGCCAGACCTGCTTCCACATCTCCGCCAAGCGTATTAAGCAAGATCAAAACTCCATCTGTCTCTTCGTCTTCTTCAATCTGTGCAAGCCGCGGAAGAAGATGCTCATATTTCGTTGCTTTTGTATTTCCCGAAACACTTTCATGTCCTTCGATCTCACCTATAATCGTCAGTAATTGGATTCCGTACTTTGAGCCGCTCTCTTTCATATTAAGCGTCCCCATTTCCTTAATTTCGTTATTTTCTTCTTCTCTTTTTTTCTGTTCCTCAGCCATTTCAAATCCTCCTTCATACTTCTTTAAAATATCAGGTCATAAAGGCATCCTTGAAAATTAGTATTAAAAAAGTCCATCCATTTTATACAGATTCCTTCAAACAATTCTCCGAGAACTTTTCAAAAACAACTTCTGCATCCGCTTTCTTTCTGCATTTACGCTATCATTTTTATTTATCACTCACAGTTATCATGTAAAAAATGGTATGAACGTAAATTGTATACATCCATACCATTTTTATTTTCTTATTTCAATGCCTGTTCTACATCGGCAATAATATCATCCACATTCTCAATTCCCACGCTGAAACGGATCAGATCCGGCTGAACTCCGGCTTCTTTTAATTCCTGATCGTTCATCTGGCGGTGAGTATGACTTGCCGGATGGAGCACACAGCTTCTTGCGTCTGCCACATGCGTCACAATCGCTACCATCTTCAGTTTATCCATCATCTCAACGGCAGCATCTCTTCCGCCCTTCAAACCAAAAGTAAGCACTCCGCATGTACCGTCTGGCATATATTTCTGCGCCAGATCATAATACTTATCCCCTTCCAAAGACGGATAACTTACCCATGCCACTTTCTCGTGCTCCTTCAAATATTTTGCAACTTTCAATGCATTCTCGCAGTGTCTCGGCACTCTCAGGTGAAGCGTTTCAAGTCCAATATTCAGTAGAAATGCATTCTGCGGAGCTTGAATAGAACCAAGATCTCTCATCAGCTGCGCCGTCGCTTTCGTTATATAAGCGCCTTTTCCGAATTTTTCTGTATATACGATTCCATGATACGTCTCGTCCGGCGTTGTAAGTCCCGGGAATTTGTCTGCGTGAGCAGTCCAGTCAAAATTACCACTGTCAATGATTGCTCCTCCGACACATGTCGCATGACCGTCCATATATTTTGTCGTTGAATGCGTTACGATATCCGCTCCCCACTCGAACGGACGACAGTTGATCGGCGTCGCAAATGTGTTGTCTACAATAAATGGAACACCATGTCTGTGAGCTGCTCCTGCAAACTTCTCAAAATCAAGAACAACAAGCGCCGGGTTTGCAATCGACTCTCCAAATACAGCCTTTGTATTCTCTCTGAATGCCGCTTCCAACTCTTCTTCCGAACAATCCGGGTCTACAAACGTCGCATCTACGCCCATTTTTTTAATCGTATGTGCATAAAGATTATATGTACCGCCATACAGCGCCGATGCACATACGATATGATCTCCCTCTTCTGCAATATTCATGATCGCATAGAAGTTTGCCGCCTGCCCCGAAGAAGTCAGCATTCCTGCATATCCACCTTCCAGATCACATATTTTTGCAGCCACCGCATCATTCGTCGGATTCTGAAGCCGTGTATAAAAATATCCCGACTCTTCCAGATCAAAGAGTCTTCCCATCTGCTCGCTGCTCGTATACCGAAATGTGGTGCTCTGATAAATCGGGAGTACCCTTGCTTCCCCGTTTCCCGGCTCATATCCCGACTGTATACATTTTGTTTCAATTCTGTAATCGCTCATCTTCTTTGTCCCTCCCGCATTTCTCTGTTTTATTGATCAGTCTTTCTCCAATCTCTGTCATCTGAAATAATACTTATTCATTCCAGTTATGATATACATCCTGAACATCATCGTCTTCTTCAAGAAGATCTAATGTTTTCTGAATATTTTTTATATCATCTTCATTCGTCAGATCTACATAAGTCTGAGGAATCATAGTCACTTCCGCTCCTGCCATTACAATTCCTGCTTCTTCTAATTTCAGGCGCACCTCACTGAATGCTTCCGGATCTGTCAAAATCTCAAAGCTCTCATCTTCTTCTGCAAAATCTTCTGCTCCCGCATCCAATGCCAACATCATCAATTCATCCGCATCCATCTCACAGTCTTCTTTTGCCACAAAAATCTGACCTTTCTCGTCAAACATAAATGATACGCAGCCCGGAGTTCCTACATTTCCGCTTCCTTTTGTAAATGCATTACGGACATTCGAAGCTGTCCGATTCTTATTATCTGTCAAAGTTTTTACAATGATCGCAGTTCCGTTCGGTCCATATCCTTCATATGTAATATGTTCATAGTTATCGCCTGCACCTTCACCGGCTGCTTTTTTAATATTTCTCTCAATCGTATCATTCGGCATATTGTTTGATTTTGCTTTCGCAATCACATCGCGCAGCCGGCTGTTATTCGCCGGATCCGGACCGCCGCCTTCTTTTACTGCCACGGCAAGTTCTCTTCCGATCTTTGTAAAGATCTTTCCTTTCGCAGCGTCGTTCTTTTCTTTCTTATGTTTGATATTTGCAAATTTTGAATGTCCAGACATATAAAATTTCTCCTCTTCTCTTTCTCTTGTACAGTCTGTTTTCTGTTACCGTACATTTTGCTTTACAATTTTATCACTCTTTTTCTCTTCTGTAAAGAAGTCAGAAACAGTCTATGTAGTAATTTCAAGACTGATCCTGATTGCCTTGTCTACTTTCTGCATCATTGCACTGTCGATATGACAGACATATTCTTTCAGCCGCTGCTTATCGATCGTGCGAATCTGTTCCAGCAAAATGACAGAATTTTTCACAATCTTATAGTCCCGCGTACTGATTTCTATATGAGTCGGCAGCTTCGCCTTATTCATCTTTGAAGTAATCGCCGCACAGATCACAGTCGGGCTGTGTCTGTTTCCGACATTATTCTGTATGACAAGGACAGGTCTTACCCCTCCTTGTTCTGAACCGACAACAGGACTTAGGTCGGCGTAAAAAATGTCCCCACGTCTGATCACCAAATTTTTCACTCTCCGATTTCATACTAATATTATCTTCACAACATTTCTGTCATGTTTCATTTATCAGTATTCCCTTTGTCATCGGATGTATTCACAAAACTATTGCTTTGCCTTATTCGGATTTCCTCCTTTGTAAACTCTCGGAATCCGTTTCCCAAGACAGCAGACAAATTCGTAGTTAAATCTTCCGCTCAACTTAGAAAGTTCCTCTACCTTGATCTCTTCTTCTCCGTCTTTACCGATCAAAACAACCGGATCCATAAATGCTACATTCGGTATCTCTGTCACATCCACCATAAACTGATCCATACAGACTCTTCCGAGAATCTTTGCTCTCTTCCCTCTGATAAGCACACTCCCTTTATTTGAAAGAGAACGTGGATATCCGTCTCCATATCCCACCGGGATCGTCGCCACTTTCATTTTCCTCGAAGCAACAAATGTTCCTCCATAACTAATTGGCGTTCCTGCCTCAACTTCTTTTACGAATGTAACGTGACTGATCAGAGAAAGCGCCGGTTTCAGATGAACATTCTCTTTTTGCACTTCGTCTGAAGGATACATTCCATAAGTGGCAATCCCGGCTCTTGCAAGATCATGTTTCATGTTTGGAAAATCTATGATCCCTGCGCTGTTATCGCAATCATAATATGTGATCTCCACCTTCCGGGCTTCCATCTGCTCTTTCATCCACAAAAACTTTTCATGCTGTTTTAATGTATATGATTTTTCTTTTTCATCTGCCTTGGCAAAATGAGTAAACATCCCTTCCATATATATATTCGGAAGTTTACTGATCTGTTCAATCAGATCCACGCTCTCCTCATTCACCGGAAAGCCGATACGTCCCATTCCTGTATCGATCTTAATATGAAAATAAGCCTTCTTTCCCTGCCGTACTGCTTCCAAAGACATTCCTTCCGCCATCTCTTTCGTATATACGGCTGCACGGATTTCCTGTTCAACCATTGTTTCATATTGATCCGGAAATATACATCCAAGCACAAGGATTGGCTTTTTTATTCCTGCTTCCCGAAGAGCAACTGCTTCTTCAATACACGCCACAGCATATCCCCATACATATGAAAATGTTTCAAACATCTGCGCAATCGGAACAGCGCCATGCCCGTATCCGTCTGTCTTAATTACCGCGATCAGACGCGCCTCTTTCCCGATTTGATTTTTCATCTGTTCCATATTATAAGAGACTGCGTCCAGATCAATCTGCGCGCATACTCTATTATGTTCACTCATGTTCTTTCTCCTTATACAAATCACTCATATCTTTTTGATCTGTCAAAACTTTTTTCCGCATTTTTTATACATTGTTCGATCCCATCGATCAAATCTCTTGCAAGAACACTGTAGCTTCCCTTTTGTTTCTGCGCTTCATCTCCCCCGCATGCATGCAAGTATACACCGACAGATGCCGCCGCAAAAGCATTCATTTTCTGTGCTGCAAGACCGGAAATCACTCCTGCCAAAACATCCCCTGATCCCGCCTTTGCCATCGCGCTGTTTCCTGCAAGGTTTAAAAACGGATGATGTCCATTCTGCGCCGCTATCGTTCTGCTGTCTTTCAGCACACAGACAACCGGATACTGTTCCGTAAACTCCTTCACTACATCGATACGGCTCTGTGAAATATCTTTGATTTCCTTTCGAATCAACCTTGACATTTCCCGCATATGAGGAGTCAGAATAACATCTGAAACATCTCTTAAAATCTCTATATTTTCACTGAGCAGATTTAACCCGTCCGCATCAATAATACATGGCCGATGAAGTATGTTTTCCTTCTCCCCATTGTTTGTGATCTTTATCACCTTTTTCAAAAGACGTCTTGAAAATTCGCCTGTTCCAAGGCCGCATCCAATGCATACAACATCAGACCATCGAATCAGACGCTCCAGATCTCCATCATGTGGAACTGACTCTTCCTCTCTATAGCAGGAGATAATTGCTTCAGGAAGCAGTTCCTGCAAAACAACCCGATTCTCTTCCGACGTATAGATCTGAACAAGTCCGGCTCCGACCGCATATGCCGCCTTTGCTGACAGAAACGCCGCCCCTGCCATCCCCCGGCTTCCGGTAATCATCAACACTTTTCCGTAATCCCCTTTGTGTGAATCCGGTTTTCTCTGCGGCAGAAGCATCTGAAAATCCCCTTGGTCATAAGTACAATATACATCTTCTCTTCTATCAAAATAAGCAGTATCAATTCCAATCGGAACCGCCACCGTCTCTTTGGCATATAATTTCCCGGGAAACAATTCACATCCGATTTTTACACAAGCCATAGAAACCGTGATATCAGACCGGAATGCAACTCCTAAAATCTGCCCTGTCTCCGCACATATTCCTGAAGGAATATCGATTGCCGCTTTTTCACACTTTTTCTCATTCATCCACTCGATCGCAGTCCGATATCTGCCTTCCACATCCCTGCTTAATCCTACGCCAAATATCGCATCAATTATAACAGTATATTCCCGATTCGGAAAATCCGTGAACACAGGAATTCCAAGCTGCTGCACAATCTGTTTCTGTGCGCGGCATTCTGCACTAAGAGCCGCTTCACTGCCAACAAACAATACTTCTGCATGAAATCCTTCTTCTCTTAAAATCCGTGCTGCGGCAAAACCGTCTCCGCCATTATTTCCACTTCCGCACACAACAAGCGCTTCTGAAAGATCAATCTTTTTTTCCTGCAAAGTTCTCACGGTTTCCAGCGCCGCTCTTTCCATTAACACAAGAGATGGAAGTCCGATCTTTTCAATCGTATATGTATCTGCATCTTTCATCTGCTTTCCATTTGGAAGATATCTCATTTAGTCCACCGCCTTTTATGCTGTTAAAAGGGAACACCCGCAGTTTCCTGCGGGGTTCTGTCTTCAAGTATCTATTTTTTCTGTCCGCCTTCTCGCTGACTGATATTATATGATAATTTCATAAGACTGTCTGAAAGATGCACACTTTCCACAATCACATCTTTCGGAAGACTTAGGTCTGTATGTGCAAAATTCCATATTGCCTTAATTCCATTATCAACGAGAACATCCGCGACTTCGATTGCCTTCGACTTCGGAATCGTCAGCGCCGCAATCTCAATATCATTGTTCTGCAGAAAATCTACCAGTTCATCCATCATACGAACCTCGATTCCACGAATCGACATTCCTTCAAGACGCGGATTTACATCAAACAAACTTTTTAAAACAAAACCGCTTCGTTCAAAGGACGCATAATTTGCAAGCGCCTGCCCTAAATTTCCTGCTCCGATAATAATAAAATTATGGGTCTTGTCAAGTCCTAATATCTTGCCTATCTCCGTATAAAGATACTTTACATTGTACCCATACCCCTGCTGTCCAAATCCACCGAAATTATTCAGATCTTGACGAATCTGTGACGCTGTCACATTCATCTTCTTGCTCAAATCATTAGAAGAAATCCTCTCAACCCCTATTTCAAGCAGATCACCCAAATACCGATAATATCTCGGCAGTCTTGAAATTACCGCTCTGGATATTTTTCTACGCTCCACGTTTATCACCTTCCACTGTGCTGCCCTTATTCGGCGCTCATATCTATTTCATTCACTCGTCGGACATACCGACACTTCTGTTACATTATATAAAATAGTTAATATTATGTCAAACAGAACTAACGATTTCACAGCGTTTTCAGTACTTTTATTATAACCGTATTATAAAATGTCTGCTCTTTGATCGTTCTTCTACTCGGCTAATTCTTCCCATTTTTCATATAACTCTTCAAGACGCAATTCATTTTCAGCACGTTTAGACGAAAGCTCCTGACATTTCACAGAATTGGAATACACCTCTTCCAACGTCATCTGAACATCAATTTCCTGATTTTCTTCTTCAAGTTTCGCAATCTCTTCCTCCGTCTTTTTCAGCTCATTCTTCCGTTTTCGCTCTTTCGCCTGCTGTTCTTTTTGTTCTTTCCAGCTCAGTTTTGAATCGGACAAAGAAACCGTTTGCCCACTGCTTTTCCAAAAATCATCACCGAGAATTCTTTCTTGGGTATTTTCTTGAGCCGCTGTATAAGCCTGTGTCAATTCTTCTTTTTTTTCAAGATAATAATCATAATTTCCAATATAATTTACAAAAGTACGATTAACAAGTTCCAGTATTCTGGACGCTGTGCTGTTAATAAAATAACGATCATGAGAGACATACAGGATCGTTCCGGTATAATTATTCAAAGCCTCTTCAAGAATTTCCTTCGAAGCAATATCAAGATGGTTGGTTGGCTCGTCAAGAATCAAAAAATTAGCTTCGGAAAGCATAAGTTTGGCGAGAGAAACCCTCCCCTTTTCTCCTCCGCTTAATGATCGGATCACTTGAAATACTTCATCCCCGGTAAATTGAAATGCAGCTAATGTGTTTCGAATTTCTGTATTTGTAAGATGCGGATAATCATCAGATATTTCTTCAAATATTGTTTTATCATCGTGCAGTACATGATGCTCCTGATCATAATAACCGATCTGCACTTTTGCTCCAAGCGTAAAAGATCCGCTGTCTGCTTCGATCACTTGATTTAATATTTTCAAAAGAGTCGTTTTTCCTGTTCCGTTATCGCCAATCACCGCTACATGTTCGCCACGTTTGATCTCAAAATCAACATTCTGAAACAGAACCTGTGTATCAAATTGTTTGGATAAATGCTCCACTGTCAAAACATCGTTTCCACTAATACAGGACGGTTCTAATGTAAAATGCATTTCCCGCGCAGCCTCCTGCGGTTTGTCTACAGGTGTAATCTTCTCTAACATCTTTTCACGGCTTTCAGCCCGCCGAATGGATTTTTCTCTGTTAAAAGAACGTAGTTTTTCAATCACTGCCTGCTGATGTTTGATCTCACGCTGCTGATTAAAATATTCTTTCAGCTTCGCATCCCGTATCTGCTGTTTCTTTTCAGAATATGCGCGATAATTTCCCATGTACATAGACAAGATCCCGTTCTCAATTTCGATCACTTTTGTAACAACTCTGTTTAAGAAAAATCGGTCATGAGACACGATAAATACAGAACCTCTGTAATTCATCAAATATGTTTCCAACCATGAAATTGAATTCAAATCCAAATGGTTTGTAGGCTCATCCAACAATAAAATATCCGGATCCGTAAGAAGCAGTTTTCCGAGAGCGACCCGCGTCTTTTGTCCGCCTGATAAAGTGTCTGTTCTCTTTGAAAACTCTTCTTCCGTAAACCCAAGTCCTTTCAAAACACCGACAATTTCACTCTCACAGGCATATCCGTTTTTCGCCTCAAATTGAGATTGAAGCCGATTGTACGTTTCAAGCCGTTCATTCAATGCATCGCCTGACAATTCCTTTAATTCATGTTCAATCGCACGGATCTGACGTTCCATCTCTATGACATCTGCTTTCGCAGAACGAAGTTCTTCATAGATTGTCCCGTTAGGGATCAGATTCTGATGCTGGGCAAGATAACCGATCGTTTTCCCTTTTGCAAGAATGACTTCCCCTGCATCTGTCGGTTCTTCCCCTATGATCATTTTAAAAATAGTTGATTTTCCGGCACCGTTTACCCCGACCAAAGCCGCTTTCTCTCTGTCTTCTATATGAAAAGATCCGCTTTCGACAATAACACGGTCTCCAAATGACTTCTTAAGATTATGACATGCAAGTATCATGATGTAATTCCTCTTTCATAGTAACTATTTGCTTTTCCAATCTATTATAGCGGAATGTCTTACAAATAAAAAGCATAATTTCACAGATTCTGTTCTTTCACATGCCAATCACCGGAAGTGCCAAAAGACACATTCCGGGATTGTAAGCGGTCGCTATTGCAAAAAAGAAAGATCGGCGCATGATATAAAATCATACCCAACCTTTCTTTCCTATTTATAAACATCCTTTTTTCTATTTTCTTTTTAAGTCTTCGTCTGCCTTATCTTGCATTTCCCATGCAGAACACAGCTACTACACCCGGACCTGTATGACTGCCGATTACCGTTCCGATATTATTAATCAAAATATTTTCAATCCCCATCTTCTCGCGTACAAGTTTTGCGACATATTCTGCATCTTCAAGACAGTCTCCGTGAGTAATCATGATCAGATCATTCTCCCATCCTTCCGACTGCTGTACCGCCATATCTACAATCTTGTGCAAAGATTTTTTACGGCCTCTCTCTTTTCCGATCACCTGAAGTTTTCCTTCATTATCCATATGAATGATCGGTTTAATCTGTACAAGTGTTCCGAGAACTGCCGTTGTCTTAGACACACGGCCTCCTCTGTGAAGGTGATTCAGATCATCCACAGTCACATTATGGCAAATGTGAAGCTTATTTTCTTCTGCCCATTCGGCAACTTCTTCGATCGTCTTTCCTTCTGCCTTTTTCTGAAGCGCTTTATGAAGCAGCAAGGCTTCTCCCATACAGGCACAAAGCGTATCGACTACAATAACCTTCGCCTCAGGATATTTTTCCTCAAGCATCTCTCCGGCAATACGCATACTGTTTAAAGTTCCGCTCAGACCGGACGAAAATCCAAGATGCAGAACGTCCTTTCCTTCTTTTACAAACGGTTCCAAAGCTTCCATAGCTTCTTCCGGATTCACCTGTGAAGTAACAGACATTTTTCCTTCACGAAGCTTTGCAAAGAATTCTTTGGCAGTCAATCCGTCCATATCTGTGTAAGTCTCTCCGTCAATCGTATATTTCAATGCAACAACCGGAACATGTCTTTCCTCCAGCCATGCTTTCGGCACATCAACCGTACTATTTACCGTGATCACATAATCTCTCATTTTCGTATGCCTCCTGTATAAATATCAGAACGCAGAAAATTTCCGCATCCCTACATTTACATATAATACCATTTTTTAAGACATTACGCAAAATTTTTTAACAAAAATTAAAATTTGTTATAACAGCTCTGCTATAAATGAAAATTTAACTGCCACACAAGCAAAAACTAATTTCGTTTTACATTCAGATAGTTGCGCCCTGACAATGTTTTATTAAATGCAAGAAAACAAAGTACCAAAATACAGCCGATGATAAATCCGTACAGATTGAAACATGCAGTCAGAATTAAAAGAAGAAGGCGCATAAATTTCAGCGCATATCCGAGTTCAAAGTTAGGCTGTGTATAATTTGCTACAGCGACAAATGCCATGTACAACATTACTTCTGAATTAAACCAACCAGACTGTACCGAAAACTCTCCCATCACAATACCCGCGATCACACTGAGAGGCGTACTTAGCATCGTCGGTGTATTCATTGCCGCCAGACGCAGTCCGTCAATCGATAATTCTAAAATAATAAACTGAAAAACAAGCGGAATATTAACTGTATCTCTCACCGCTACAAATTGAAACACTTCAGGCAGCCATTCGATATTCTGCATGAACAATAAATACAATGGCGTAAAAAATACAGTTGCAACTGTGATCAGCGTTCTTGTAATCTTTAAATACATTCCTGTCACTGTCGGAAAATAATAATCATTTGCTTCTTCAATCATGTCAAAAATCGAAGTCGGAAGAATCATCGCCGACGGAGAATTATCTACAAGGATTACGACCTTTCCTTCAAACAGACATGCCGCCGCCGTATCCGGCCGTTCTGTGTATTTGAATTTCGGGAACGGATTAAACCATTTCCGTTTAAAAAGCGCCTCTGCAAGACTTTGCTGATTCATCCTCAGATCATTCAATTCTAACGTTTCAATCCTCTTCTTTAAATTTTGCAAAAGCTCCTGATCTACTCTGTCTTTCATATAGCAGACTGCTATGTCTGTGCGGGATGACTGGCCTGCTTCCATCATCTCCATCACAAGCTGCGGGTCACGGATCCTTCGGCGCATCAATGCTGTGTTAAATACGATTGTCTCTACAAATCCGTCTCTTGAGCCGCGAAGCGATTTATCTTTATCAGGTTCATCGACTCCTCTTGCCGGATATGTTCTACAGTCTAAGGCAATACACTCCTTATACCCATCGATAAAAAGACACGCCGGACCTGAAAGAACATTTCGTATCACCTGATCAAAATCTTCCAAAATCTCCACTTCTACATAAGGTACATGTTTTTGAATAAACATTTCTGCATCTTCCGGCATATCCTCCTCAGATACAGAAAGAAAGGAGTCCATAATCTTCAACATTGCTTCATCTTTTATAAATCCATCAATGTAGTAGAACACAGACGCCTTTCCACCTATCATGATCTCTCTTCGGATAATATCAAAGCTTTCTTTTACCGGAAGGATCTCATTCATATATCTTATATTTTCTTCAAATGAACCGCTTAACTTTTTCGTGTTTTTTTCTACCATAGAAACTTCCCCTTTTCCGTCGGATCCCGACAGTAGATTTTCTATGGTTAGAATACCCATTTTTTGCTTTTTTATTCGAACGGTTTTTAGGAATATAACGCTTCTTTTTTCTTAAATCAGAGTTTTAAATAGAATCCTTTTTTCTCTTTTATTCGAACGGTTTTTGATATAACATTTCTTTTACTTTCATCATGCTGATTTCACTGTACTACCGATCAGATTCTTCAAGATATCCAGCCTTTTTCATTTTCTCGATAACCTGCTGCTGTCTCTGTCTGGCAAGTTCTGGACTGGCTGTCGGATTATAGTTTGTCGGAGCATTCGGCACCCCGGCAAGGAGAGTACATTCATCAAAATTCATATCCGACGGCGCTTTTCCAAAATATCCGTTTGAAGCATCCGCCACGCAATAATAACCGTTTCCAAAGAAAATAGAGTTTACATACAGCTCAAAAATCGTATCCTTATCAAGCACAGATTCAATTTTAAACGCCATAAACATTTCTGCCACTTTCCGTACAATCTTTTTATCCTGCGTAAAATACTGATTCTTCGCAAGCTGCTGAGTAATCGTACTGCCGCCTTCTACATAAGCGCCCGCTTTTATATCATGAAAAAAAGCTCTTCCAACCGCGATTGGATCGACTCCAAAATGATCATAAAACCGTTTGTCTTCTACTGATAAAACAGCGTCGATATACGTCTGGGGCAGTTCATCAATCGTCGTATAATTTGACTGCGCTTCAATCCTTGCAGCCATCTCTTCCACACTCTCTTCCGACAGTGCGTTTTTATATTCCTCATACCCCTTATACCCAAGAACTCCGCCCGCAATTATCACACATAAAAAAATGAAAGAAAGCAACCTTTTTATTATTTTCATCTGAAACGTATCCTCCTCTTTCGTAAAAGTACTCTCCCGTTACATATTCAGTATATAAAATCTGTCTGCCCTCTTCCATTCTTTCAGCTTACGTTTCAACGAAAGACTCTTACATTTTTGTAAGCCGAAAACATTCCGGCTTCATTCTATTCTTCTCTTCGCAAAAACACCAAAGCTATATCTCATTTTGTCGTGCTTCCGAATCCGCCGTTTCTCACATCGGTCACAGCATCGTCAACGGTAATCCCGTATTCCACAAAAATCCCCTGCATAAAACCTTCTCCGGTTTTCAAACTTACCGATTTTTCTTCGTTACTGTCATTTGTGATCTTTGCAAAAATATGACCTTCATTATCAGAATTATAATAATCACTGTCAATAATCCCGACTGTATTATTAAGCTGCAGCCGATACTTAAATCCAAGTCCGCTTCTCGGATAACATTTCAAAACCCATTCCTTTTCCATCCAAACCCGAATTCCTGTAGGAATTTTAATCGTCTCTCCCGGATGGAGAACAACATCCGCCGGAACAAAAAAATCATATCCTGCGCTTCCCGCCGTCGCACGCATCGGCAGCTTAATATTGTCATATATTTCTCTTAGCTGCTCTTCTTTCCTGTTATATTCAGTCTTTTCAAACGTATCGTTCCATCCGTCTTTAAATTGTTCGAAACTGACCTTTTCAAACTTTGCGATCCTCTTCATCCGCCTAACTCCTTAATTCTGTTCCTTTTTGAAAATTCCCGATGTATCCAAAACATTCACAATCTCGCGAATTACATTTTCGTCTACAACAAGCGCCATTCTGACATATCCTTCTCCATTACTTCCAAAAGCGCTTCCCGGAGTAACAATAACCCCCGTTTGTTCCATCAGCTTCATACAGAAATCTGCGGACGATTCATACCCGTTCGGTATCTTTGCCCAAACAAACATCGTTCCCTGACTATCTCTGACATCCCAGCCAATCTTCCGAAGTCCGCCGCATAACGCTCGATTACGAGACGCATACTGCCGTCTCTGCTCCTCTATAAAATCATCGGGGCCTGTCAGTGCCGCGATTGCCGCATACTGCACCGGATAAAAAATACCGTAATCAATCTGCGAACGTAAAAGACGGAATTTACTGATAATTTCTTTGTTACCTACAACAAACGAAATCCTTGCTCCGGTCAGATTATAAGACTTGGAAAGAGAGTAAAATTCTGCTCCAACATCTTTCGCCCCTTCAAAAGAAAGGAACGATTTGCCCGGTTCGTCTCCGTATGTAATGTCTGAATACGCATTATCATGCAGAATTACAATATCATTTTCTTTCGCAAAAGCAATCAATTTCTCATAAAACGCATCTGGCGCGCATACACAGACCGGATTAAGCGGATACGAAACAATCATGTATTTCGTTTTCTTTAAAACATCCTCGGGAATACTATCCAGATCCGGCAAGTATCCGTTCTCTTCCTCAATCGTATAATATTCTACATTCGCCTTTGCAAGAACTCCACTCATCTCAAACATCGGATACCCCGGATTCGGAACAAGGATTACGTTGTCCGGATCACAGAACACCATACCAATATGTGCCATCGCTTCCTGAGAACCATAAACAGACATAATCTCATCTGTCTCCACATGCACTCCAAAACGCTTCTCATACCGATACTGTACCGCTTCCAAAAGTTCCGGCAGATCTGCCAGTGAATACTTATAGTTATTCGGATCTTTGCACGCCTCCTGCATCGCTTTCATTACATGCGGCGCAGGCTCAAAATCCGGCGTTCCTACAGAAAGATTATATACCTTTCGTCCTTCCTTCAATAACTGCTCTTTCTTTTCATTTAACGCCCCGAAAATTCCGGGTTTAAAATCATTGATCAAAGTTGAAAAATGCTTACTGTCCAACACAAATGCCCCCTAACATATGATAAATCATTCTCTGATTTTCAAATCGAATTGTTTCTATTCTATCACAGTTGTCATTTTATGTAAATGACAGGCATAATTCTATCCGCAAACCTACAAAGCTTAATTCTCTCTGCAAACCTGTAAAGCATAACTCATCCTGCCTGAATTTTACTTGCAAATGAATTTTTTATTTTTTACTTTTTCGTAATTTCCATGTCTGATATAAAATATCCTTCAAAACCAACATTGCATCCTGCTCGCCGTATCCATATTCTCGCTTCAATTCATCAAGCATCAAATTGATTCGCCTTGCATAATCAGAATAATTTACATCCTTTTGATATTGCACCAAAACAGGATATTTTTTACCCCATGCTGATGTCCAGTCAATTTTTTCTTCTGCTTTTTCATCCACCTTGAGAATAATTTCCTGTATTTCATTTAATTCTACATCAAATGCAATTAAATCATCCAATGATACTTGATAAAGCTTCGCCATCCTTTTTGACTGGTAAATGTCCGGAAGTGTTTCATTCGTCTCCCATTTTGATATCATCTGCCTGCTTACTCCCAACTTTTCAGCGACTTTTTCCTGTGATAAACCACATTTCTTTCTCGCATGAAACAAACTATTTCCTAGATTCATTCCGATTCCTCCTCGTTGATAACACAATTATAAAGAATAAAAAGACAAATTTCTACCAACTATATTTTACATATTTGTTTAATAATGCTGCAACTCTTGATTTTATAGAAATTCCATTGATGCTTATAACCACCTGTCCCATTGTACCGTCATTCACAAGAGCTCTTCCTGTGAAATGCTTTGATAGTTTTACAGCTTTTTCGCTACATACAGATAATTGATTGTTAGAAATCAAATCTACATGAACCATCTTGTAGGTTTCCCCATTTTTTTGTATACTTTATTTATAAGGAAGAGAAATAACTTCCTACAAATAATTAAGAATAATGAAACAAACGATCTTAAAAAAAACAAAAAGCGAAATCTATTATGAATTTGTAGGGATGAAGACCATCATCAGCTCATAAAGGAGGTACAAAGTGAAACGGAACAACCCCTATATAATTTTGTTGAAAGCAACAATAAGTTATATGTGGAAAAATCACCCCTATATGTTGGCGTGTGTTATTTCGGGAATTATATCGGGAATATACATGGCGATAACAGAATCGAACGCGACAAAACTGATTAGCGGTATCATAATTGGATTCTCTCCCATGATAATAAAGAAAATAGTGATCGCGCTTCTAAGCTGCACTAATAGTTGGGATAGACGGCGTTTTTCCGAACAGAAGATGTTAGAGCGAGAACGATACAAGAAACACGTGAAAGAGTACGTAGAAAGATTAACAAAAGATCAGAACTGAATCACGTAAAAGAACAGATTTCAAAACGATAAAAACAATCGGAGACTATGAAGAAAGTCTGTAAATAAGATCTTCTATGATAAGAATGGGCGAGAGACTTGAACAAAATCAGCTTTTCGCCTTTGCTTTATATATAACAGTTACAAAATTCCATGTCAACAGCAGGCGGAGAATCCGTCTGTTTTTCTGCCTTTTCATTACTCTGGCAAGCATCCTTCATACATAATACTCACCCCTCCATAGACCTGATCCCAGTTCCAGATCGTTGCAGTCCATTTTTTCGTCACTCTGACCAAAACTGCTAAGTTTCTTGCTTTTATGTAATCATCATACAACTGCTTCTGTATGATATTCATTTCTCCATTTGCTACGAGATTACCGATATAATCTCTTTGCTCTATCTTCCCAACTTCTGCAATCAGTTTCAAAGACGGAGCAACATACTTTTCCAACCGCTCCCACACCTTTTGCTGACTTTTCTTCTGTGGTTGCATGGTAAGTTTAACCTTGCCTATATCTTTCATCAGTTCCGCCCATGCTTGATAGGTTGGATAAAGCCTTTTCCGTATTGTCATGCTGTCTGTCGGCTTTTCTAAAAATCGTATTTTGCTGTTCAATACTTCCATTGCCAGTCCTGCCACATCTCTATATCTCAATAATTCCTGTACTACGCTTACTGCCATTTCCTGTCGAAATCTCAATTCGTATCTATTCCAATTTTCATCTAATTCTGTTCCATACTTTTTATTCTGCTCATATCCCTTTTCATAAAACACCAATCTCAAATTACTGGCTGAACTGCCGAGATAAAGACTGCCACCTTTACTCTGAAACACTTCCTCTTTCAGTTCTCCCGAGTCGTGAAAATCTATCTCTCATAACTTTGAAGAAAGTAATCCCTCTTTTGTCCGTACAATCAAATCGGGAATACTCAAATAAGGTTTTCTGTCGTCGATTGCCAAATCAATCCGAGGAACATTGATATGATACTGCAAACTCAGTTTAAGAAATCAAACCATGTTTCCTCATTGAGTTGTAAAAAATTCTCATAATTGCGACAACCTTTCCCACTCATTAAAATCTGAAAGCCTTGATACTGTGCATTTCCTGTTGACTTTAGCACCTTGATATTATCGAAGATTGCCACAACCTCATGTCCTGCAACCCCCTTTTCATAGCCTGTTACTGTCATAAGTTCCAAAGGTATTCTCAGTACATCTTCTATAACCGCTTCTAACGGAACTCGAAGCAGAACATAACCAAATCAACGGAACTCCTACTACTCTTACAATCAATCCATATCACTCTAAATGGTCTTTTCACAATGGATATGAACCATTTTATATCACCGCTATCAATTATAATTGAAAAGGAAAAGCAGACAGTCAATCGAAAAACTGTCTGCTACAAACTGGAATTTAGTGTTTAGAACGTCGAACAATAAAGTAAATCAACCACTCTATGACTAATACACCGAGATAAAAAATTCCCCATACAGCAAAACTAATCAGCTTTGCTTCTAGTGTCTGTACAGCACCATGTCCATCTACTGTTCTTGTAAACAAGAAAACACTAACACATAAGAAAACTATGAATTGAATAATTTGAGATATTTTCCAGCTTTTGCTTACCATATTGTTTCCTCCTTAAATTCTAATTTGTTTATTTCTGTCATTCTATCATATTTCCTAGTCTCTAGCATTACTTTTCTCATAAATTCAAGGGCATATTGCACTTACACAATACGCCCTCATAATATTGTTCCAAAAGACAGTTTATATCATACTTTTTGTACTCCCAATTTTGCGATACTGCCCGATATTTGACATCATTTTAGATACTTTGACTTTTCAACAAATCCCGTAGATACCTCATTAAAAAGGCGTTCCATATAAATCATATGGCGTTACCTGATATACATAATAATTGAGCCAATTTGTATAAAGATTATTCGCATGTGCTCTCCAAGTCAATACCGGTTTGTTATCCGGGTCATCATCAGGATAATAATTTTCCGGAATCTGCGGATTCAATCCTCGTCCCATATCTCTTTTATATTCTGAATCTAATGTCATACGATCATATTCTGGATGTCCCATAACAAAAATCTGACGTCCTTCCCTTGCCATACATAAGAACACACCTGCCTGAAGAGAATCTGCAAGGATCATAATTCTGTCATCTTTTTCCAAAAGTTCCTGTGGTACTTCTGTATGTCTTGAGTGAGGTGCCATAAACACATCATCAAATCCTCTTACAAGCGGGATTTTCCTATTTCTCACTCGATGCCTGTATACACCGGATAATTTCTTCGGAAGTGCTTTTTTATTAATTCCATAATGGTAATAAATTCCTGCCTGCGCTCCCCAGCACAAATGTAACGTTGAGGTTACATTCGTTTTTGTCCATTCCATAATCTCTGTCAATTCCTGCCAATAATCAACTTCTTCAAACTCCATCTGCTCAACCGGAGCACCTGTAATAATAAATCCATCAAACTTTCTCATTTTAATATCTTCAAACGCTTCATAAAACTTATAAATATGGCTTGTTGATGTATTTTTAGAAACGTGACTTGTCATGCGTACAAACGTCACATCTACCTGAAGCGGCGTATTAGAAAGAGATCTTAAAATCTGAAGCTCTGTATCTTCTTTCAGGGGCATAAGATTCAAAAGACCAATGCTGATAGGACGGATATCCTGATGCGCCGCCCTGTATTCATCCATCACAAATATATTTTCATGTTCCAATATTTCTTTTACCGGAAGATCATTTTGTACTCGAATAGGCATAATATTATTTTTCCTCTCCTTTAAATATATTTTTATCGGCATGAATATATGTTCCATCCGATTCTACATAACTATATTCATCATATGCTTCTGTACTGATTGGAAGCTTTTTCTTTTTCAGTTTATCATTAACAAGCATTCCCACAATATAATAAATAACTGCAAACGTAGGAACACCGAGTATCATTCCAGGAACGCCGAATATTCCTCCTCCGATCAGAATTGAGAATACGACCCAAAATGCTGACAGTCCTGTGGAATCCCCTAATATTTTAGGGCCAAGCACATTTCCGTCAAACTGCTGCAAGGCAATAATAAAGATTATAAAATAGATTCCCATCTTCGGTTCTGCAAGCAAAATAAGAGTTGCACTCGGAATCGCTCCAATGTAAGGACCAAAAAAAGGAATTACATTCGTCACCCCGACAATCACACTGACAAGCATCGCATATGGCATATTTAAAATTGAAAGACCGACAAAACAAAGGACACCGATAATCGCAGAATCAATAATCTTTCCTATAATAAAGCCTCCGAAGATTTCATTACTCTTAATCGTAAGATGAAGAACCATATTTGCATTCGAAGGTTTTAATATAGCATAAGTTATTTTCTTAGACTGTTTTGAAAACTTTTCTTTACTGAATAATACATATACAGACACGATCAAGCCAATCAAAACATTCATAATCTCACGCATAACATTGAGTACACCTACCGTTAATCCTGACATAAAATCATTAATACGCCCCATCAGATCTGTACGCATCCAGTTCTGCACAAATATAGTCGCCTCTTTCATCACACTTTGTACAATATTCCCGATCGTTGAATTTTCTGTGTTCATTTCACTTAACGACCGGATAAAACGATTCATCTGACTTGGAACATTCATGATCATATCTCGGAGACTTCGGTAAAGTTCCGGTATCATCATATTAAACAGCGTAAAAATAATCGTTGCAAGTATCACGATTGAAATAAAGATTCCTGTTGCCCGTGACATGCTTTTTGCCTGTTTAAAGTTAGGAAACTTTTTTTCCAAAAAAGGAATCATCTTTCGGTCAACCGCTTTCACGATTGGATTCAGCAGATAAGCGATTGCCAAACCGTAAATAATCGGCTTCGAAACCAAAAATATTTTCTGTATAACTCCCGATATGTGCCCTGCCCGCAAAAGAAGAAAATAAAAAAGAATACATGCCAACGCACCGACTACAATAGCTACAGTTTTACCAAATTGCTGTTTAATCCATGATGGTTTTCCTGTTCCGAAAGTCGGCTGTTTCACATAATATCCCGATTTATTCTCACTGCGTTTTTCATTCACTTTATATTCATTTTCTTTTTCGATCCCTATATGTTCCCGTTCCCCCGCCATGCTATATACCTTCCCGTCTTTTCATTTTTGAATGAATTGTAATTAATTTATTATAACGCTTGTAACTGGAAAGCGTCAACAGCAAAAGGAATCGCCTTTTTTGATCCAAAAGACGATTCCTTTTGCTGTTACTTTTTTATTCTTTCTTCTCTTTTTTCTTCCAGGGAATCTGTTCGGCAATCAGCCGTTACATGACTGAAATGTCGCGCACTCTGTTCCTGATGCATGTTTTGCATCTCCGCCTTCCACGCTAATCTTTCCCGCATGACATTCGCACTCTTTATTATACATACAATTTGTCGCTTTACAGTCAATACAAGAACAATCAGAAGCTTCTTTCATCGAATTTGTATAACTTCCTTCTTTTCTCTCCTGAAAGCTATCGCAGCATGTTTCCTGCGGATTCTTAGCCGTTTCTCCTCCCACTCTGATTTCATCCAGATCACAGAGGAACTGTTTGTTGTGAACACATGTCTGAACTGTACATTTTAATTGTGGCATAATGCTACCTCCTTTTTTCAACATCAATAGCAGTATGCCCATTCATTATTTTAATATTCCTTAATTTTGCTTTTTCTCAGCTTCATTGCCATAACAGCAAAAAATTCTCTCACGAGATAATTAAGCTGAAAAACATAATTTGAAGAAGCCGACAGCGAAAAAACATGATCATATCCTTCTTCTTTCGCCAACAGTTTCGACCGATAGCTGTGAAAATTATTTGTTACAATCCCAACCGTTTCTTGATCGGCTTTAAGAAACTTTCGACTAAAACGTAGATTTTCCCTTGTAGAGGTAGATTGATCTTCCATTCTGATCCGATCTTTCGAAATTCCCTGTTTTATAAGATACTCCGCCATTGCTTCTGCTTCCGTTATCTCTTCTCCTGCTCCCTGGCCACCTGATACAATTACTTTTGTTTCCTTATTTTTCTTCAAATAACAAACCGCCGTGTCTAACCTTCTTCGCAGAGAATCTGTAATCTTCTTGCCCCTCACCTGTGCTCCCAGAACAATAATCCACTGTGCTCCGTCCTCAGCTTTTGAGTACATACCTTTGCAAATTTGTATTTCCATAACTAAAAAAATACTCCACAGTCCGAAACAGATCCAACCCAAAAGTATCTTTACATATGCAGGAAACGGCACACATCCCAAAAACAGATGTGCGCCGCCGGTTAACAACCAAAAAACTGCAAAAGTCGATCGCAGTCTCCGGGAATAAATGGCCAGTATCAAATAATACAAAACACAGAAGATTCCCAAAGTCCAAAAATAATTTCTCATTTATGCGTTTCTTCCACAGCACTTTTTATATTTTTTACCGCTTCCACATGGACACGGATCATTCCTTCCGATCTTTTTCTCTTTGCGGATCGTTCCTGAAGATTTCTGTTCTCTGTACAGACGTTTTCTTGTATTTTCATCAAAAATCTTCTCCCACTGCGGAAGTTCATACAGCCAGTCAGCTCTCGCATCTACCATGTTTTTATATAATTTTTCTTTATCAAATCCAAGACTTACTTCTGTATCTTCATCCATTGTCTCTATTGGATTAGGCGTTACCAGACTATCGTTGATTCCGTCAAGAAATCCAACCATAGTCATCACATTCTGACCATATTTTTCAGCAAGTTCTTTTACTGTTCCCCGCACTTCTGTATCAGGATCCTCGAGAAGCTGCTCATAAATAGAAGACTCTATTGTAAAATACTTTCCCCAAAAACTTTCTAACTGCTCTTTTGACAGGTTTCTGTCATAAGCCATATCTCTCCATTGATCTAATAAACATTTTTCGCTCATTGTATATTGCTCCTTTATCTTTAAAATCCGTCCAAATCATTATATAACAATTTCTGTTTTCCGTAAACTATTATTTTAACTACTACTGTTTTAAGTTTTGAGTTTTTAACGTTTTTAAAATGTTTTATCCACTATTATTTTAAGCATAATTACGGTATACTTATTAACAGGAATTCTCATATCAATCTCTTTCTGCATTGATTGAACTCCAAAATATTTTTCGGAAAGGATTTTTACTATGAAAAACATAAAACGCATCCTTGCAGTCATCGCTGTGATTCTTCTTGTTGGAATGTATGCTTGCACACTCATATTTGCTCTAATCGGATCTCCTGCATCTACCGATCTGCTGAAAGCATCCATAGCCGCTACGATTTTAATTCCTGTTCTTCTTTATGGATTTATTCTGATCGCCCGGCTTATAAAAGACCGCAACGACCAAAATAACGATTAATCTTTAATTATACAATAACTCAACCAATTTTAAGGCTGCTGCGGTTTCTTCATGGCATTCTTTTCCTTCCAAGCCGCCGCGCTGCCTTATTGCTTGTCTCTTCTTCAAGTATTCTTCCATTGTCATCATTCTGATTTCCGTCTCGCTGTCATTTCGGCGCATAAAATATACCTCCTATTCCGATCTTTTCAAAACCCGGTCTTATATTCTATGCGTTCATACTGAAAAATATTACAAATAAAGATGGCAAAAGCTATCAACTCTCGCCATCTTTATTTACATTTTTATAAAACTGTGTTTCCGCCGTTCTCTTATCGATTCCGATAAATAATATCGTCTCTTCCCGGTCCGTTACTGATCATTGTAAACGGATATCCAACTTCTTTTTCAATAAATTCGATATAATTACGGCAATTTTCCGGAAGATCTTCGTATTTTCTGATTCCTCTGATATCTTCTTTCCAACCCGGAAGTGTCTTAAGAACCGGTTTTGCTTTCTCAAGAAGATGTGTAACAGGGAAATCTGTCGTTACTTCTCCATCAATCTCATAGCCGACACATACCGGAATTTCATCCAAATATCCAAGTACATCCAATACAGTAAACGCAACGTCTGTTGTTCCCTGCATTCTGCATCCATACTTGGAAGCAACACAATCAAACCAGCCGACACGTCTCGGACGACCTGTCGTAGCGCCATACTCTCCGCCGTCACCTCCGCGTCTTCTAAGCTCATCCGCTTCTTCTCCAAATATTTCGCTTACAAATGCTCCTGCTCCTACTGCACTTGAATACGCTTTACATACTGTGATTACCTGCTTAATCTCATAAGGCGGAATTCCCGCACCAATCGCACCGTAAGCCGCCAGCGTAGATGAAGATGTAACCATCGGATAAATTCCGTGATCCGGATCTTTTAAAGAACCAAGCTGCCCTTCCAAAAGAATATTCTTTCCTTCTTCCAAAGCATTATGTAAGAAAAGTGAAACATCACATACATATGGCGCTACCATCTCTCTGTAACTTACAAGTTCTTTGTATAATTCATCAGGATCGATCAATGGTTTGTGATAAAGGTGCTCAAGTAATACGTTTTTCTGCTCTGCAACACGAACCACTTTCTCTTTCAAAAGTTCGTCGTCAAAAAGTTCACTCACCTGAAAACCGATTTTTGCATATTTGTCAGAGTAAAACGGCGCAATACCTGATTTTGTTGAACCGAAAGATTTTCCTCCGAGACGCTCTTCCTCATAAGCATCAAAATTCTTATGATATGACATTACCATCTGCGCTCTGTCAGATACAAGGATCTTCGGCATCGGCACACCACGGTCTACAATAGACTGGATCTCCTTAAATAAAATCGGAACATCCAATGCTACTCCGTTTCCGATAATACTTGTCGTATGATCATAAAATACTCCTGACGGCAGTGTATGCAGCGCAAATTTTCCATAATCATTTACGATCGTATGACCTGCGTTTGCTCCGCCTTGAAAACGAACGATGATGTCGGCTTCTTTACCAAGCATATCTGTAATCTTACCTTTTCCTTCATCGCCCCAGTTTGCACCAACTACTGCTTTTACCATTTCCATTCCTCCTGCACATCGTTGCTTTTAAATAATTATGAGCGGTACTTATGAATAACCGCAGTTAGAATTATACTATATTTTTCTTATTATGTAAAATGTTATTTCGTTTTTTGTCTGCCTATTGTAATTATAGGGAAAAAGTATTAGAATAACAGATACATTCAGGATGTTTCTCCATTATACAGACGGAGCACATCTTCTTACAGAAAGGAGAGTCAACAAATTGAAAAAACTTGTTAAATGGTTTAGTATCTTCGCTGTTATCGGAACGGCGATCGGGCTTGCCGTCGCATATTTCTGCAAGAACAGTTCCGACAGTCCAGAGGAAAAGGATCCTGCCGATACCGAGGCTGACGACTTTGATCTTGATGCGGATCTGAAACCTGCTGCTGACAGAGAGTATGTGTCTTTAAAAAAAGCGGATGATAACACAGACTCAGCATCTCAACCACTTGAAGAGGAATAATGTAAAAAGATCTCGTGTATTTTATATCATATACACGGTGATTAAAACACGCCGGCGTAAAATCTCCGGCGTGTTTTTAATTTAGAACTAAGAAAAGCTCATCTGCATCCCTTCCCGCTCCATGCCTCATCAAGCAATTTCGCTGCACACATTATCTTTTCATCACTCATATTTGCATAACCAAGAAGGATCACCGCCTCTTTTTGATCTTGCTTCTCTTTCTTATTTTCTCCAACATAATATTCCGACAATCCGTATACTTTTACTTCTTTCTCTTTTGCCAAACGAATCAATTCTTCCTCGCTTCTCCCGTCATGAAATCGAAGGAGCAGATGCACTCCTGCATTTTCTCCCGATATCATGAAATCTGTCGTCATATCTTTTAAAGCATTCAATAAAACATCATGTCGGTTTCGATACAAAGCCCTCGTCTTATTCAAATGCCTTTCATAATATCCTTCTTCTATAAATTTCTGTAAAATAAGCTGATCTACTTTCGACACCGTAGAGCTGATAAACCCACATCTCTCCTTATACAAAGAGCATACTGTTTCCGGAAGAACAAGGTAACTCATCCTAATAGCAGGTGCGATTGATTTAGAGAATGTTCCGATATAAATTACTTTTCCATTTCTGTCATACCCCTGCAAGGCAGGAATCGGTTTTCCTTTATAGCGAAACTCACTGTCATAATCATCCTCTATAATATAGCGGTTCTCTTTTTCCTGCGCCCACTTCAAAAGCTCCATTCGCCGCCTGATCGGCATCACTGTTCCAAGAGGATACTGATGGGAAGGCATCACGAACGCAATGTCAGCGTCTGCTTTGCGCAATTCATCTACCCTCATCCCTTTATCATCCATATTGACCGTACACACTTCATATGACAGATTTTCAAACAGACGATAGGCTTGTTTATAAGTCGGGTTTTCTAATGCGATTTTATATCCGCTGCCTAAGATTGCTCCAAGAAGCATCAAAAGATAATCATTTCCCGCTCCGACAATAATCTGATCCGGTCTGCAATTCACTCCTCGCGCTTGATGAAGATAACTGCATATTGCATTTCTCAATCCAAACTCTCCCTGCGGACAGCCAAGACGAAATAATTCCGCCTTATCATCTACAAGACATTCCTTTGATAATTTTCTCCACACATTATAAGGAAAACTTTTCAAATCCACTCCGCTTGGAGTAAAATCATACCGATATTTTTGTTCCTGTTTTTCTCCATTTTTTCTGATATCAGCTTTCTGTGCATCAATTTGAAACAGATCATCGATCTGACAAACAAAATATCCTCTGTATGGCTGAGCTTCAATATATCCTTCTGACAATAGCTGCTCATATGCCAGTTCTACAGTGCTTCTGCTCACTTCAAGATGAGCACTCAACGCTCTTGTAGAAGGAAGCTTCTCTCCGCTTCGTATCCGCCCTTTTCTGATATCAGCTTTAATATATTCGTATATTTGCTCGTAGAGCGGGACTTTTTGTCCCGCTCTTAAATTAATTGTCAATTCATTCATTCTGTTTTATACTGAAACTTTTATTTATTTCGGAAGTTTAAACGAACTTTTCAGAGAAACGATTCTGTTAAATACAAGATGCTCAGGCGCCGAATCATGAGAATCGATACAGAAATAACCGTTTCTCACAAACTGGAAACTATCATATGCTTTTGCACCGTCAAAACTGGGTTCTACATAAGCATCTTTCACTATTGTAAGTGAATTCGGATTCAAATTCAGAGATCCATCTTCTTTATTGTATACGCCCTTCTCTTCATCAATCAGATTCTCATAAAGACGTACTTCCGCTTTCTGTGCATATGCTGCCGGAACCCAATGAATCGTTCCTTTTACTTTTCTTCCTGTAAACCCGCTTCCCGCTTTTGTTTCAGGATCATAAGTACAGTGTACTTCCGTCACCTTCCCATTCTCGTCTTTTACGAAACTTTCACACTTCACAAAATAAGCATGCATCAGACGAACTTCATTTCCCGGGAACAAACGGAAATATTTTTTCGGCGGTTCTTCCATGAAATCTTCTCTTTCAATATAGAGTTCTCTTCCAAACGGAACTTTACGAGTACCCAGTTCTTCGTTTTCCAAATTATTCGCAACATCCAAATATTCTACCTGATCTTCCGGATAGTTATCTATTACAAGTTTGATCGGATCAAGTACAGCCATCATACGGGGCTTCTTCATCTTAAGATCTTCCCGAATACAATACTCAAGCATTGCATAATCCACTGAACTCTGTGCCTTGGAGATTCCGCACAGCTCAATAAACATCTTAATTGATTCCGGAGTAAATCCACGACGTCTCAATGCTGCAATCGATACAAGACGCGGATCATCCCATCCATCCACAATCCCATCTTCTACCAATTTTTTAATATAACGCTTTCCGGTAACAACATTCGTCAAATACAGTTTTGCAAACTCGATCTGTCTCGGCGGATTCTTAAACTCACACTCCCTTACAACCCAATCGTAAAGCGGTCTGTGATCTTCAAATTCCAGTGTACAAATAGAATGTGTAATCCCTTCAATCGCATCTTCAATCGGGTGTGCAAAATCATACATCGGATAAATACACCATTTATCTCCTGTATTATGATGCGTCATATGCGCCACTCGATAAATGATCGGATCTCTCATATTGATATTCGGCGATGCCATATCAATCTTGGCACGCAGTACCTTCTCGCCATCCCCATATTTTCCTTCGCGCATTTCTTCGAATAATTTTAAGTTTTCCTCTACAGAGCGATTTCTGTACGGACTTTCCTTGCCCGGTTCTTTCAATGTTCCACGGTACTCTCTCATCTCTTCCGCTGTAAGATCACACACGAATGCTTTCCCTTTTTTTATCAGCTTTACCGCACACTCATACATCTGATCGAAATAATCAGACGCAAAATATAAACGGTCTTCCCAGTCCGCTCCGAGCCATTGAATGTCTTTTTTGATTGAATCAACAAATTCCATCTTTTCCTTTGTCGGATTCGTATCATCAAATCGCATATTAAACGTACCACCGTATTTCTGCGCCAATCCGTAATTCAGCAAAATTGATTTTGCATGTCCGATATGCAGATAACCATTCGGTTCAGGTGGAAAACGTGTCGCTACATGATCGTACACTCCTTCCGCCAAATCTTTGTCTATTTCCTGCTCGATAAAATTCTTTGAAACCGTTTCGTTTTCCATTGTCTCCTCCTCTAATAACGCAAACATTCATAGCAGTTATTTTATCATAAAATTAAGATATCTACAAGTACTCGGTTTACTTTGCCGCGTTGATGTGATACAATATCCCCGCTGCCCGGAAAATTCGATTTAAACATTTCATTTCCAGCGGCATATTTCATTTGATATCCCAAATAGATATCACTTCATCACACAAAGACAAAGAAAGGTTTTTAATTATGAAAAGAGAAAATTTTGGTTCCCGACTCGGCTTTATCCTTGTATCAGCCGGCTGTGCTATCGGGCTCGGAAATGTATGGAAATTTCCTTACATGGTAGGACAATACGGAGGTGCCGCATTTATTTTAATCTACCTGTTATTTCTGATCATACTCGGACTTCCGATCATCGTATGTGAATTCAGTGTGGGACGGGCAAGTCAAAAGAGCATCGCCACTTCTTATAATGTGCTTGAACCTAAAGGAACTCGCTGGCATTTTACAAGATGGTTTGCGATCGCTGGAAACTATCTCCTCGTAATGTTTTACTCCATGGTTGGCGGATGGATGCTTTACTACTGTTTTCGCATGGCAAAAGGGGAATTTACCGGAATAAATTCCACCATTGTTTCCACAAAATATGACGCCATGCTGCAATCTCCTGTCACGCTGACCTTTTGGACGATTCTCGTAATCCTGCTCGCTTTTTGGATCTGCAGTATCGGTCTCCAAAAAGGCGTTGAAAAAATCATGAAAATTACTATGCTCTGTCTGTTAGCGATCATGATTGTACTTGCCATAAGATCCGTAACCCTTCCTGGTTCTGCCGAAGGTCTTAAGTTCTACCTGGTCCCGGATTTCGGAAAATTGATCGAAAACGGAATCGGAAATGTCGTATTCGGCGCGATGAGCCAAGCTTTCTTTACACTGAGTATTGGAATGGGCGGGATGGCAATTTTCGGAAGTTATTTAGATAAATCCCGCTCACTTACCGGAGAATCTCTGAGTATTCTTATGCTGGACACTTGTGTTGCACTCACTGCCGGACTGATCGTATTTCCTGCTTGTTTTGCCTTCAACGTGCAGCCGGATGCTGGTCCGCGGCTTGTATTTATCACTCTTCCGAACATTTTCACACAAATGCCAGCCGGAAGACTTTGGGGGGCCCTGTTTTTCCTGTTCCTCTTTTTTGCCGCTTTATCAACAATCGTAGGGGTATTTGAAAATATTGTTTCCTTCGGCATCGATTTGTTTGGATTCAGCCGCAAAAAATCTGTCGGGATCAACATTTTACTTATTACGATACTGAGCATTCCCTGCATTCTTGGTTTCAATATCTTATCAGGAATTCAGCCACTCGGAAGTGGTTCAAACATCATGGATCTGGAAGATTTCCTTGTATCAAACAACATCCTTCCTCTCGGCTCTGTCATATATCTAATGTTTTGTACACACAAAAACGGTTGGGGATGGGATAACTTCATACAGGAAGCAAATGCAGGAAACGGCTTAAAATTTCCTCAATTTATCCGCAAATATATGACATACGTTCTTCCATGGATCGTTGTTATTATCTACTTGAAGGGTTACTACGATAAATTCCATTCGCAGGGCAATGTTGTCTTCGGTGTATGGATGGCTGTGGCATTCGCTTTCCTGCTCCTTGTATTTTCCGTCACACGGAAGAAAAAGCAGCGTTCATTGCGGTAACTACATAAAAAATCCATTTCCCATTCAAGAGTTGAAAGAAAGTTCTGAAATTTTTTGAAGAACTTTCTTTTTTTCTCTGTATCTTTTATTCTTTTACAAACTCTAACCTTCCCCTTTCAAAATACTTTCCGACATCTGCTAGAAGCCTTGCAAAATACAGGCATACCGTTGGATCGATTCCCGGATGTTCTGTCCGCAGATCGTAGTCCTGTACACCAATGAACATCATATGCGACGCTTTCCAATCCCGTTCTAATATAGGGAAAAAATCTTCAATATCATCACATCCTGAATAAAAGAAAATATTAATATTGTTTTTCATTGTATCAAAATACCGATAAAAATCCGGTAATTCTCCACCTTCCATTACTCTGATAAAATATGTTAATTTTTCCAATCCTTCTTTTAAATCTTCTAGTTCCTCTCTTCCTATTCTCATCTTTTCCTCCGCCCCATAGCGAAAATCACCACTGATTTTTGTACAAGTATATCATATAAGGAAAAAAAGAACAGAAAATGACAGGAATTCTTGCATTTTTCTATCTTTAAACTGCTTTCTATATTTTTAGATAAAAAAAGGAATGTCTAAAGCAGAGCATTCACCTATAATGATCAGAAACTTCAACAAAACAACAAAGCTTTTTATTCTAACAATCTGTTTTTATAAATTATAGATATCTTTTTGACTATCTTTTTAAGTCTTCTTAAATGTCCGCAAAGCCTTATTTTATCGGCTCTACGAGCATTTTGCTTTTGTGGTAAACATCACATATCTAGGGCTATCTTCTTATATTCTCTCTATCAAACGTGGTTAAAATCGTGGTAAATGTTTCAAAAACTGTTAGACCGCTATGATGATTTATATGGCATGGAGATGTTCGGGGAAAGCATAGAGGGGCATAAGTATAAGACGCCTTATCAAGTTGTGAAAATGATAAACCCAAATTTAAAAGAAGATATGGAACTTTTACGGGAAGTATTAAGGAATAACCATTTTAATGATGAGGACGAGTAATCCTTTTCCTCTTGCGAGAAGATACAGCAAATAAAAAGCCCGATCAAGAGTGCAAAACACCACCAATGGCAACAAGCTCTTGACAAGGCTTTTTCTTTTCTGTGCTGGGTAATCAAGAGGAAAAACAGGTAACCGCTATCTCTAACATTGATAGTCATAGATAAAGAAATTCATTGCTGCTTGTTGTCCTTTGATATTAAATATGTGTTCCTTTTCTAATCGTCTTTTCATTCCTTGATGTTCATAGAAACCATAATTACAGCTTGTATCCGTAAATAAATAAAATTCTTTCAACTTTTCCTGCCTTATGTAATCTAGTGCTGAGTGAAAAAGAATTTTTCCAATCCCTTTTCCTCTGCATGAAGAACTTACGGCAAATAAGGCAAGTTCTGCTGGATAATCCTTGTTGTTTTCGTTTAGTAATTGCTTATCTATTCCATTGACATTACCAAAAATTTTTGAAACACTCCGCCCCTCTTTTGAAAGGTATAGGGATATGATTGACTTTACCTGTAATAGTCGATTAGAAATCGGACATTTATGCTTAGCGATATTGTTAACCAATATAATACCTGCCACATTTCCGTCAACTACCGCTACTCTTGAAAAAGTATAGTTTGTTAAACAACTGCTTAAAAATACTCCTGCTAATTTAATCGCTGTTTTTGGACTGCTGAAATCATCATAATGCCAAGTCTCTCTGATAATAGTTTCTAAAGCTTTGAAATCTTGTTTTTGATATTCTCGTAATTCTATTTGCATTGTTCTTCTCCTTGTTTTCATCATTTATATCATGTATGATAAAGTATACAGTGACTGTAATGTCAATAAGGAGATATAAAAAATGAAAAAAGAAATTAAAAGGTTAACAACCGCACAATTTGCAAAACTACATGAAGTAAATAAACGTACATTACACTATTATGATGAAATCGGTCTTTTTCGTCCGCTTACCAAAGCTGAAAATGGTTATCGCTATTATGATATTTCACAAAGTATAGATTTTGAATATATCCGTATGCTGAAAGAATTAAATATGAGTATTGAGGAAATTGAAACCTATCGAAAAAATCCTACACCTGCTGATTTCTTAAAAATTGTGAATGTGAAAGAAAAAGAAATTGACAAACAAATTCAAAGGCTGAAAGATATTAAAACTGTAATACAGAAAAAAAAGGAAAAAATCATTTTTTGTGAGACTTTACAGGAACAGGAAATCAGAATTGAAGAATGTAAATCAGAAAGACTTTTAGTCTATCCTTATGATTTCTCAGAAGATGATATATCACAAATTTTTTCTCGCTTGAAAGATATATGGAAAATAGAACAGATACGAATGGGAATGGGAAGTTTTATTTCTCTTGATAATGTATCTAAGATGAACTTTGATAAATATGAGGGAATATATACGATTGCCTTGAATAAAAAATCTGTTTCGAATAATCTTATAAAGCCGCAAGGAAAATATCTTTGCGGATATCAAAAGGGTAAATGGGATAAATTACCAGCCTTATATCAAAAAATGTTGGATTATGCCGCAAAAAACAATCTACAGCTTACTGGCTATGCTTATGAAGTCGGTTTGAATGATTTTGTTATTTCTAATGAAGCTGATTATATTACAAAAATTATGATTAAGATTGATGAAAAACATTGACTTTACAGTTCGTGTATAGTTTATACTTTTTGTATCAAAATAAAAGGAGAGGAATTTTAATGATGAAATTATTATTACTGGCAGTAATTGTGCTTGCAAAAGTTTTAATAACCAAAGGTGTGGCATTAGTGTGTATTATATTGTCATTCATATTCAAAGGTAAACAATTACATAAATCAGCATTTGAATGGGATAAATATTTCTTATCTCTAAACGATGATTTTGTATATAAGTACACGAAAATTATTTACATAATATCAACAGTTCTTTCTGCTTGCGTTATGCTCTTGATGCTTAAATTTGGGGATTTCCAATACCCAATATTTTTAACGCTCATTGTTTTAATGGTTTGTATCTTAATTTCATGGTATAGGTATCAAAAAAATGGGAAAAGTTACATAAAATCAAAAATTTATGAGATTAAAGAGTCAATAAAATCTGACGATACTCCTTAATAATAATGCTTGAAAGTATAGTGTTTATGCGAATAATCAAAAATTAGATATAAGATTTTATTAAAAATAAAAATACCAAGAACCGAATATTTCCGATTTTTGGTATCTTCTCCAAAGCTGTCTAGGGGACTTGAACCCCCGACCTCCGCCTTACCAAGGCGACGCGCTACCGACTGCGCCAAGACAGCTTATGCGTAACTGAAACGCATGATAAATATACACCGATTAACCAGTAGTTGTCAAGAGAATCATATTATAATGTTTCTGAATCAAGCAAAATTGTAAACGGACCGTCATTGATCAGACTCACTTCCATCTCCGCTCCAAATTGTCCTGTTTGTACATTTAATTCTCTTTTTTTACATTCTTCAATTATATATTCATATAATTGATTTGCTTTATCCGGCGCTCCGGCTTCAATAAAGCTTGGACGATTCCCTTTTTTACAATTTGCATAAAGCGTAAACTGAGATACAAGCAGAAGACTTCCTCCCACATCGGCTAACGACAAATTCGTTTTTCCATTCTGATCTTCAAAGATCCGAAGTCCAATCATTTTCTTGATCATCTTATCTGCAGTTGCTTCTGTGTCAGTATCTGACACTCCGATCAGCACAAGATATCCCTTCCTTATCTTCCCAATCAGTTTTTCTTCTACTTTCACAGACGCTTCTTTCACTCTCTGTATTACAAATTTCATAACCTTTTACCTGCTTTCTCACCGTCGACTTTATCAGGTTCTCACCCCTGTCTTAAGCATTTTTTCTGTTTTTTTCTTAATCCTCTGGATTGCATTATCAATCGATTTCGGGCTTTTTTCAAGTAATTCTGCAATTTTTTTATAATCTGTTCCCATTAAATGCAGATAAAGAACATGCTCTTCCATCGGACTTAATTTTTCTTTTAACTGTTCGATAAAAGCTTCCGTATACTCTTTCCCGAAATACAATGCTTCAGGATTATTTTCACGATCAGGCTCGATCAGGTCGATCAATGGAAGCTTGGTCCCGTTTTTATTCGTTTCGCTTTCTTCATAAAGAGAAATGTAGCAATTCAGCGGCATATGTTTTTTCCGCTTTGACGCTTCAATAGCGCTGTACATTTGCCGAAGCACGCACGTTTCTGCAAATCCGGAAAAGGGAACACCCAAACTGCAGTCAAAATCTCTGACCGCTTTGATCAACCCGATCATCCCTTCCTGAATAAGATCTTCCGTTTCTCCTCCGATCAGATACATTGCGCGGGCTTTCTTCCGAACCATCGTTTTATACTTATCCATCAGGTAATCCGTCACATTGCGATCTCCGGAACGCAGTTTTTTGATCAACTGCTCATCCGTCAACTTATCATATTGTTCCATCCTTTAAAACACCCTTCAAACGCTGCTTTAATTGTCTTATTTTGCAAGTCTCTGTCTGACGATTTCATAGGCAAGAACACCTCCTGCCACAGAAGCATTCAGAGAAGTAATCTCACCTTTCATCGGAATTGCCGCCACAAAATCGCAAGTTTCTTTCACTAATCTGCTGACGCCATCTCCTTCGTTTCCAATGACAAGTCCAATCGGACCTGTAAGATTCAGATCATACATTTCCTGTCCGTCCATATCAGCGCAGACAAACCAAATTCCTTTTTCCTTCAATTCCTCCATTGTCTTTACGAGGTTTGTCACCTTTGCAACCGGAGTATAATTCAACGCTCCTGCCGATGTTTTAGCCACAGTTGCCGTCAGTCCGACAGCTCTTCTTTTTGGAATGATCACTCCATGAGCCCCGGCAATATTTGCGGTTCTTATGATCGCTCCCAAATTATGAGGATCTTCAATCCCGTCCAGTATGATCAAAAACGGATCTTCTCCTCTCTCTTTTGCAAGTTCAAGCATATCGTCGACTTCAGCATAATCATAGGCGGCAGCATAGGCGATAACACCTTGATGCCTTCCGGTTTGCGTAAGCTGAGACAGCCTTTCTTTACTGACAAAATTCAAAATCGCACCATGCTTTTTTGCTTCCCGCACGATTGTTCGTACCGGTCCGTCCTGACATCCGTCCAACACAAACAATTTATCGATCGTTCTTCCCGAACGAAACGCTTCCAATACTGCATTTCGCCCTTCGATGACTAATGTATGCTCTTTCGTTTCTTCTGCTCTATCAGCTATTGTTTTCTCCATTTTCCAATTCCTTCTCTATACTTTCCAATCCAATCGTTACAAGTTTGATGAGACGCTCATATTCTTGTTTCAAATAAAGATAACCGAGCAGCGCCTCAAACCCTGTTGCTCTTCTGTAATCCGTAATAGACTGGTTTTTTGCAGGAGAAACACTCCGTGCATTTCTCCCTCTTCGATATACGGCATGTTCTTCTTCTGTAAGATGCTCCTGCATCGCCCGCATCATAAATGACTGCGCGGACGCCTGTACATATCTGCTTGTCTCTTCGTGCAGCTTATGAACCTGTCTGCTTCCCCGCCCCGCCACTTTCATTTTAATGATAAGGTCAAAGACGCAGTCCCCGATATAAGCTAAAACGAGCGGCGAACTCGATTTTGGATCTGCCTGCTTCATTCCCGGAATCTGGCTCATATAATACTCAAATCCATGCTCTATGCTTTTTTCCATTTTACTCCCTCTCGCGTATCCTCAAGAATAATCCCTTTTGCCAAAAGTTCATCTCTGATCTGATCTGCCAAGGCAAAGTTTCGTTCTTTTCTGGCAGCCTGTCTTTTTTCTATCATCTCTTCAATTTCAGAGTCCAGCATTTCCGCTTCTTTTGTTACGATAATTCCAAGTACATCTGTCAGCAAACACAATCTGTCAAGCAGACTTTCTAAATATTCTTTTGATCTTGTGCCGTCGGCAGTTGTATTTATATATTTAACAAGATCAAAAATTGCAGCAATCGCATCCGCTGTATTGAAATCATCATCCATTGCCCGCTCAAAGGCATCTACATATTCCGCTGATTTTTCAAACAACTCTTTCTCCGACTCAGCCATCTTCTCTTCAGATGCATTCGAGATAAGGAATTTCAAGTTATCTGCCGCAGTAATAATTCTCTCCAAAGAATTTTTTGCTGCTTCCATTAATTCTGCACTGAAATTAAGCGGACTTCTGTAATGTGCGCTTAACATGAAAAATCTTAAAATTTGAAGATCGTATTTTTCTCCAATTTCTCTTACTGTGAAAAAGTTTCCCAATGATTTTGACATCTTTTTATTGTCAATATTAAGAAATCCATTATGCATCCAATATTTTGCAAATTCCTTTCCATTCGCAGCTTCGCTCTGAGCAATTTCATTTTCATGATGTGGAAAGATCAAATCTTCCCCGCCGGCATGAATATCAATCTGCTCTCCAAGATATTTTTTAGACATCTCTGAGCATTCAATATGCCAACCCGGACGTCCCTCACTCCACGGCGATTCCCATGCAGGTTCTCCCTCTTTTTTCGGTTTCCAAAGAACAAAATCAAGCGGATCTTCCTTCTCGTCTTCTCCTGTAACAAGAAGAGATCTTCCTCCTGAGCGAAGATCATCCAGATTCTTATGAGACAATTTTCCGTATCCTTCAAATTTTCTTGTACGGTAATACACTGTTCCGTTCTTTTCGTAAGCATATCCTTTTTCGATCAAAGTGGAAATCATATCTACCATACCGCATATTTCTTCTGTTGCAAGCGGATTTTTTGTTGCCGGCTTTACATTCATCGCTTCCATATCTTTCTTGCATTCTGCAATATATCTTTTTGAGATCTCATCCGCAGTAACGCCTTCTTCAATCGCCTTCTTAATGATCTTATCATCTACGTCTGTAAAATTGGATACAAAATTCACTTCATAACCTTTATATTCAAAATAACGACGCACCGTATCAAATGCGATCATAGGTCTTGCATTTCCTATATGAATAAAATTGTATACTGTAGGACCGCATACATACATTTTTACTTTACCTTCTTCCAAAGGCACAAATTCTTCTTTCCTTTTTGACAGTGTATTATAAATCTTCATCATAATCTTCTTTCCTTTCCACACATCTTATCTCTTTCACCAAATGTTTTAATTCTTTATGCAGCCTCAAATTTTCTTCCTGAAGCTTCTTAATATCCGACAACACCGGATCCGGAAGGTGAACTTGATCCATATCCGATCTTGGCACCTTCTTATTATCCATCTTAACAATACGTCCGGGCACTCCAACGACTGTACAATTCGGCGGAACCTCTTCCAACACAACCGATCCGGCTCCGATTTTCGAATTTTCTCCAATCGTAAAAGATCCAAGTATCTTGGCTCCGGCGCTTACCATTACATTATCTTCCAGCGTAGGATGCCGTTTTCCCTGCTCTTTTCCTGTTCCTCCCAAAGTCACCCCTTGATAAAGAGTCACATTATCACCGATCACCGTTGTCTCACCGATAATAACACCGCTCCCATGATCGATAAACAATCCTCGTCCGATTGTCGCTCCCGGATGGATCTCAATCCCTGTTTTTCGCGCGGCTCTCTGGGAAATCCATCTTGCCCAAAAATAATGTTTCTTCAAATACAACTTATGGGCTACCCTATATCTGAGTATTACACGAAAACTCGGATATAGTAAAACTTCCATATTTGATTTTATTGCCGGATCTCTTTCCCGCACAACTTGAATTTCTTCCTTGATATAAGATATAATACCCATTTTGTTCTCCCACAAAATTTTTTGTTCCACTTTATTCGCCATACTGCATAAAACATAAAAACTCCGTCTCCATTCAGAGACGAAGTTTTTCCGCGGTTCCACTCTATTAAAAGATTTTTCTTTCACTCAATAGCCTGTAACGTATGCCAAACGGATCAGGCTACTTATCACTTCACCTAATCAGCTCCCGGATGCACTTCACAAATCAGACAAGTACAAGAATGCTTTCAGCCTCCGACATTCTCTCTCTGTGAACCGCTGTCATCTGTTACTCTTTCCGTTCTCTGCTTTTTTATTTTTCAACTTTTCAACATATAATTTATATTATGCAAATTCCCCGTTTTTGTCAATACCGCTTTCTTTTGATGTCTTGTTTTTTCTGCCTTTCACACTCTTTTTTCAATCAAACAACCTCATTAAAATATACTTTTTCCAGTTTTTTTATTTTCTCCAACTCTTCGCCGAGCTGATTTGTATACAACACGCCTTCTCTGTCTCTCAATTCTTCCAGCCCGATCCTGCCAAACAAATATTCTGTCAGATCTGCAATCGGAAAGACGCCTTGGGAATCCTCTGTTTCCCGCACATGAATCCTCTCTTCCCCCACTTCACTCGTCAACCGCCACACACGGCTGTTTTTATGCAAAATCGGATCAATCACCGCAAAAGAACAATTAAGCGTTTCTCCTTCTGAAACCGTCATTGCTTTTAAGAATTCTGGTAAACACACAATTCTTGCCATAATCATCGGATGTATATTTGAATTTTCTGCGGACAAAGACGCATAGATCTTTATCGGCTTCTCTGTTTTCTCTCCCTCGTACCCTGGTTTCTTAACATATTTCTGTTTCAAAAGCTGCCATAGTGACTTTTCAAATTCATCTTCATATTTCTTCAAGTACAATGGTTCTCTCACCTCAAGACCATCCTCAAACGCATATGCATAAAACCCTTTCAAAACGCCGTCTTCTCTCATAAGCCTGACGCCGCCTTTCTCACTTTGTTGTTCTAAGATCATTGTCTGATAATAAGCAGCATCTCTCTTCGCATAGACTTGCCAATAATCCGAAAAATATTTTTCAAAAAAAGCAGTCATTTCCTCGGCATCCCATAATCCGGCATCAGAAAATTCCAGTTTTCCTTCTCCCGCCGGCCGACATGCAAAACGAGAGTCCCATTCCTCATCCGGTATGATTTTCTGAACGTACTGACTATAAATATACCGAAAATCATACGGCGTATAAATCGCCTCCGCTGCAGGCATCAAAAATGTAAGCGGCATTTTTTCTGCATACATCTCTTCCAAAGCAACACTCAGTAACCCACGCATATATCCTCTACTACGATATTCTTTTTTCGTCGCAACAGCAATAATATATTCTGATGGAAACGTCATACTGCCAATCTTGATCTCATAAGGATTCAGTTGAAGCATAGAACAGATCTTTTCATCTTCCTCCACAACATAAATCCTGTTTTTCGCCGCTTTAATATAATAATAATAGTCCAAAAAAGCTTTCGTATCTTCAGGAAATACCTCTTCCCATAATTCTCGGGTAAGCGCATGCTCGCTCTGCATCATCTTGCGAATGATCATCTACTCAATCCCTCCACCTTGCGAACAGCATCCGCTGCACATTCTATGTTCCGGAGTCATATCTACACTGCTGTAATTCATATACTTCTCAATCGCACAAATCGCCTGCGAGGAAATGCCTTCTCCTTCGCCTGTAAATCCAAGACCTTCCTCTGTTGTCGCTTTCACATTCACCTGATCGGTCTCGATGCAAAGAGCATCCGCAATATTTTGACGCATTGTATCTATATACGGCCGCATTTTCGGACGCTGTGCTATAATTGTCGCATCAATATTCTCAATCGTATACCCATTCTCATCCAACAACTTCCCTACATGCTTAAGCAGCAGGATACTTGAAATTCCTTTATACGCCGGATCTGTATCCGGAAAATGTTTTCCGATATCCCCTAACGCAGCAGCTCCTAAAAGAGCATCCATAACGGCATGAACAAGTACATCTGCATCCGAGTGACCAAGAAGACCTTTTTCATAAGGAATTTCTACTCCGCCTAAAATCATCTTCCTGTCTTTCGCCAACCTGTGAACATCATATCCCATACCTACCCGCATCGTCATCTCTCCTCATAATCATTTTCTATTTCGTTTTCTATTACATTTTTTTCTGATTCTATTTGTATTACTAAAGATTTTTCTTGCTCTTCTGTATCTTTCCTGTGTTTCTCTTCTTTCAATGCATCGCTGTCTGCCCTGTCTTCGGCTTTATGCTTATCTTGCACATCTGATTTTTCCACTCCATCTTTATCTGTTTCATCTTCCGACTTTTGACTGTCTCCATCAGTCTTTTCTTCGAAGCGTATTTCCTGAGCATTCTCTCTTTCATCCGGTTTTTCCGTCTCTTTTGTCTGTTGCTTTGATTCAGCCGCTGCATCCGGCGCTGTTTCCGTTTTCTCTTTCTCATTTTGTTCTTTTTTCAACGAAATCGTCTCCAGTGCCTTCCGTTCTGTTAATTCTTTCACCGGAGTCTCCGCTTCCTCTTTTTCCTCTTCAATTCCCGAACTTTCTTTTTTCAAATCAAACAGCTTTTTTAAATAATAGATTCCATATGACGAACCAATTAATATAAAAATCACAGACATCACGCCCATAAAAATCATATTGTTAGGTCTTTCCTTCGTCACCTCTATTAACATCCTGATCCCCAGCCAAGCCAAATATCCGCCTAAAACAATGCGAAATATATATCCTCCCTTTTTATTCATTTCACTTTTCCTCCGTAATTATTCTGTGTTTCATTGTAACATATTTTCTTTTTCCCTTAAAGCATTGTTCAGAAAATACTGTTTAGAAATACTCAGAAAATGGTATTCACATAATACGCCTTTTACAGTGCCCCATTAACATCCCGTCCCTTATTACACAGGTTGATAAAGCAAAAACACATACTAAAAACACGTATGACATGTCCAAAGGAAAACCGGAATTTACTTTTACATTTTTCTCCTCAAAAAACTTTTTAAATTTTTTCAAAAAAAGTGTTGACATTTGATGAAAAATAATAGTATAATAGCGGAGCGGGTTACGGAAAAGCTTCTGAAACCCAAACAATATGGGGTCTTAGCTCAGCTGGGAGAGCATCTGCCTTACAAGCAGAGGGTCATAGGTTCGAGCCCTATAGGCCCCATGATTTACAAATATTGTGAACAATTTATTGTTCAACTTATGGCGGAATAGCTCAGTTGGCTAGAGCACACGGTTCATACCCGTGGTGTCGCTGGTTCAAATCCAGTTTCCGCTACTCACTAAGACTCCAAGGTATTCTTGGAGTTTTTCTTTTTTCTGACTAATATTTCTCACTCGTAATAAAAATGTACTTGACCAAACGCACCCATAAAAAACAGAGCATACTTTCGTATACCCTGCTTTTTATTTTACTTCCGCTCTTTTCAATTATTTTATTTAAAATATTTCACACCGGATTCAAAGATCTTAAGATCTTGCTCTCCGTAAATATTGATTGCCACAGAATCGCCGCGTCTCTCAGAGTGAGCCATCTTTCCAAGAACACGACCATCCGGGCTTGTAATTCCCTCGATCGCACGGTAAGAGCCGTTGACATTCCACTCCTCATCCATTGTAATGTGTCCATCCGGACTACAATACTGTGTCGCTACCTGTCCATTTGCAAACAATTTATCAAGCCATTCTTCACTTGCAACAAATCTTCCTTCTCCATGAGATGCCGGATTTGTATACACGCCTCCAAGCTTGGCTTCTGCAAGCCACGGTGATTTGTTTGTAACCACTTTCGTATAAACCATCTTTGATATATGACGTCCGATTGTATTGTATGTCAAGGTCGGAGAATCCTCTGTCTGTCCGACAATCTGTCCATACGGAACGAGTCCCAACTTGATCAAAGCCTGAAAACCGTTACATACACCCAATGCAAGTCCGTCACGCTCATTCAACAACTTATCCACTGCCTCTTTGATCTTTGCATTTCTAAACGCCGTAGCAAAGAACTTCGCAGATCCATCTGGTTCATCCCCTGCGCTGAATCCTCCCGGGAACATAATAATCTGCGCTTTAGCAATCGCTTTTTCAAATTCTTCTACCGAAGAACGAATATCTTCTGCATCTAAGTTTCTGAATACTTTTGTAATCACATTTGCTCCGGCTCTCTCAAAAGCCCGCGCACTGTCGTACTCACAGTTTGTACCAGGGAATACCGGAATAAATACTGTAGGCTGTCCGATCTTATGACTACATACATGAACATCGGAAGCATGATACAATTTTTCTTCTACCGCTGTATCGGAACTTTCTGCTGATTTTGTTGCAAATACTTTTTCAAGCGGTTTCGTCCACGCTTCCACTGCATCTGCCATCGCAATCTTCACATCACCATACACAAACGTCTTTTCAGTTGTAACTTCACCGATCAGAGTATATTCACCCGCCAGCTCTTCAAACATATCTGCTTTCACCTCGGCAATAATATCACCAAATGCCGGCGCAAACATCTCTGCCTGATCCAAACCACTGTCAATGCATACACCCATCTGATTTCCAAATGCCATTTTGCTGACCGCTGAAATAATACCGTGTCTGTCAAGAGCATAAGCAGAAACAATTCTTCCATTTCTAATATCTTCCGTAAACTTACCATATCGATCCATTATCTGATCATAAACCGGAAGATCATATTCATCACGATCTGCTTTCAGCCATACAAGCTTATTTCCCGCCTCCTTCAATTCAGGAGTAATAATTTCTTTTTCCACCGCCATATCTACAGCAAACGAAACTAAAGTAGGCGGAACATCAATATCCTGGAATGTTCCCGACATACTGTCTTTTCCTCCGATTGACGGAAGTCCAAACCCAATCTGAGCTGCATAAGCTCCAAGAAGCGCTGCAAAAGGCTGACTCCATCTTTTCGGATCTTCTGACATTCTTCTGAAATATTCTTGGAATGTAAATCTGATCTTGCGATAATCTCCGCCCGCAGCAACGATCTTCGCAACAGATTCGACAACTGCGTATGCAGCTCCATGGTACGGACTCCAGCTTGAAAGATATGGATCAAATCCATAACTCATCATAGATACACTGTCTGTTGTTCCATTCTGCACCGGAACTTTCGCAACCATCGCCTGTGTTTCTGTCATCTGGTATTTTCCGCCATGCGGCATAAATACCGAACCTGCTCCAATCGAACCGTCAAACATCTCAACAAGACCTTTTTGAGAACATACATTTAAATCGCTTAATACATTCATCCACTGCTCTTTCACATCAGCAACCGGTGTTTTTGCAAAAAGTGTTTTCTCCTTATCCGGCATCTCCACTTCAACCGAAGTTTCCTGATGCGCTCCGTTTGTATCGAGAAATGCACGGGAAAGATTCACAATCTCTTTTCCTCTCCATACAAGCACAAGCCTCGGATCCTCTGTAACTACCGCAACTTCCGTTGCTTCCAGATTCTCTTCCTTCGCATAAGACATAAACTCCTCTACATCTTTCGAATCTACAACAACTGCCATTCTTTCCTGAGATTCGGAAATTGCAATTTCTGTTCCGTCAAGTCCTGCATATTTCTTCGGCACTTTATCTAGTTCAACTCTCAATCCGTCCGCCAGTTCTCCGATTGCCACGGATACTCCGCCGGCGCCAAAATCATTACATTTTTTAATCAGCCGGCTTACTTCTTCTCGTCGGAACAATCTTTGAATCTTACGCTCTGTCGGAGGATTTCCTTTTTGCACTTCAGCGCCGCATGTCTCAATCGATTCCTCTGTATGCACTTTGGAAGAACCAGTTGCTCCTCCACAGCCATCACGTCCTGTACGTCCTCCAAGGAGAATGATAATATCTCCCGGATCTGAATTTTCTCTGATCACCGCCCGTCTCGGAGCCGCTCCTAAAACCGCTCCAATTTCCATTCTTTTCGCAACATAATCCGGGTGATAGATCTCTTTCACAAGACCTGTTGCCAATCCGATCTGGTTACCATAAGAACTGTAACCAGATGCCGCGCCGCGCACGAGCTTCTTCTGCGGAAGTTTTCCTTTTAATGTTTCTTCTACAGATACAGTCGGATCCGCCGCTCCTGTTACACGCATTGCCTGATATACATAAGTACGTCCTGACAAAGGATCACGAATCGCGCCGCCCAGACAGGTAGCCGCACCGCCAAACGGCTCAATCTCTGTCGGGTGATTATGAGTTTCGTTTTTAAAGTTGATCAGCCATTCCTCTTCCACGCCATCCACTTTGATCGGTACCACAATACTGCAGGCGTTAATCTCATCTGATTCTTCCTGATCCTGAAGCTTTCCTTCTCTTTTCAATCTGCGCATCGCCATTAAAGCAAGATCCATAAGGCAGACAAACTTGTCCTCTCTGCCCGCAAAAATCTCACTGTGATCTTTCAAATATGCCTTATACGTATCTTCGATCGGCTTTCTGTAATACCCTTCATCAAAAGATACTTCTTTTAATTCCGTTGAAAACGTCGTATGACGACAATGATCCGACCAATAAGTATCAAGAACTCGGATCTCTGTCATTGTAGGATCTCTATGTTCCTCATCTCTATAATAATTACGAATATGAAGGAAATCTTTAAAAGTCATCGCAAGCCCCAAAGAAGCATAAAGTTTCTCCAATTCAGCTTCCTGCATTTCTTTAAAACCTTCAAACACAATAACATCTTCCGGCTCATCAAAAACTGTCACAAGAGTTTCCGGTTTTTTCTCATCGGCTTCTCGCGAATCAACCGGATTGATACAATGCGTCTTAATAGCAGCAAATTCTTCTTCAGAAATTGCACCTTCAATCACATATGTTGTTGCCGTATGAATCACCGGTGTTTCATCTTCTTTAATAAATCTTATGCACTGTTCTGCCGAATCTGCCCTTTGATCGAACTGTCCCGGAAGATACTCTACAGAAAAACTGTGATCCGCATCTGACACATCAAATACTTCTCTATAAAGAATATCTACAGGCGGCTCCGAAAATACACCCTGACATGCCTTTTCAAAAGTTTCATCTGAAATATTTTCCACATCATATCGAATTAACACACGCACTCCCGTCACATCTGTAATTCCAAGATAATGGCGGATTTCATGACCCAGCTCTTTTGCTGCAACAGCAAACTCCGGCTTCTTCTCTACAAATACACGTTTCACATTACTCATATGTTGTCTCCTCCACTTTTAACTGAAAACCTCTGTTTGTATCGTACCATACTTCACATCATTAGTATAATTAATATAACTAAAGTTTCTAATAAGAACTACTAATTATTTTTCTCTTTGACTGCTCTTCTTTTCATTTTATCTCTCTTCGTTCCTTTTTCCCACAAAAATACTCAGCAAAAACAACACAACAAGGATCCCCGCAAACAAACCGCCCACTCTAAACGCCATATCATAAAAAAGACCTTCCGGAAGCATTCGAATCATAAAATCTTCTGCCGGATCAAAAAGCCATAAATCATTATCAAAAAAGATATGATGAAATTTTATAAAAACCCCATTAAAATCCACTGCTGCAGCAATTCCAAGCCCCACAACAGGGAGTATAGCTATAAGCACAGCAGTCCGATATGTCCGACAGAGAATTTTTCTAAGATTCGCACGGCTTATAAGCAATAACGCAAAACAAACTGCCGCGGCAGCGAACGCCACAGTTCTCCCATGCAAGCCACGAACAAAAATGTCTCTTACTTCTTCCATATGAAAACGATCCTGCTCATTGAAAAAGTCCTGCTTTTTTCCATCAACTTCTGTGATAACCGACAATGTCTGTCTGTCGCCCCGCAAATAATCCATCATTTCCCGGGTCACATACATGACATTCTCCATCGTCATATCCAGTTCATCCAGCACCTCGTACTTTTCATATTCTTTTCTGTAAACATCCATATCCGAATACAGTACAAACTCAAATACAGAAATCAAAAGTACAAAAATCATCAACAGGGAAAATACAAGTCCCGCAAAATATTGTGCAATTTCTCTTTTTCTCTGTTTCATATCACTTCCCCTTTATGTTTTAAAACTTTACAACTATAGATGAAATTTATTGTGTTTTTATAAAATATATCTTATAATACACATAGTATTTATTAGGAGGTCTAATAATGATCGATATTAATTATGAACTTTATAAAGTCTTTTATCACGTTGCTTCCACCTTAAACTTTTCAGAGGCATCCAAGCAGCTTTACATCTCACAATCCGCAGTCAGCCAATCTATTAAAACACTGGAACGGAAATTAGATCAAACGCTTTTTATAAGAAGCACGAAAAAAGTACAATTAACTCCTGAAGGAGAAATTCTTATGCGCCATGTAGAACCTGCCATGAATCTAATCCAAAAAGGAGAAACACAACTTCTCGATGCGGCATCAACAGGCGGACAGATCCGAATCGGCGCCAGCGACACCATATGCCGCTATTTCCTGATTCCTTATTTAGAGCGTTTTCACAAGGCCTTTCCAGGAGCACATATCAAAGTAATCAATCAAACCTCTATGAAATGTGCAGAACTTCTGCGGAACGGATTGGTAGACCTCACAGTTGTAAATTTTCCAAACAATCACCTCGGAACAACCACCTCCGTTATGCGAATTAAAAAATTCAAAGATGTCTTTATCGCCGGAAAAACTTTCCAGGAATTAAAAGGAGAAACTCTAACTTTCTCACAACTGCTGAAATACCCCATCCTCATGTTGGACAAAAACAGTACAACAAATGAATTCCTCCACCAGGTCTTTCAACAGCATCAGCTTGATCTTGTTCCCGAAATCGAACTTACAAGCAATGATCTGCTGATTGACCTTGCCCGCATAGGACTTGGAATTGCTTTTGTGCCGGACTATTGCATCTCTCCCGAAAGTGATGACATTTTCATTTTACACACCAAAGAAGAACTTCCTGAAAGAGAACTGGCTATCGCGTATAACGAACATCTGCCCTTGTCCCGTGCTTCCATGGAATTCTTAAGTTATTTCCGCGATAAAACAGTTTAGGATCACTCCCAAAACTTTTTCATATAATCTCCTAATGTTTCTGCCGTGCAGTATCGGTTATTACTCCATTCTCTTGGGAACAATTCCCGATACTGCCATGCAGAAAATCTTTCGTCAAGCAATAATATCATCCCGCGATCCGTTTCCGTACGGATCACCCTTCCTGCCGACTGAAGAACCTTATTCATTCCCGGATACAGATAAGCATAATCAAAGCCGCTTGTTCCTTCTGCATGAAAATACCGCTTTACAATCTCCCGCTCATTACACACTTGCGGAAGTCCGGCTCCTACAATAATAGCTCCAATCAGCCTGTCCTCTGTCAAATCGATCCCTTCCGAAAAAATTCCTCCCATTACACAAAAACCTACAAAGCTTCCTTCTCTTGGAACATTAAATTCTTCAAGAAATCCTTCTCTTTCCTCCTCACTCATATATGGTGCCTGAATGATGGAAGAAATCGATCTGCATTTATCAGAAAAAATATCGTACACTTCTTCCATCACACGATAAGATGGAAAAAACGCCATATAATTTCCTTTTTTACTATCTGCTGCTCTTCCGATATACTCCGCAATACGCTCATACATTTTCTGCCCCCGCTGCGTGTATTTCGTACTTACATCTCTGCCGATCAAAAGAAGCCTGCTGTCTTTCGGAAACGGAGAATCCGCGTAAATTGCATAGTCATCCTTCTCAACTGATAAAAGCTTTTTATAATATCGCACCGGAAGAAGTGTCGCAGAAAAGAAAATTGTCCCTGCTCCATATTCTAAGTATGCCTGCAAATTCGCTGCCGGATTCACACAGAATAGCTTCACCATAAATCGTCCGTCTTTTTGATACTCGCTATATATCACATAGTTTTCATCTAAAATATCATAGATATCCACAAATTCTTTTACTCTAAAATACAAATCTAAAACTTGTTCTCTTTTTTCTTCATCAGAAGGCTGCTCTAAAAAACGTTCCATTTCTGATAAGAGGTTCAGTAATTTTATTGCCAAATGAGAGACACTTGTCAAAACCATATAATTTTCGCACTCTCTTTTTAAAGCAAGAAAAATCCGATTCACTTCCTCCGCCTTTTTTGAAAGCACCACATCCTTCGTACGCATCATCTTTTTTAATTCCAAAAAATCTTCTTTATATAATTGTGCGCTGTACATTTCTCTGCCGCGTTCAACAAGATTATGAGCTTCATCAATTAGGAAAATATACTCTCCTCCCGAAGTTTCAGAAAAGAAACGTTTCAAATGAGCTGTAGGATCAAATGCATAATTGTAATCACATATAACAGCATCTACCCATGTAGAAATATCTAAAGACATTTCAAATGGACACACACGATATTTTTCTGCCTGCCGTTCAACAACCTCTCTTGTAATCTCGTTAAAATTCACAATCGTGTCATATACGGCATCATTTACACGATCAAAATGACCTTTCGCATAAGGACACGAATCTGGATTGCATTCTGTCTCCTCGCATTTGCATATTTTTTCTTTTGCAGTAAGTGTAATTACTTTCATCTGCAGACCCTGTCTTCCAAGAATGTGAAACGCCTGCTCCGCCACAGTTCTTGTAATTGTTTTTGCCGTCAGATAAAAAATTTTATCGCCTAATCCTTCTCCTACCGCCTTTACAGAAGGATATAACGTAGACATTGTTTTTCCAACTCCGGTAGGCGCCTGAAGAAACAGTTTCTTTTTTCTTAAGATCGTCCGATAAACCGCTACAGCAACCTCTTTTTGCCCTTTTCGGTATGCAAAAGGAAATTCCACTGATTGAATCGACTGATTCCTTTTCTTCTCCCACTCGATCTGAAATCTCGCCCATTTCTCATAATTACCGATCAATTCTTCGAACCAGCTTTTCAAAACTTCATATTTATATTTATATAGAAAACGTCGGATCTCTTCAGTATCTAAATTACAGTATGTCATCTGTACGCTAATCTCCGAAAGTCCATGCTGCTCCGCATATAGATACGCATAACATTTTGCCTGTGCAAGATGGACATTAACCGGCTTCTCTATCTGATTCGGATCCCTCAAAACACCTTTGATCTCATCAATGACTACTTCTTGCGAATCTCCCTTTATAATAACTCCGTCAGCCCGTCCCTCTACTCTAATTTCAAACTCGCCACACGGAATCTGCAGTTTCATCGCTACTTCCGCATGATAATCCGCGCCCATCTGTCTTTGTATTTTTCGGTGAAGTCTTCCTCCCATTGCCATTACATCTTTATCAGACATCCCGGTTCTTCTATTATCAATATCGCCTTCCCGCAAAATGAATTCAACTAAATTTCGCACGGAAACACGAACTGTTTTCACTTCATCTCTCAATAATATCTCTGCCTGTTCTGTCTCTTTATATTTCATTAAAATCATCAAACGGATATCTATATATATTTCTCTAATCTCGCTTCATCCGCATTTCTAATTTTCATGATAGCTCTATCATAATCCTATTTTTTCTCCGGCACAACTAAATTCCGTCATTTTTTCTCTATACCGAAAAGGAAGATGGGTCTGCTGACATTTTGGATTCTCCCGCTCTTTAATCGAAACCGAATGAAAGAATCGTTTCCAAAGCATTTCGTATCCATACTCTTCTTCCGATACATTCTTCACAACGCCCTCATCGGAAAGACCTCCCCATACAAGCCGCCATCTCTTATTCATTTCATGAACCAAACTCACCTTATGCGTTTTATCATAAATCATCCAATTTTCCAAAGGAAAACGGTCTTCAAAATGGTCTGCAATACATGTCAGTATCTGGGATTTCGGAGTGATCTCCGAAAACAAAATGCCATTTTTAAGTTCTCTGAAACGGATAAATTCTTCATATCGGTGCGCCTCATTCGACACGCTTCTGCTCATAGAAAAGACATCCGCTACTGATGAATTGCTCAAATGTTCCATCACCTTTTCACTATACCGGATATTACGCGCTTCCTGCATCACTTCAAATACCGCTGTTCCCTTTCCAGCATCCGCTGATAACAACGCATGATAAATCTCCCAATAAGCGTTATACCCAAGATACCGCTTTATCATCCTTTCTAATTTCACAGCTTTTTCTTCTGATTCCTCTACAATTTTATATTCACAGAAAAGCTGCTGCTGTATTCTGCCTTTTAATTCAATACCCGCTTCCGCATTTCTACATTCCTTCCATGCATCATGCAGCGCTGAATAAAGTCCGGTTATTGTATCTTCACATATATAAATCTGCTTCACGATCCCTCCTCCTTCCTTCAGATCACTAATGATTCAATATAGAAATAAACAATATTTTATGCATGTTGCGAACCAATCCCCATATCATCAAACAGCGATAGCTGTCTAAAACTCATACTTTCCGTTCCTTCAGGAAGCTTTTCTTTTGTATTGAGTAAATTTCGTGTAATATAGTCTTCATCCATTCGAATCTGATACATCATCTTCCCTTTACATGTGATAAAATAAAGCGCCCGCTTTAAAACAACGCCCATTTTTTTCAAATCTTCAAAATCAAGCATCCCCATCTTTCTTGCTTTCACAATTCTGGATGCCGATTTATAGCCAATCCCCGGAACCCGAAGAAGCGTATAATAATCAACTCTATTTATCTCAACCGGAAATATTTCCAAATGCTTTAACGCCCAGCAGCATTTTGGATCAAGATATATATTAAAGTTCGGACATTCCTCATCCAATAATTCCCCTGCCTCAAAATGATAGTATCTAAGCAGCCAATCAGCCTGATAAAGTCGGTGTTCTCTCAAAAGCGGCGGTCCTTGATTTTTGACCGATGGAAGATGTTTGTCTTCATTAACCGGAACAAAAGCAGAGTAAAACACTCTTTTTAGATCAAACTTTTTATATAAAGACTCCGCCACGTGAAGGATCTGATAATCAGACTCCGGTGTAGCGCCTATGATCATTTGCGTACTTTGTCCTGCCGGAACAAATTCCGGTGCATGGCGATAGAGCTGAATATCATGTCGGTTTTCCGCTGACATCTGCTGCACAAAACGCATTGGCGAAAGAATATTTTTTCTCGTTTTATGCGGAGCAAGAAGGCGAAGACTTTCCGCAGTAGGAAGTTCTATGTTCACACTCATCCTGTCCGCAAGGTATCCTGTCATCTGAAGAATCCGGGGATCTGCCCCAGGTATCGCTTTCACATGGATATACCCTTGAAATTTATACTCATGACGCAGCTTATATAACACTGCATATAAAAGTTCCATCGTATAATTCGGACTTTTTAAAACCCCTGAACTTAGAAATAACCCTTCTATATAATTCCTCCTATAAAATTCCATCGTCAAAGTACATACTTCTTCTGGAGTAAAGGAGGTTCGCACTACATCATTGGTCGAGCGATTCACACAATACTTACAGTCATAAATACATTCATTTGTCAGAAGAATTTTCAATAAAGATATACAGCGTCCATCTGCTGAAAAACTATGACAAATCCCTGCTTTTCGGCAATTCCCCATCCCTTTTCCATCTCCGTTTCTCTGAACGCCGCTTGATGTACAGGATACATCATATTTTGCCGCATCTGATAAGATTTCCAATTTTTCATCCAAAGTCATTTCCGTCTGTATTCGTTCCCACATCGTATGCTGCCCCTTTCTCTCTAAATGTCAAAAGAACATTTGTTCGGTTTTATGATAGCACATACGTTCGTCTTTTTCAAGACTTCCTTCTTGTTTAATCTATTTTATTTTTTACCTTCTCTCCATAATATAAAATGCAGCACAATCACCGAAAGTGCAAAAGGCACACTCCGGGATTGTAAGTGGTCATCAAGGTCTCGGACAATCCCGAACTTTGACTCGCCGCCATTACAAAAAAAGCCGGTTTCAAACGACAAGTCATTCAACTCACCGTTTTGAAATCAGCTTTCATTACACTACTGTTTATCTGCAGTCTGTTTTTTCTTTATTCGCATTCTCTGATACGTTTTCTAAGCGGCAGTACCATAGCCGGAGATACTGACAACTCATCCAGTCCCATCTTAAGGAACTCTTCTGTCAATTCAAGATCTGCTCCAAGCTCACCGCAAATACCAATCCAAGCGCCCTCCGCATGTGCATTATCTGCCGCCATCTTAATCATGGCAAGAACTGCCGGGTGGTGCGGATCATAAAACTTATCTAACTTTGCATTCTGACGGTCAATCGCCAGTGTATACTGCGTAAGGTCATTTGTACCTACACTGAAGAAATCCACTTCTTTTGCCAACTCACGGCTGATCATAACAGAAGCAGGAGTCTCGATCATAACACCAAGTTCTACATCCTCTTTAAACGGAATTCCTTCGTTTTTAAGTTCTTCTTTCACTTCCGCAATGATTGCTTTAATCTCATGGACTTCCGAAACCGAAATAATCATCGGGAACATAATAGAAATATTTCCAAACATAGCTGCGCGGTAAAGAGCTCTAAGCTGTGTCTTGAAAATCTCTTTCCGTGTCAGACAAATACGGATAGCACGGTATCCAAGAGCCGGATTTTCTTCTTTATCAAGTCCGAAATAATCCACCTGCTTGTCCGCACCAATATCCAATGTACGGATGATTACCTTCTTACCTGCCATGTTTTCCGCAACTTGCTTATATACTGCAAACTGCTGCTCTTCTGTCGGGAAATCCGAATTTTCCAAATAGAGGAATTCGCTTCGGAACAAACCGATACCGCCGGCATCATTTTTCAAAACTGCACCAACATCCGAAACATTACCAATGTTTGCATATACATTGATCTTCTGTCCGCTCTTCGTTACATTTTCTTTTCCTTTAAGCTGCTCAAGAAGCGCTTTCTGTTCCTGATCTTTCGCCCGCTTTTCTTCCATGACTTTCATCGTCTCTTCATCAGGATCAATGTATAACATACCGGTGAATCCATCGATCACCGCCATTTTCCCATCATATTCTGCCAACAGATCTTCCCCGAGTCCAATCACCGCCGGAATATTCATTGTACGGGCAAGAATTGCCGTATGTGAGTTTGAAGATCCGTACATTGTGGCAAAACCAAGAACTTTGCTCTTATCAAGCTGTACCGTCTCACTTGGAGCAAGATCATCAGCTGCAATGATGCACGGCTCTGTCATCTCCTTCATACCGCCGGATACTCCACACAAAATATCCAATACACGTTCGGATACATCCTTCACATCTGCTGCTCGTCCCTGCATGTAAGCGTCATCCATTGCCGCAAACATCTGTGCAAAATTATCAGCCGTCGTCGCCACTGCAAACTCTGCATTCACTTCCTGCGTACGGATAATATTCTCGATCGACTCAAGATAATCAAGATCTTCAAGCATCATCTGATGGATCTCGAAAATCATAGCGTTTGCCTCTCCGACATCTTCGATTGCTTTATCATACAATTCTTTTAACTGGGACACTGCCGTATCCTTTGCATCGCAGAATCTCTTCCACTCTGCATCGACATCATCTACGTGCGTTCTTTTGATCACTTTTTCATTTCTCTTATAGAACATGATCTTTCCGATAGAAACGCCGCCAAATACACTTTTTCCTTTTATTATAATCATAATTTATAAATTCTCCCTTAATCCGATTTATAAATTCTCTTTGAAAAATGCCTCTAATTCTGCAAATGCCTTGTCTTCATCGTCACCTTCTACTGTAATCGTAACTTCTTCTCCTGTTTTTACGCCAAGTCCCATAACGCCGAAGATTCTTTTTGCATCTGCTGTTTTATCACCTTTTGTAATTTTAACAGACGATGCATATCCTGCTGCCTGTTTTACAAGAATTCCTGCCGGTCTTGCGTGAATTCCCTCCGGATCCGTCACAACGTATTTAAATTCTTTCATTTTTCTAGTCCTCCTTAATAATTTCATCGTACTTTCATTGTACTCTCTACAGTATATAACATATTCACTAATTTTTCAATCTTTCTGTCACACTTTTATCAATCATCCGTTGACTTTTGTTGTCAACCATGCTAAACTTAGCCGGTATTGGAAACTCATTTTTCAATACAGAAACATATTTATTTTTCTTAAATGGAGGGCAACACAATGACAGGTACAGTGAAATGGTTCAATAACCAAAAAGGTTACGGATTCATCTCTGATTCAGAAGGAAACGACATTTTCGTTCACTACTCAGGACTTGTAATGGATGGATTCAAGACTTTGGAAGAGGGTCAGGCTGTAGAATTCGAAGTAACAGAAGGCGCTAAAGGACCGCAGGCAACTAACGTAGTAAAACTTTAATCAGATTTTTTAATGTACCTTTTAATATATAAACAAACTTGATTTATTTATTATTAAAAAGCAATACAGAGAAATGAGATTAAAAAGGAAACCGGACAGTATGAAACTGCCCGGTTTTTCCTGTTTTTGCATCAAAACAAAGCAGGAAAAAACTCGGCTTCTCCTGCTCTGATCTCTTAACTTTATGCTGGCATAAAATTTTTATTTAATATTTGACACATAGGCTTCCGCCGCTTCCCACACATCAAACCCACTTCCGCGTAAGATATCTGCTACTCTTGCCGGATCGTCGCATTTCAAAACAGCCGACGCATCCTCTCCGTTTGCAAAAGCATACATATACTCTATGTTTACATCTCCGTCTACAATCTGATGCATTGCACGGCTCAAAGAACCGGTCTCATGAGGAACACGCAGCGCAATCACATCGGTCAGCATCGCCGTGATCCCATTTTCTTTTAAAACTGACTTTCCTTTATTCGGATCCGATACGATCATGCGAAGCATTCCGTATTCTGTCGTATCCGCCAAACTTAACGCAACAATATTAATATCATTTCCCGCCAATACGGAAAGGACTTCATCAAGTCTTCCTTCTCGATTTTCAAGAAACACAGATAACTGCTGAATCGTAATTCCCATTCGTTCTTTCCTCCTTTTACAGATTTCTGTTATCAATCACGCGAACCGCTTTTCCCTCACTTCTTTGAATCGTCTTCGGCTCAACAAGTTTTACTTTCACGGATACGCCAAGCGCTGTTTTCAATGTAGCGGCAATCTTATTCCTGAGAGCATCCAACTTTCTGATCTCATCCGAGAATACAGATTCATCTACCTCTACCATGACGGTCAGCACATCCAAATTATCTTCCCTGTCAACAATCATCATGTAGTGAGGCGCTACGACTCCGCCGATTGAAAGAAGAGCCGTTTCAACCTGCGTTGGGAATACGTTCACTCCGCGGATGACTTTCATATCGTCTGTTCTTCCTGTAAATTTAGAGATTCTCGGCAGAGTTCTTCCACAAGCACAAGTACTGTGATCAATACTTGTAAGGTCTTTTGTCCGATATCTTAAAAGAGGCATCGCCTCTTTTGCCAATGTGGTAAACACAAGCTCTCCTGTCTCTCCGTCTGCGCAGGCTTCATGAGTAACCGGGTTAAGCACCTCTGGATAGAAATAGTCTGCCTGTACATGAAGACCTGCTTTATGAATACAATCCTGCGCCACTCCAGGACCTGTAATCTCGCAAAGTCCGTAAATATCAAAACAATGAATATGAAGGATATCTTCAATCTTTTTCCGCATCTCTTCTGTCCAAGGTTCTGCTCCATGAATACCGACTTTCAGATTCAATTTGTCAACAATTCCTGCCTCCTGAATTGATTCTGCAAGATACAAAGCATAAGACGGCGTACATGCAAATGCAGTAGCTCCAAGATCTTCCATACACATCATCTGCCGTTTTGTATTTCCTGCCGACATCGGAATAGCCATTGCACCTAGCGCCCTAGCGCCGTAATCCAATCCAAGACCTCCCGTAAACAAGCCGTAACCATAGCACACATGAATGATATCTTCCTCTGTAAGACCTGCCATTGTCAGTTCTCTCGCTACACATTCTCCCCATACGTCCACATCTTTTTGCGAATACGGAGCAATCGTCAGTTTTCCCGTTGTGCCGGACGTACCCTGTACGCGCACGACATCCTTTTTCGGAATCGCCAAAAGTCCAAAGGGATAATTTTCACGCAAGTCTTCTTTTGTTGTAAACGGAAGTTTTCCGATATCTTCGATTGATTTGATATCACCGGGCTCTACTCCCATTTCCTGCATCTTTTTCCGATAAAATTCTACATTATTATATACTCTGTTTACGACATCGACAAGTCGTCTGCTCTGAAGAGCAGCCATCTCATCCCTGCTCATACATTCAATCTTAGGGTCACGAATTCTTTCAACCCAATTTTCTTTTGATACTGCAGCCATTGTTTTCTCTCCTTTAATCAATTATGTATCTTTTATAATTCCGCTTCTTCTACAAGCTTTACATCTGCCTGCTTCAGAACGCTCTCCGCTTTTTCAAAATCATCGGTATGAAATACCATGACCGGGGCTTTTCCTTCGCGGATTACAAAAGAATAGATATAATTTACATTGATCTGTCCGTCTGCCAGTATCTTCAGCATCTGATTCAAATTTCCTTTTTCATCTTTAAGTTCCGCGCCGATCACATCGTTGACACGATTGACGAACCCTTTGGACGTCAAACTTTCTTTTGCGCGAACCGGATCGTCTACTACCAGACGCATAATGCCGAATTCCGGTGTGTCAAATGTTGAAATTGCACGAATATTGACATGTGCCTCTGTAAGTACATTTGTCACATTCATCATACTTCCCGGCTGATTTTCTACAAAAACTGATATCTGCCTGATCATTACTATCACCGCCTTCCTGCCAGTGTTCCTGTCTGTATTTTGTTTCACATACACTATTTGTTATTGCAGCATATTTGTTACTATGCTGTCTTTCTTCTATATATAGTTATTATTTTGACTGTTTATTTCAACGTATAACCTACATCAAAAGCCTTCTTATTCAATTCGATCGTTTTCGGAGGAACTGTCTTTTCAATCACCTCATACCACTGTTCTTTTGTAAAATCCATATGCTGTGCCGCCACACCAAGAACGATCAGGTTGAACACCTTCGGATTTCCTAATTTTTTGGACTCTTCTGTTGCATCAACTTTATAAACTTTATATTCCTTTTCCAACTCTTCCAAAATATTTTCCGGATACTGTGCATTTCCGATCACAACAGGCATCGGGTCAATTCGCCAGTCATTTACGATAAGCACCCCGTCTTTTTTCAAAAAATGTGCGTAGCGAAGCGCCTCAAGCCGTTCAAATGCAATGATCACATCTGCCTGCCCTTCTTCTACGATCGGCTCTGCCACTTTTTCTCCATAGCGCACAAACGTAACAACACTTCCTCCTCTTTGCGCCATCCCATGGACTTCCGACAATTTTACGTCATATCCTCCGGCGATCGTAAGACCACCGAGAATACGGCTTGTGAGCAAAGTTCCCTGTCCGCCCACACCGACGATCATAATATTTTTTACAGCCATACCTTACTCACCTTCCTTTACAAGTTCGATCGCATCAAATTTGCATAAATCTTTACATAATCCACATCCCGTACACATCGTATCATCAATGTGAATCGTTCCGTCCGGATTTTTTGTCATCGCCGGACATCCGGGTTTCATACACATTCCACATTTTTTACACTTATCTGAGTGTGCGATATAAAGCGGCTTTTTCCTCTTGTCAAGAAGAACGCATGGGGTCTTCGTAATTATAACTGAGACTTCGTCTTTTGCCACTTCTTCCTTAATTGTCTTCTCAAGAAGCGGAAGATCGAAAGCATTGATCTCATATACATTCTTCACGCCTATTGCGCGGCACAGAGCCGGAATATCAATCGCATATGTCGGATCTCCCTGAAGAGTCTTTCCTGTAGCTGCATGATCCTGATGTCCTGTCATTCCAGTTGTCGAGTTATCGAGGATCATCACTGTTCCTGTCGCATGATTATATACCATATTCATCAACGAATTGACGCCTGTATGCAAGAATGTCGAATCTCCGATCACAGCAACCCAGTTCTTAATATATTCTTTTCCTTTTGCTTTCTCCATTCCATGAAGCGTTGAAATACTGGAACCCATACACATAGTCGTATCAATCACACTCAAAGGCGCAACTGCTCCGAGCGTATAACAACCGATATCTCCTGCCGCATGGAGTTTCAACTTATTGAGCACATGGAAAACGCTTCTATGCGGACACCCCGGACAAAGGATCGGAGGTCTCCCCGGAGCTTTTGCCGGTTCTTTCAGATTCAAATTTTCCTTCAAAATTGCTTTGCGAAGCATATTAGCGCTGTACTCACCCTGCACTGTAAAAATTTCTTTTCCGACAGCTTGGATTCCCCAAGAACGAACCTGTTCTTCAATGACCGGATCAAGTTCTTCCACAATATATAAGGTCTCAACTTTCGACGCAAACTCCTCGATCAGTTTTCTAGGAAGCGGATTCACAAGACCAAGTTTCAGAACGGATGCTTCAGGAAGCGCTTCTTTTACATATTGATATGGAATACCGCTTGTGATTACCCCGATCTTAGTACCATTCATCTCGACCTTGTTAATCGGCAATGTGTTTGCTGCTTCCGCCAACTCAATATTTCTTTTTTCAATCTCAATGTGACGAAGCTTTGCATTGCCCGGCATCATAACATTTTTCGGGATATTTTTCTCATACGGCTTATCGTCGATCTGCGCACGGTCACACAGTTCTACAAGTCCCTGTGAATGTGCAAGTCTTGTTGTCGTACGGAAAATAAACGGTCTGTCAAACTGCTCGCTCAATTCAAATGCCGTCTTAAAAAAGTCTTTCGCCTCTGCGCTGTCTGACGGTTCAATAACCGGAATTTGCGCTGCTCTTGCGACCATTCTTGTGTCCTGCTCATTTTGGGAACTGTAAAGTCCCGGATCATCAGCTACAACAAGAACAAGTCCGCCGTTCACACCCATATAAGAAACGGAATACAGCGGATCTGCCGCTACATTCAAGCCCACATGTTTCATACACGCCATAGAACGTACTCCCGCAAGACTCGCTCCAACCGCCACTTCAGTCGCCACCTTTTCATTCGGGGCCCATTCTTCATATACATCTTCCTTGTATTGAACAAGATATTCACTAATCTCGGTACTTGGCGTTCCCGGATAAGCGGAAGATACTTTCACTCCTGCTTCATATGCTCCTCTGGCAATCGCCTCATTGCCGAGCATGATCACTTTCTCTGCCATATCAAAGTCCATCCTTTCGTAAATCTGTCACTCTCTTCGCCTTTCCTTCAAATCGTTTTAAGGAATTCGGCGCCACAAGTCTGATCTGAGTCGCAAGTCCAAGCTGCGATTTTAATGCAGACTTAATTCTTGCCTCAAGTTCACTTAATTTTGCATAACTGTCAAGAAGCCTGTCATCGATCAGTTCAACGGTAATCGTCATTACGTCCAGACGATTCTTTCTCTCTACAAGGATCTCATAATGCGGTCCGATCTCGTCAACCTTCAAAAGAACTTCTTCAATCTGTGTCGGGAACACATTGACTCCCCGAATAACAAGCATATCATCCGCACGACCGGAAAGATTTTCCATTCTGCATGTCGTTCTTCCACACTTACACGGTTCATACATCAATCTTGTCATATCTCCTGTCCGGTATCTTACGATCGGAAGCGCCTCTTTTCCAAGACAGGTAACAACAAGTTCTCCCCTTTCTCCCGGAGGAAGAACTTCCTCTGTTTCAGGATCGATAATCTCAGGGATAAACCAATCCTCATTAATATGCATTCCGCAAAGCTGCGTACATTCTCCTGACACTCCCGGTCCGCAAAGCTCACTCATCCCGTAATTTTGCGTACAGACAAACTGCTCTCCCCAAACACGGTGCATCTCTTCCCGCATCGGTTCTGTCATGCCTTCGCCTCCGAACAACCCGATTCTGATCTTCAGATCTTTTGACGGATCAATGTCTCTTCTTCGAAGTTCTTCTCCGAGATGAAGCGCATAAGATGGCGTTGCCACAAGAAGGGTCACACCCATATCCTGTAAAAACATAATCTGTTTATTTGTATTTCCTGAAGACATCGGAATCACCGACGCTCCTATTTTCTCAAGTCCTCCATGAAGTCCGAGCGCTCCTGTAAACGTTCCGTATCCAAATGCGATCTGCGCCACATCTTCCTCCGTAGCGCCTCCCATACATGCAACTCTCGCAACATTATTCAGCCAGATATCCAAATCATTCCTCGTATATCCGACAACTGTCGGCTTACCTGTCGTTCCCGAACTTGCATGGTAACGAACGATCTCCTTTTTATCAACCGCAAACAATCCGTCCGGATAATGATCCCGAAAATCAGCTTTATATGTAAACGGCAGTCTCTTTAGATCTTCCAAAGTCTGAATATCTTCCGGACGCACACCTGCCGCATCCATCTTTTCACGGTAAGGCTGCACTCTGTCATAAATATACCGAACCGTATCCTTCAACTTTGCAAGCTGTATCTGTTCGATTTCTTCTCTTGGCAGAGTCTCTTCCTTTGCCCATATCATCGCGCATATCCTCCTTTATAACGTCTCATGCCTCATTTTATCGGCAATTTGCTTTTTCAGCTTTCCTTTTTTACTGCTGTTCTATTAGTATAGCACAATACTTTTCCGAGTTAAAGCTTTAAATCAAGAAAAATTCCTCTTTTACAGACAGAATCCTGTCCGCCAAAGAGGAATTTTGTTCTTTCTATATTTTATTTAACAAAGAGGATATTTTTCTGTAAGCTCTGCGACCATTTTTCTCGCAGTCTCTACATTTTCTTCGCTTTCGATTACCATCGCAATAATCTCGGCAATCTTATCCATATCATCCTCTTTCATCCCCCGCGTTGTAACTGCAGGAGTTCCGAGTCTTACGCCGCTTGTCACAAACGGAGAACGAGGATCGTTCGGAATTGTATTCTTATTACATGTAATATGCGCATCGTCAAGCCGCTTTTCCAACTCTTTTCCGCTTACGTCATTTCCGGTAAGATCTACGAGCATAAGATGGTTGTCCGTATCTCCTGAAACAATCTTCACGCCGCGTTTTTTCAATCCTTCGCAAAGAGCTTTCGCGTTCTTTACAACCTGCGTCTGATATTCTTTAAACTCCGGTTCGAGCGCTTCTTTAAAGCAGACTGCTTTTGCTGCGATCACATGCATAAGAGGTCCTCCCTGTGTTCCCGGGAAGATCGCTTTATTAAAATTAAACTTTTCATTTACTTCATTGCTTGAAAGAATCATTCCACCTCGCGGTCCGCGCAATGTTTTATGAGTTGTCGTCGTTGTCACATGTGCATACGGGATCGGACTTGGATGAAGACCTGCTGCCACAAGTCCTGCAATATGAGCCATATCTACCATAAGATACGCGCCGACTTCATCCGCAATCTCACGAAACCGTTTGAAATCAATCGTTCTCGCATAAGCACTTGCTCCGGCGATGATCAGTTTTGGTCTGCATTCCTTCGCGATTTCCAAAACATTGTCATAATCGATTACACCCTCATCATTGACTCCGTAAGGAACAACATGAAAATATTTTCCCGACAGATTCACCGGTGATCCATGCGTCAGATGTCCGCCGTGATCAAGGTTCATACCCATGATCGTATCTCCGGGTGTCAGCATTGCAAACTGAACCGCCATATTTGCCTGCGCTCCGGAATGCGGCTGTACATTTACATACTCACAGCCAAATAATTTTTTGGCACGTTCTCTTGCCAGATCTTCGGCAACATCCACGCACTGACATCCGCCGTAATATCTCTTGCCCGGATATCCTTCTGCGTATTTATTTGTAAGTGGACTTCCCATCGCTGCCATCACGGCCTTACTCACCCAGTTCTCAGAAGCGATCAATTCGATATGGGAGTTCTGTCTCTTCATTTCCGCTGTGATCACTTCCGCAATCTCCGGATCTGCATTTTTGATTTCATCGAAGTCGTACATCGTCATTATCCTCCATTTCATTTGAAATTTTAAATTTCATAAATTTGCACTTTACTATGTCAAAGCGTTAGGGTTATTATAGCATAGCAGATGTATCCCGTCTACGGCTTTCTAAAGACGGGAAATAAGAAAGGATTAAATCTTAACGACATGAAAGAACAGATTTTAATTGTAGAAGACGACGCAGATATCAACAATCTTCTTGCAAAAATATTGCGCACTGAGCATTTTGAACCGATACAGGCTTTTTCCGGAACAGAAGCAAAACTTCTCTTTACACAGAACACCCCTGACTTGATCTTACTGGATCTCATGCTTCCGGGGTTATCCGGCGAGGAACTTCTGTCCGAACTTCGGGGTAACTTTTCCTCAGATGTGCCTGTCATCATATTATCCGCAAAAATTGCTCTGACAGATAAAGTGTCCCTTTTAAAAATGGGCGCTGATGATTATATTACAAAACCCTTTGAACCTGAAGAAGTCATAGCAAGAATCCAGGCTGCTTTACGGCGCACTTCAACATCCAAAAAACTGTCTTGCTTAAATTTGGAATTATATCCGGATTCTCGAAAAGTCACTGTACAGGGAATCGAACTTTCTCTGACTGCCCATGAATATGATCTGCTCTATCTTTTCATGAAGAATCCTGAAAAAGTCTATTCCCGTGAAATGCTGTATGACCTTGTTTGGCACGGAGGATATTATGGAGAAAACAATACCGTCAACGTACATGTGAGCAATCTCCGTAAGAAACTAAAAGAAGCTGATCCTGAAAATGAATATATCCGTACTGTATACGGAATTGGATTTAAACTTGTTCTTCATTAAATAAAACAGATTTGAAACAGAAGTTTATGATTTACCAAACTGATTCAAATACTATAGATTGAAACTCCGACAAACAAAATCATTATATTTTTATAAGTTCTTTAAAGGTTCTTTATGACTTATTAAAACAGATTCAGATATGATTAACATCGTAACAGTACTCTATTAAAGAATCTGTTACACAAAATAAAATCCATACGGAGTGAGCAAATATGAACAGATATGTCATAGAGACAAAACAGATCACCAAAGTATACAATCCGCGCTCTCCCTTTTTTGCTCTGGATCATGTAGATCTTCATGTAAGCGAAGGCTGCATTTATGGTCTGATCGGAGATAACGGTGCAGGAAAAAGCACATTGCTTAAATTGCTTGCCGGACATATTTTTCCAACAAAAGGAGAACTATGCCTGTTTGGCGAAACCGAAGAAAAAACGCTTTGCAATATCCGCAAAAATATCGGCTGTCTGATCGAATATCCAAGTTTTGTTCCAGGGATGACCGTCGAACAAACACTGCATTATTACGCCATTCAAAAAGGGGTTCCAGACAACAAAAAAATCAGCGAAACAATTCAGCTGACCGGACTAACCGAGAAGCAACATGCAAAATGCAAAACGCTTTCGCTTGGACAAAAACAGCGTCTCGGTCTTGCAGTCGCCTTACTCGGAGAACCACAGATCCTCATTTTGGACGAACCGATTAACGGACTTGATCCGAGCGGTATTATTGAATTTCGCAGTATCCTTCAACAATTAAATGAACAGAAAAATATCACGATCCTTTTATCCAGCCATATTTTATCAGAATTAGAACATCTTGCCACAGTTTACGGCTTCCTAAATAAAGGGATGTTACTTGAGGAGATCAGTTCTGAAGCTTTACACGAAAAATGTGCCAACTGTATCGAACTGACTGTTTCTGATGCTGAAAAATATGCCGTTTTACTCGAGAAAATATTTCCGAGAGAAAACTACAAAATACTTCCTCAAAATACAGTCCGCATTTATAAACCGCACGAGACTGCCGAGAACTTCAGCCGGCTTGCCGCCAAAAATGATGTTTACATTACAAAAATGCAGACACTACAGACATCTCTGGAAGATTATTATATAGAACTAAAGAAAAGAGGCGACGTAAAATGTTGAATTTTATCAAAAGTGAATACTACCGTCTGATCCATACAACCGGAATCCTTATTTTTTTCGGAGTGCTCTCCGGTCTGACAATTTTACTGATATTAGGTATTTCGGCTGTTAAAACGCAATATCACACAACCTCTTTTTCCTATTCCATTCTTGTATCCAGTCCGATGTTTTTCACATTAATGGGAATGCTGACCGCTTCGCTTCTCTATGAGGACAGTAAAAGAAACGGGATTATAAAAAATTCGATTGCAAACGGAATTCCAAGAAGAAAGATCTTTCTCGGACAGTGCATTATCAGTGTCACCGCTGCAACTGTCATTATGACGATTGTTCTCGCTCTCTGGATTTTTACAACCGAATTACTCCTTGACAAAACCGGCCCGGTTCACATGACCGATCTGCTAATGGAAATTCCGGCTATTTATTTGATTGCCGTATCCAGTATTGTTTTGACAATCACACTTTCCCTAAGTTTCCAAAACGGAGCGTTCATATTTTTTACATGGCTTTTTGTCTTTTTCATTTTTCCGACAATTTTATTTAAGTTCGGAATAGCAGTTTCAGCGCATTTTAAAACAGATCTTATCTACAACATCTCCATGTGGATGCCATCGAACTTTTTTCAGATCAACACAGCAAACGTCAATATGAGTTCATGCATTACTGCATGGGATACAACAGGCGGTATGCTGCGCTGCGTAATTGCGGGAATTTCAGGAATTGTTATTTTCATGATAATTGGATTCAGGCACATCAGCAAAGCAGACTTATAAACACAAATATGGAGGGATCTCATATGTTGTATATTATTCTATTTCTTGTCAGTATCACAGGGGGATATATTGCATTTCGCTACATTTCCCTTCTCCGTGCATTAAAACAGATACAAAAAGACCTCGATGTCATACAGCAAGATCTCTCCAAAAATCAGATGATCCACCTTCCTATTCCAAACAATCGGTTAAGAAAACTTCTCATCACGATTAATTCTTTTTTAGATGAACTTCACAAGGAACGCGCTCGTTATGCAAAACAGGAAAAAGATTTTCAAAAACAGATCGAGAACATCAGTCACGACCTGCGAACTCCTTTAACAGCCATTCTCGGATATGTGAGACTATATAAAAAATCCCAGTCTTCCTATATCTCACAAAACAGCGAGCTTTCAGATACACTGGATGTCATTGAACGAAAATCAGAATCACTGAAGAATCTAATTACGCAATTTTATGATTTTTCCCGGCTTACAGCTCATGACTATGCAGTAAATCTGATCAAAATTGATACTGTAAAATTACTGAAAGAATCTTTTGCAGACAACTGTCAAATACTTGAAGAAGCACATTTAGACGTTTCGCTTGATTTGCCGGATCGTCCAATATATGTGTTTGCTGACAGGACCGCTTTAGAACGAATCTTTTTCAACTTATTCCAAAATGCCGGAAGATATGCCCACACCTTTTTTCATATAACAATAAAAGACGAACCAGATTTCATCAAAATCCTGTTCGTCAACGACACATGCTCTCTTTCATACGAGGATACGTCCAATCTGTTTGACCGCTTCTATATTCAGGAACCGGCACGCAGTCAGGGTGGAACCGGACTTGGTCTTACGATTGCCAAATCCCTTGCAGAAGAAATTGGTGGAGAACTTTCTGTTGCTGCCAAAAAATTAAACAAAAACGGATCTCTTCTTATTTCATTTTCTTTAGAATTTCCTCTGCATCAATTTCAAAACTCTGATACATAATATGCATTTGCTCTTCTGCTAAGATCGGGTTTCACTCATTTTCAGCACAAACATATTTATTCAAACATTTCGCCCAGTCCTGCAACATTTTTACCTATGTTTGCACTTATTTGTTCTATACATTTCTTCTACTATAGATTATAATGAAATACAAGAAGTTTGGAGTTTATGATTTCAGTATTTTATGTAGGAGGAAACCAAATATGAAACAAAAATTATACGACAAATTCGCAGAACTTTTTGGCGCCGCAGACGATGCACATTTCTATTTTGCTCCCGGCCGCGTCAACCTCATCGGAGAACACACCGACTATAACGGCGGTCATGTATTCCCCTGCGCCCTGACACTTGGAACCTATGGCGTTGCAAGAAAAAGAGAAGACCGCCTTATGCATTTTTATTCCTGCAACCTCGAGGACATCGGTGTAGTGGAAGCATCCCTTGACGATCTTACTAACAAAGACAGCTATGACTGGGCAAACTATCCTCTCGGTGTTGTATGGACATTCTCAGAAAAAGGCTATAAATTGGAAAATGGATTTGACATGGTAATATGGGGAAATATTCCAAACGGCGCAGGACTTTCTTCCTCAGCTTCCCTGGAAGTACTGACCGGAGTTATTTTGACTGATTTATACGGAATTACCGATTTAAGTCCAATAGACCTCGCTTTATTCGGACAGTATTCTGAAAATAATTTTAACGGATGTAACTGTGGTATTATGGACCAGTTTACCGTAGCTGTCGGCAAAAAAGATAACGCAATATTCCTCGACACAAACACTTTGGAGTATGAATATGCCCCCATCCAGCTTGAGGATTCCAAAATTATCATTACAAACAGTAACGTAAAGCATAGCCTTGTTACTTCCGAATATAATGTTCGCCGTCAGGAATGTGCAGACGCACTCAGTGATTTGCAGAAGGAACTGCCGATCTCTTCTCTTGGCGAACTTACTCCTGAAAAATTTGAAGAGGCAAAACATCTGATCCGGGATGAGGTTCGTTTAAAACGTGCCAAACATGCCGTCTATGAAAACCAGCGTACCATCACTGCCGTTAAAGCGCTGAAAGAAGGAGATATTAAAAAATTCGGAGAACTGATGAATCAATCTCATGTCTCTCTGCGAGACGACTATGAGGTGTCCTGCAAAGAAATTGATCTGCTCGTTGAACTTTCCTGGAACACTCCGGGCGTAATAGGTTCCCGTATCACCGGCGGAGGATTTGGCGGCTGTACTGTCAGCATTGTAAAAAATGAGGCTGTGGACGAATTTATTAAAAATGTCGGCGAAGCCTATGCGGACAAATTCGGATATGAAGCAGAATTTTATGTAGTGAACATCGGTGGAGGCGCTTCCCGCTTAGACGTATAAAAAATCTCTATCACACAAAAACATCGAACTGATTGAGATAATAAGACTTGCAGTTCTTGCGGGTCAGCTTAAAATAAAAAATACACCTTGTACAAGACGAAAACTCTTTTACAAGGTGTATTTTTAGTCCATTAATTTAAATATTCATGTACATTTTCTTTTGTAACCTTAGAATATGGAAGGTAAATATAATTGCCCTTGCTAAATTCTATTTTATCCTCTTCCCCTGTCACCAAAGCGGCTGAAAGCTCTGCTATCGCTCTCGCCTGCCCTTCCTTATCGTTGTACACCGTTCCCGCCATCATCGAATCTTCCACTGCCTTTAGTCCCATGTCTGTACCGTCGATTCCTATAAATACCGGAAGAACTGCCTCTGTATAATTCAACTTCTTATAAGCATCCATCGCCCCAAGCGCCATATCATCATTATTTGCCAGTACAAGTTCTACCCTATTCTTATATTGTCCCAGTATCTGCTCCATCCGGTTCTGCGCCTGTGCCCGATTCCAGTTCGCAATTTGATAACTTAGCTTTTCCAGCTCAATCCCCTTCTGATTTAATGTATCTACCGCATTTTCTGTACGAATGATCGCATCCTGATGACCTGCTTCCCCTTCTAAAACTACATACTGAATTTTCCCATCTTTATTATGATCTATCTGACTGTTTTTCTGTATCATTTCCACGGCCAGTTCTCCCTGCAAAACACCGGACTGCTTTGCATCTGCGCCAACATAATAAAGCTTGTCCCACTGCTTCATATCCTCCGCAACCGGTTCTCTGTTAAAAAATATAATCGGCACATCATGTTCCTTGGCAACGTCAATAATCTCCGACGGATCTGCACGATCTACCAGATTCACACAAAGAACATTACACCCTGCGTTTATCAATTCTTTCACCTGATCATTCTGCACGCGCTGAGATCTGTCAGCATTTCTGACTGTCATCGTCGTTTCAATCCCTTTTTGATTGAGAATCTTAAGTTCTTCCTTAAAACAGACAAGCAGTTCACTTAAAAAGGTATCACTTTGATCATAACAGGTAATCCCAACATAAATCTTGTCCGACACAGGCACTTTCTGCTTACTGCAGGCACATAAAACGTACATTCCCATACACAAAATAATTATCTCTGCTAATCGTTTCTTCCCTTTCATTCTACCACCTCTGCTATAATGCTCATGTACCCTATACGCCTTATTGACTCATAGTAAACAAAACTTCTTGATTTTCTTTCGAAAACAACGTCTCTCTGCGGACAATCGAATACGAAACTGTTCTGCTCTTTGGTTTGTTCATAAAATATTTCAAACTATCCGATAACTCTGCCACACTTTGGTATCCTCTGTTAAACTCGTCCGGCACTATGAGACACTGTATCTCAGCTGTGTCTAAATAATAGAACGCTTCCATAGAATGTCCAATTCCGTACAAAACTGCTCCGTGGAGATTATTTGATGCAGAATATTCCCCGGCTGATACCAAACTTATATTGTCCAAGGCCATTATAAAATCCACTTTTGAACTCTGTTCCAATGACTCTTTTCCTTCATCCTCCTCAAAGGAATCCGATATCTGCCATATGATATCCGCCTCTTCTTCTGCCAGCACATCTTTAATCCCTTCCGCTCTTTCCTGTACAGAACTTTTGTTTCCTTCCCCCGAAACAAGCCCTATTCTTTTTCCTTTTATATTCCCGCCGCAGTCTTTCAACAACTCCCGAGCTAAAGCCTCTCCCATAGCGTAATTATCTACCCCTGTAACCGGCATTTTTGTCTCTTTTCCATCGGAAGACACAAAACTTTCCACAAGCACAACAGGGACTTTCTTTTCCACTTCTCTAAGCATTTTTTCTGTTTCTTCTCCGTCAGAAGGCTCTACAATAACTCCCGAGGCGCCGTTTTCTATTTCTCTTTCTATCAGATTTTCTTCTTCCTGCGCGCTTAAAGTTCCTGCAGTACTTACCACAAGCACCTCTATCTTTTTATCTGCCGCCGCCATTTTCATCCCGTACTTAAATGCCGACCACTGACTGTCATCCGAATTTTGGATAATTACAGAAATTTTTTCCTGCTTTTTTTCATTTTTCCCCAAAAACATGAACATGATCAGCACCAGAACCATAACGCCTAGAATTGTTTCGATCAAAACAAATATCTTTTTGCCATTCTTCATTCTTATTCCCTCTGCATTTCCTGTCCTACTGCGTTTTCTTTGCCATGCGGATTTCCTCTTTCTAATGTCTTACGGTTTTCTTCCGTATACATAACTGCCGGAAGTCGAATCGAGACGGTCGTTCCTTCATCCGGCTCACTTTCAACAACAACCCCATATTCTTTTCCAAATACAATCTTAATGCGGTTATTGACATTCACAAGTCCCACTCCCGATCCATGCTTATGCACTCGATTCTCACCTGTCAGAAGCCTGCTTACCTCTTCACTGCTCATTCCAACGCCATTATCTGTCACGGAAAGAACAATCATTTCCTTTTCCATTTTGCCGCTTATTTTTATTTCTCCACAATCATCCATCCCGCTGACTCCGTAGTTGATTGCATTTTCCAAAATCGGCTGCAAAACCAGCTTCACAATGCAGAACCCATAGAGAGAAGGATCTACATCAAAGATGACCGAAAAGGCATTTTTATACCGTATTTTCTGTATATTCATATAACTCTGAGCATGCTGCAGCTCATCCCGGATATTAATTACTGTATGGCCTTTTGAAAGACTTATGCGGAACAGTTTTGCAAGCTGAGAAATCATAAATGCCGCTTCGTCATTTCGCTCATCCTCAATCATCCATGTAATAGAATCCAGTGTATTATACAGAAAATGAGGATTGATCTGGCTCTGTAACGCATCTAATTCGCTTTTTCTGCGCTCGTTCTGCTCTACGATAATCTTCTTCATAAGCTCGTCAATCTGTTCGTAAGATTTTTGGATAGAGCATCCAAGATACCGGATTTCTTCCGCTCCTCCTATATACACTTCCGGTTTTTCTCCTGCCTCATATTCCAGTACCGAGGCATTTAATTTCAAAATCGGACTGGAGATTCTCGCCGAAACAACACGGTTAACTGCTACAAGTATCATCGTCGTCAAAAACATCAACAAAATAATAAAATAACGCACATCAATCATTCCGTGTGTAAATGTTGAATAAGGAATCACCCCCACCAGCTTCCAACCGGTATAACTGATCGTATTGACGATCACTTTCCGTCTCTCTCCTTCAAAACTTTCTTCATACACACCATCCTTGCGCGCCGCCGCCACACTACTGTTCTCTCCGCCAAGGCCGTTGCTGATCTGTATCTCTCTTGGGTGATAAATAATTTCGCCGTTGCTGTCACACAAATAATAATACTCTCCGTTATTCAAAGTATTAATCTGATTCATCATTCTTGAAATATCTGCATAGTCCATATCCACTAGCAGCACACCCCGGCGACATACCCCGCTGTCCGTAATTTCAATCATTCGGCTTAAAGAAATTACCCAATAATAGCGAAATGTTCCATCATCAAACAAATTTTGAATATGAGGCGTAGAAAAATGCATATTTTCCACCTCTTCTAAAGCCTGTATGTACCAGTCCTGCTGCGTCACATCAGGATCTTCTTTCTGAGACGCCACCGGTTCTGCCGCCATCAGCCTCCCATAGTCATTGTAAATTGCGATACTTTGCAGGTCATCCCTGTTTGCTCCGTATAAAAGGTTCATCCTGCTTTGAATTTCCTGTTTTTGTTGGGAAAAATCACTCTCTTTTATGACATTGTAATAGACAGTGTCAGATATCTGACGCATGCTGACAAGATAATCTTCCAAACTCTCCCCTGTCTGTTCCATCAGCTTCTGAGTACTTTGCACCGTCTCCTGCCTGGACAGAGTAGAAAACCACAAGTACATAACAAGCCCGAAGAGCAGCATAATAAAAATAGAAACAAGGGAAAATGCTCCCATCAAAGTAGTTTGAATCCCTCCAAGCTTTAAGCCGTCCCACCTTCTATCCTTTTTCCAGTTTCTCACCTTTTCTGCAATGCAGCCTCTTCCCGAACTTCCAGCCTTTTCCTGACCAGCCGATTTTCTTCTGCTTTTGAAATATCTATTTTTCACTTTTTGTATGCTCCGCTCTGTATTTTGAAGGCGATACGCCAAATTGTCTTTTAAATACATAGCTAAAATAATTAGGATCTGTGTATCCTACCTTCTGCGCTATGACATAACTCTTTTCATTTGTTTCAATCATCAGGCGTGCCGCCTGCTCCATACGGTAATCTGTTACATATCCGACAAAGGATTTTCCGGTTTCTTTCTTAAAAACTGTAGAAAAATAGGAGTTGGACACTCCCAACATTTCACAGATCTGTGCAAGAGATAACTGCGCATCCGCATACTGGCTGTGTACATACTCTTTCGCTTTCGATACAAAAGACTGCGTCGATCTGCTCCTTGCCATGACTAAACTTTCGCTGAAACAAAGACTAATATCTGTAAGCCATTTTCGCAGTGCGTCAGGCTCCATCTCAAGCAGCACCTCGTAGAGCATTCCTATATCACCACTGATCCCCTCCGCTGCAATATCATTGTTTACGGAAAATCTAAACAACGCAGTTATGAGATCCATAATAACAACCTGATGCTGCTGCAGTGATTTCAACGGAAATGAGATACGCTCTATATACTGATTTACCGCTTCTATAATTTCGTCCCGTGAATTCAAACGGATCTTTTTAAATAAATTCAATAATTCTGTATCATTTGTAAACCGCGTCTCTCCCGACTCCGAAGGCGCGATTTCCTTAATATTAATCGCCCTGGAAGCGCCGTAAACAGCACGATAGGAAACCGCCTCCCGCGCCGTATTATAGGACTGTGCCAAATCCAGCGCACTGCTGCAGACCTGACCAATTCCGACCGTGACAACCGCCCCGATAATGCGGTTTACATACTTGCAGAAGCGATCACAATCATCTGTTAACTCTGCAATTTCATTTTCACCGTTTAGTTGAGCAAACAGAACACTGTTGCCAAGATAGGGAAAACATTTTGCCCGCCACCTTTTCCCCAGACGCTCTTCAGCCTGTTTCTGTACAGATGCAGCTAAAAACAAAGAATTCATATTTTCCGGGACCTGACTGGAAGACATATGGATTACAAGGCAGCAGAAAAGCGGCCCCGGAAGAGAGATTTGATAATCCGACAAATATCTCTGCAGTTCCTCTTCATGGATTCTTCCTTCTATCAGGGTAGAATAAAAATTCGCCTGCAAGAGAGGCAGAGACTCCGTGTAATACTGCTCTAGTTTTTCCATGCTTCTTCTCTCACTTATCTCCTGATCCAGTTTCGCTTTTAAATGCGTAAATATATTCACCAGTTCCACAGAATTAACCGGCTTTAAAATATATTCTTCCACTTCCAAATGAACTGCTTCCTTCGCATACTCAAACTCATCAAAACCTGTAAAAAGCACAATCTTCATTGCAGGATATTCCATTCTGATGTGACTGCATAATTCCATGCCGTCCATATACGGCATTTTAATATCTGTCATAACTACATCCGGCTGATGCTCCTCTATCATTTCCAAAGCTTTCACCCCGTTATCGGCATATCCGAGAACAGAAAAGCCCAGATCTTCCCACTTAATTTTCCGGATGATGGCCTGTATTACTTCCTCTTCATCATCTACCAAAAGTATCGTATATTTCTCCATATTTCTCCCCACACATCGTTCCGCTTTATTTTTTCTCATTATAACAAAGACATATCTGCCTGTAAATACAACCACAGTTTTTATCTGCCTTTTATATCTTCCGTCGCTGAAACTGATACAAATCCTATCAGTATATGGGGGCAACGACACCTACGGCACATCAAGCAGCATAAAAAGGTATTCTACACCAATCTACTAACAAGCGGTAAGCTGTATGGCTGCCTTTCTGACATTGACAAACAGGCTGAAGATATGCTTTTTCGGCTGGTAAAACAAATAGCAGAGTGAGTGAGTGTGCCCGAACGGTTAAACGTGACTACTCAAATGGAGCGGGGTGCACGAATGAATCACATCCGCAGCAGAGTCACAGAAATCGTAAACAATGATATAAAAAAGCCATTGGGGCATCCTCCGTAAGGAAGATGCCCCAATGCCGACTCTTTTTTTGAAAATCTATTTTTATTTTTTCTGTACGTATTTCAGACAATCCAGCGCTACCGCAACAAGAATGATAATACCTGAGAATACAAACTGCAGGTTTGTATCAATACCGAGGATTGTAAGGGAATATGTAAGCGCGGTGAAAATAAACACACCGACTACTACTCCTGAAATCTTTCCGATACCACCTGTAAATGATACTCCTCCTACTACACAGGCTGCAATCGCATCCATTTCCCAGCCTTGTCCGTAAGCTGCAGAACCTGAACCTACCATTCTTATACACTCCAGCCATGAACCAAATCCGTAAAGGATACCTGCCAGGATAAATGCTCCTACTGTAACGGCAAATACAGAAATACCTGATACCGCTGCAGCTTCTGCATTTCCGCCAACCGCATACAAGTTCTTTCCAAAAGTTGTCTTATTCCAAATAAACCATACAACAAATACCGCAACGGCCGCCCATATAATAATTGTCGGGAATCCGTTTATCGTCGGAATAATCATATCCGGAATCGTCGGCTCAATAGCTCCAAAAGACACTCCCTTTGTCGCATATGTAACAAGTCCGAAAATCACAAGCATATTTGCCATTGTCGATATGAACGGATGCATCTTAAACTTCGCGGTAAAAAATCCGGCTATCATTGTAAAAAAGGTACACAGAAAGACGCACAAAACAAGTGATAAAATCACCCGCGCAATGATAGGCATTGTAGTGAAATCAAATATATGTCCGAAAACACCGCCCGTATTGACACCCTGATGCATAATAATCGTTGCTGTCGTCATTCCCATACCTACCATACGTCCGATTGAAAGATCTGTTCCGGCAAGAAGGATCAGACCCGCAACACCTAATGCAAGGAACATCTTCGGAGATGCCTGCTGAAGCACGTTCAGTACGTTATTATAGGTAAGCAGAGGCGCACCTTTCAGTATCGGCGTAATGATACAAAGTACTATAAATATCAAAAGGATAGCGATATATAATCCGTTCTGAAGGAAAAAGTTTCTTTTGCTAAACGTATATTTATAGTTTTCCCATTTCTGTGCCCGTGTCTCAAGAAATGTAAATTTCGACATACGGAGTAAATCAATCAAATGATATTTATAAGAATATGCCGCATGCCGTCTGTCCTTTATCGTTTGATAATCTTTCTGCAATTCCATCTTCGCATCAAACAGTCGGTTTTTATAAACGTATTTCTCATCCTTTACTTCCTGATGCTCTGAAATTTTAGACATGATCTGCTGATGCTCTTTTTTCAGTTCTTCTACTTTTTTCTCGTATTTCTGTTTCGCAAGCGCCTTTTCCTGCACACAGCTTGCCTTTACAGGCTCATAATATTCTTTATCAAAATGCGCCTTCAAATATGCTTCTGCATCTGCAATCAGCTTTGCTACCTTGTCCTTATGCTCCGCCTCCACTGCTTTTGCCTGTTCCAGCTCTCTGCGCATTCTGGAAAGTCTGTCTTCTTTCTCTCCTTTTGTAAGCGTACGATCCCGCTTTACTCCGTCTATTGCATTTTGCAGGGACAGCACCTTATCTGTACCATCCACCCGGAGAGCGTCAATCTTTTTTTGAATTGCACCGACGTATTCTTCAATCGGCCGGCGAATCTGCATTTCCTGTTCCGCCGTCAGAATCTTACTGTTTCCATTAGCCATATTCATCATTCTCCCTCGTTCTATAGGTATTTTGCGCTTAGTCTCAATAACTCTTCTTGATCTGTGTCTTTGGTATTAACAATTCCGGAAAGATATCCGTTTGACATAACGCCAATACGGTTTGTAATCCCCAAAATTTCAGGCATTTCGGATGAGACAACAATAATTGTCCTGCCCTGCTTTGCCATCTTGATAATCAACTCATATATCTCGTATTTCGCACCGACATCAATTCCTCTTGTCGGTTCATCCATCATAAATACCTGCGGTCCACGTTCCAGCCATTTTCCAAAAATAACCTTCTGCTGGTTTCCTCCTGAAAGGTTTGAAATCATATCATTCGGTCCCATACATTTGGTCCGCATAGTCTTAATTTCTTCTGCTGTTGCTTTTTCCATTTTTGTATCAGAAAGAGCAATTCCTGATTTATACTGATTCAGGTTCGCTATAGTCGTATTAAACGTAAGGTCCCCCTTCAGGAAAAGACCATTTGCCTTACGCTCCTCCGTAATCATGGCAAACCCATGTTCCATTGCGTCTCTTGCATTTTCAAAGTTCATCAGGTGGTTATTAAAATATACACGTCCTGCCGCTCTTGTACGCACTCCAAAAATCGTCTCCAGCAGTTCCGTACGTCCCGCTCCCACCAAACCATACAGTCCAAAAATTTCTCCTTTCCTTACATCAAAAGATACATCCTTCAAGTAAGGCTCAAACTTTGTAGATAAATGCTGAACGGACAGAACCACATCCCCCGGCGTATTATCTACAGGCGGAAAACGATTCTCCAGGGAACGTCCAACCATTGCCGTGATCAGTTCGTTCATATCTGTTTCTTCTGTACTCTTTGTCATAACGAGATTTCCGTCACGAAGCACCGATATTTCATCACAGATCTCAAAAATTTCATCCATTTTATGTGATATATAGATCAGAGCGATTCCCTGCTCTTTCAGCATTCTCATCATCTCAAAAAGTTTTTCTACTTCCTGTACTGTAAGAGAAGAAGTCGGTTCATCCAAAACGATTACTTTTGAATTGTAAGAGATTGCCTTCGCAATTTCACACATCTGCCGCTGAGAGACAGACATATTCCGCATTGGCTGAGACAAATTGACTGTCATTCCCAGTTTTCTGAAAAGTTCAGACGCTTCTTTTTTCATTCTGCCCTCATCGATTACGCCAACTGCATTTACCGGATACCGTCCAAGGAACAAATTATCAACTACATTTCTTTCCAAACACTGATTTAATTCCTGATGAACCATAGCAATCCCGTTTTCCAGCGCCTCTTTTGGTCCCGAAAAACTTACTTCTTTCCCATCCAGGAAGATATTTCCCTCGTCTTTTTGATAGGTACCGAAAAGGCACTTCATCATTGTTGATTTTCCAGCACCATTTTCCCCCATAAGTCCCATAACTGTCCCCGCTTTCACATCTAAATTGATGTGAGTGAGAACTCTGTTTCTTCCAAAGGACTTACTCATATTCCGTATCGATAAGACGATATTATCTTTCTTATCTGCCATGCTTTTTTACTCCTGTATACTTTAGAATTTTTGTATTTTTACACAAACGGTTACAGTCCTTTTCACACAGACGCCTTTCTCCAAAACGCCTGATTCCAATCACCGGAAGTACCAAAAGGCACATTCTGGGATTGTAAGCGGTCTCCATTGCAAAAATATTAGGGAGAATTCCTTCTCCCCAATAAATCTGCTTATCCTCATTAATTACTTAAGTAATGATGTATAGGAAGCCGCATTGTCTGTTTTTACCATGTTAATTGCAAACGCATCATACTGATCAGGATTTCCAAGACGATTCGTAATGTTGGATTCTGTCTGTCCGTCACCGCCAATGTACTCAACTTTTAAATTAAGAAGATCATCATAATTCTTAAGAAGAGGCTGGTATGTAGAACTTAAGAAGTTGTCAGCTGCATTGTAAATATTCAGCCATACTTTCTTTTCCGCATGTTCTTTCTTATCCAACTGGTTAGATACCGGTTCGTATACCTTTGTGGAATCTGTAAATTCCTGATAGTTGTCAGCTGTAACCGCTACGTTCAAAGCATAATAGGAACGCTGTTCTTCATTGTATGTATACACATCATCTGTCAGAACATTACCTGCTTCGTCAGCTGTACCGATACCTGTATCAATATCCACGCCGTCCAGCGCATTACGGATAACACGTAAGGTCAGATATGCCTGCACATCTGCATGCTGGCTGATTGTTCCGCCGTAACCCTCTGCAATAGCTGCTACCGCATCATTGTTTGCATCATATCCAAAAGTAGGCACTTTATTTGCTTTTGACCATGCATTGAACATAGACATTCCCATTCCATCATTGTTGGAAACTACAACATCTATATCTTCTCCAAAAGAAGAGGACCATGTACCGATTGAATTTCCGGCTGTAGCAGCATCCCATGTTGCTCCTGCAGAGTTCTTCATCTCTTGAGAAGCAAGTTCTCTTACTACAAATTTCTTTCCGCCAACTTCAATCTCTCCATCCTTTACAGCAGATGCTGTTCCGTCTGTATTTGTTCCTATAGGAGCGCTGTTGATATCTCCGTTATCTTCTACGCCTGTACCAAGAGCTTTACGAACGCCTCTTGTACGTGCAATAGAATCATTGTGTCCAATATCGCCGATAGCCAAAACATAACCGATCACTCCGTCGCCGTTGCGGTCTATTTTATCGATATTTTGTTCAATATAATCTCTTACCATTGTTCCCTGGAGCTCAGCACCCTGATTTGCATCGAATCCTACATAATATGTATCTTCGTTGAAATTCAAAGCTGTCATATCCAGCTCTCCGGTAGAACTGTTTGACGGCTGTCTGTTAAACCACACTAACGGTTTGTCCTTGTTTGCCACATCCGAACTGGAGGAGTCGTTTGATGATGTTTTTCCACTGTCAGATGTTCCTCCGCACGCAGTAATAGACAGCGCCAGCGCTGCTGCCATTGCAATTAAAACTACTTTTTTCTTCATACATTTTCTCCCTTCTTCTCGTTTCTTTGTACTTGTTTTTGTTGATACTGACAGTATATCTGAATTTGTATAAATAAAACATAGAATATTTTTTTATTTATATTGAATTTTTTAAGATTTTATTAGTTATATCATATAATATTTATAATTTTCTTCTTTCCTTTTCCGTCATTTTTACTCAACACATTTTTAATCTTATATACAATCACCGGAAGTTCCAAAAGGCGCATTCCTAGATTGTAAGCAGTCGCCAAACAAAAAAACAGAAAGCCGATGATACATCGCTCACCGTCTTTCTGTTTCGCATCTGCCTTTCCGGTATATTCTTTTTCCCGTTTCCACCGACACATATTCTTTAAATACACAATGCGCTCTTTGCGCTGTACAGATTATTTCTTTACTGAGAAACGAAATGCCGTGTGTGCAGCATATTTTTCACCGGCATGACACACCGGACTAGGAAAATTCACATGATGAACTGCATCCGGATAGCACTGTGTTTCCAAACACACTGCGCTTCTTTTTCCATATACCGCTCCATCTTTTCCCTTTTCATTTTCTACAAAGTTTGCTGTATAAATCTGCATTCCCGGGCGATCCGTATAAGTTTCCATCACAATGCCGCTTTCCTCCGCCTCAAGTTCCGCCACTTTCTCAAAATTCCCTTTATTTTTCAAAACCCAGTTATGATCATAGCCGTTTCCAAACCTCAGCGGTTCATACTCTTCCTCAATCCGATCCCCTATTCTTCTTCCCTCACGGAAATCCATAGGAGTATTCTCGACCGGAAGGATCTCCCCTGTCGGTATTGACTGTGCGTCTCCGGGTGTAAAATAATCCGCTTCCAAAGTAAGCGTATGCTGTAGTATATTTCCACTGTTATGTCCATTCAGATTAAAATAACTGTGATTTGTCATATTCAGAATCGTATCTTTATCCGACAAAGCTTCATAGCAAATGTCAAGCGTATTGTCTTCAGCAAGACTATATGTTACATATATGTCCGTTGTTCCCGGGTATCCCTGATCCCCGTCAGGACTATGCAATTTAAAACGAACAGATGTCTCCGTCACATTTTCTGTCTCCCAAATTCTTACATTATAAAAATCTGTGCCGCTGTGCAGATTATTCCCATTGTCATTTCCTGTCAGATAATATGTCTTCCCGTTCAATTCAAACTGCGCGCCGCCAATCCGATTTGCATTCCTCCCAACAATCGCTCCAAAAAAGCAGGTTCCCGCTTCATATCCGGCTGCATCCTCATATCCAAGGACAACATCTGTCATGACGTCCTCCTTATTTTTCACTTTCAAACTGACCAGCGTTGCCCCCAAGTCAGTCACTGCTGCCTCCATTCCGCTTTCGTTTCTTATTACATAGAGACAAGCCTGTTTTCCTTCCCTTGTACGACCAAATTTCTTTATCATTTCCATATCCTTTCTTCCTTTCTCTCTGCTGCATTTTCACGACTTTCATTCCCGTACGGATATTCATCGTCTCCTGCGCTTCTTTTCTTCCTGTTCTCATTATATAATCAGCATGTTCCAATAGCAAGAGAATATCGAAGAAGGCTAACAAAGCATTCGGAACAGGATCGGCTAATCATGTCCTGATTTTCAATAAATATTTTACTTCTGTAACAATAAAAGACTTATTATAATTTAACTCTTTCTGTTATTTGTGAATGCAGCATTCTAATCTATCTTTTTATATAGATTAAATCCGTCATCCCGTTATATGATTGCGTTTTTACCAACTTTAACTTAATTTCATGGTCAGCCTTTTCAAAAAGCCGAATACCGAAACCCAAAATCGTCGGAATCACAGTAATATAATAACAGTCAATAACATCCTCTTGAACCAACTGCTGGATAAGGTTTGCTCCGCCACATATCCAAATTCCTTTTCCGTTTTCTTCCCGCAGTCTTTTTATCAGTTCAACAGGATTTTCATTGACAAAACGGATTTTATCGGAAGATGTTTTTGGCTTGTGTGTTACAACATAGGATGTAAAATCATCATAAATCCATTCGTCCGGTGAAAGTTCAGTAACAATCTGATGATAAGTATTCCACCCCATTATCACAGTATCAATGTCTTTCACAAATTCAGAATATGAGTCAATGTTATCGTCATCATTGCCCTGTCCGGTCAGCCACTCAACGCTGCCTTTGCTGTCTGCAATATATCCGTCAAGGCTCATTGCAATAAACAAACTGATTTTTTTCATAAGTTCTCCTTTTGATTCATAAATTGGATTTACGCCAAGACCACCTACAATGCGCTCGCTGTCTAAGCAAAGATACCAACCATATTCTGTTTCATGATTGAGATAGGCCTCCATGCATTCAAGATAAGCTTCTTGTGGCACTTCCCATTTATCATAAAACCATGTGGCTGCTTCTTCTTTTAATTCAGGTTTTTGTCTTAAAGTAACATAGATATATTCATTCATATCCTTATCTCCAACTTCTAATTTATCATTCCTTTACCATCACATAATTTGTAAGAAAAATTCCTTGTCTTTCTACCTGTTGTTCTTTTACGACTTTGTATCCTCTCTTTTCAAAAAATGGTCTTGCCGTAATAGAAGCGTGCGTCGTTACATTTTTCTTAACAAATTGTTCCAGTCTGTCACAAATAGCAGTTGCAATGCCTTTTCCTTGATGGTCTGCATGAACAAATAAGCGGTCAAGATATCCTGTTTTATCTATATCACCAAAACCGACAATAACATTGTTTTCAACAGCGACAACACTATAATGTTCTTGCAACGACAAATCCCATTTTTCCAAATCCACCTGTCCCGTTGCCCAAACATTTAACTGCTCTTTCGTATAATCTTTTGCATTAACAGTATGTACCGTATTATAAAACAGTTCTGTCAATTCTTTGCAATCTGATTGCTGATACTGCCTAATATCCACTTCTATTCCCTCTAACATTTTGTTTTAACAAATACAAATTCAAATCTTCCATTACTTTACAAGTTGCAAATCTACCTCTTACTCGGAAAGCAATCTTTCAAGTAAAATCTTTCGGTTATTAATAAACATAATGAATAAAAATATCTTTTACTGGCAGTTTCACTTCAAATATAATGGAAACCAAATATGAATGCAAAACCAGTCTCCCTCCATCTGTGCATCAATCTCTCCACCCATTTTCAATACGAATCCTTTTGTAATGGAAAGACCAAGTCCTGTCGAATTTTTACTTCTTGCTTCGTCTGCTTTATAAAAACGTTCAAATACTCTTTGAAGATCGATCTCACTCGGGTGTTCTACTTTATTTTTAAATACCAGCTCCGCCCTATTTCCCTTCTTTTCAAGCCGGATCTTCAGCTCTTTGTTTCCATGATCCAACCCGTTTTTCATAATATTCTGTATGACCCTTCTGAGCGCCTGTCCATTTCCCATGATCATTACCGCCTCATCCGTAAGTTCAAATTCCGGGACAATTCCTTTCTCTGCCCATTCATCATAATAGGAAAATAAAGTTTCTTTTAATATCTGCGTTAAATTTTGACGTTCTTTCTTTAATTCGTATGTTTCATTTTTCAGTTTTGTATAAGTGAACAGTTCTTCCAACATCTCTTTCAGACTTTCGATCCGTTCCTGAATAATTCCGATATACCGTTTTCGATCCGCCTCATCCGAACAAGTTTCCAGCAGTTGAAAATATCCGTCCATCGATGTCAAAGGCGTCCTTATATCATGTGACAAATTCGTATATGTATCAGCGATCATCCGCTCTTTTTTTACATATTGCGCCGCTTCTTCTCTTCTCTCCTTGAGCATCTCGTTCAAAAGATCTGTCAATTCTTTTATCTTCCCCAGTTTAATTTCTTTTGTAATAAGCATATTGCTCTCATGTTCTTTGAGAAAACGCAGTTGGCGGCAGATATCTTTTATCTGCCGCATGTAACTGACTAATATGCAAACTAATACAATAATAACTCCGACTAAAATCCCAACTATAACATACATATTAAATATCCCGTTTCTTAAACACAAAACTTCCCAGACAAATCGCCGCCGCTGCAAATACGATTGCAACCAACAAAGAAGTGACTGCCATTTCTGATGTAATATTCATTCCAAGAAGTGTGATCTTTCCGCTTACAGTGTAATTGATCATATGGAAATTTCCCATCCCTGCTTTTGCGATCGTACGATCAATAAAGCTATAAAAAATGATAAGCGCGTTCATGCACAGGCAAATACCGATCACAATGCTGACCACATTATTTCTGATAAGAAGCGCTATGCACATTACGATCATCAAAAGCGCAAAGTGCAGCATCGTCTGAAGCAGAAAATAAAGTGCAAACTCTTTTTTATCTCCCAGCACAAATTCATGGAAACATACTTTGTTTGACGCTGCCTGCACAACAAAAAATAACGCCATCGTCAACACTGTATACAAGAACAAAGAGACCGCTTTGGCACATACAAGCAGGCTTTTGTTTTTCACTTGACCTGCAATATTTTTCACAAATCCGCTCGTTATATCCGCCGTAGAATACAAGATCGTAAATATGATCATAAATACTGCTACTACCTTGCCTTTTATATTTGCAAAAAACATATCGAACACCGAAACCTGTTCTCCCGGTTTCGTCGGAGGCGTCACATCCATCCCAAGATTCACCTGCCCGCTTTCTTGTTCTTCCATTGTATATTCATAATTCTGCTGCTGATCCTCAAGAGAATATGTATTCATTTCACCGGCAGTAAGCGCTGTTGTCGCAATGATAAGAACGGCAAAAATCATCCATATCACATACAGACTTTTTGTTTTAAACATACGGAACAATTCCATTCGCATCATATTAAGCATTGCGGACACCTCCTGTCAGATTCAGAAAATAATTTTCAAGTTCTTCACTTGTAATTCCAATCCCTTTTACGCAGACGCCTGCTTTTGCAAGTTCCATATTCACCATTGCGCTTTCATCAAGTCTCTCATATACATGGATCGTATTCTTATCTACTACCTGATAGTTCCGAAATCCCATTTGATCCAGCACCGGAAGCGCCTGTTTCGGATCGTCAAGCAATATTTCTATCCGTTCACCGCAGCGCAGCATCAACTCTTCTTTCGTAATTTCCTGTACCAAAGTCCCGTTATGGATGATCCCGTAATGGGTTGCGATTTTAGACAGCTCTTCTAAAATATGACTGGAAATAATGATCGTCATATTCTGTTCATCCCGAAGTTTAAGAATCATATCGCGAACCTCCGCAATTCCCTGAGGATCCAATCCGTTGATCGGCTCGTCAAGCAATAGCAGATCCGGTTCTCCGACAAGCGCCATCCCGATTCCAAGACGCTGTTTCATTCCAAGTGAAAAATGCTTTGTTTTTTTCTTTCCTGCATCTGATAGACCGACCGTCTCTAATATATTTTCAATATATCCCCGATCATTAATCCCGAACAATTTACATTTTACCGCCAGATTATCATAAGCGGACAAATTTCCGTACAGCCCCGGCGACTCGATCAGACAACTGATTCTTGAACGCACGTTTTTCAACTGAGCATTCTTATATCCGAACATCTCAATCTCGCCTGAAGTCGGTTTCGACAGACCGCTGATCATTTTCAGAAATGTCGTCTTTCCTGCTCCATTTCTTCCTATAAAGCCGTAAATCGAACCTCTTTTCACATGAAGATTCACGCGATCTACAGCTTTATGATGACCGAACTGTTTTGTCAATCCGTGTGTTGTCAATAAATATTCACTCATCTTATTTCTCTCCTTTTCTTTATCTGCTCTCATTCTATAAATAAATTACTAATCAATCGCAAATAAAAAGTAAAAAAAGAGTAAAGATTACGGGTGAAGCCGATACCCGATTCCCCATACAGTCTCAATATACTCTTTGTCCGTCACAGCCTTGATCTTCTTGCGGATATTACTTATATGTACGTCCAGTGTTTTCGTCTCTCCCATATACTGCTCTTTCCACGCATATTCAAACATCTCTTCTTTACTGAACACTTTTTTCGGATGTTTCAATAAAAGTTCCAAAATGGAAAACTCTTGTTTTGTAATATGCGGCAATTCTGTTTTCTCTACTTTCACAGTAAAATTTTCCCTGTCAAGCTCCATTTCCTGATAAGTAAGCCGACGTCTTTTTTCTTCTGCACATCCTGTTTCCGTCCTTCTGATCTGTACTTCTACCCGAGCGATCACTTCTTTAATATCAAACGGCTTTGTCACATAGTCGTCTGCGCCGCCCCGCAAAACTTCCACCTTGTCATCGATTGTATCTTTTGCCGTGAGAATAATTACCGGCGTATTGCCCTTTTCCCGAACGTCTTTAAGTACTTCCTCACCCGGAATTCCCGGAAGCATTAAATCAAGAAGTACAACCGAATATTGATTTTCCTGCAAAAGCATTCTCGCTTCTGTTCCAGAAAATGCCTGTGTACATCTGTACCCTTCTTTATCAAGCGCTTCCCTTAAAAGTCCGTTAATATTCACATCGTCTTCCACGATCAATATCGAATTTCTATGTTCCATCTCTATCCTCGTTCCTGAACCTTTCATGAAATTTCATCCCACAGTGTAAACCCTAAGATCAAAAATCCGCCTGCCATCCGGTCATTATTTCTCCCAAAACAAAAACAATAAGATACGAAACCGAATCCCCTCTGTGTTTATTTCCTTCCCATTAATCTTCCGTCATTTCCTTACAGACATCGACCCATCCCAAAGCATCGGAAGCCTGCTCCAGTTCAGAAATCGTAAGTTTTACCGCGCTGTGATCGTTTCCTGCCGCCGGATACACTATTTCAAACCTTTTCAGACTTTCATCCAAATAAACATCGATTCCCTCTTCAGCCCCGAATGGACACACCCCGCCCGGGGCATGTCCTGTCATCTCTTCCACTTTTTCAAAAGGAATCATTTTTGCTTTTGTATGAAATGTGTCTTTATATTTTCTATTATCTATTTTAGCGGTTCCTTCCGTCAAAATAAGCACCGCTTTCTCGCCCTGAAGAAAAGACATTGTTTTGGCAATCATTCCTTCCTCAACCCCGAGAGCTTCCGCCGCCATTGCAACAGTCGCCGTAGAATCTTCCATCTCGATCACACGATCTGCAAATCCTTTCTTATCTAAATATTCCTTCGCTTTTTCTAATGACATGTCTTTTCCCTCCTGAACTATCTTTCTATTCTGCCTGTTTTATCCATAGCATACAATATTCTTTTTCTCCGGTTTCCGCATCTGTGTCTTCTTTTTGGATACAGAATCCTTCCCTTTCATAAAATCGTATGGCTCTTCTGTTTTTTGCATATACATTCAATTCCAGTTTTTCTCTCTTCTGTTTCACAAAATCTAGGAGCTGCTTTCCGACACCTTTTGAGCGAACATCTCCTCTGACAAAAATCCCTGCCGCATAGTCTCCGTCCAGTCCGATAAACCCAAGTATCTCTCCTGTTTTTCCGGTTGTGTCTTCTTCCTCCCGGACATAGATTTCCGCCTGCAAAAACATTGCCTTAACTACATCTTCATAGCGTTCCCAATAACATGGATCAATGAAATCATGTACCTCTTTATTCGAATCAAGCCAAATTTTTGCCACTGCATCCAAGTCATTTTTTTGAAATTTCCTGATCATCTCTTTCTGCCTCTCTCATACAATACCGCTTCCTTTCGTCTCTTCATCCTCAAGATTTTAAAACGACATCCGTCTATGTAAAATCAAACAAAGACAACTGATTGCTTTGAGGAAGATCTCCGAACATTCCCAATTCTGCCATCAGATCGATCACTGTTTTGCTGACTTTCGTCCGTTGCCTGAAATCATCAAGCGACAGATAGGGTCCGTCTTTTGACGCCTCTTCTACAGCCTCGGCAGCTTTATCTCCCATTCCTTCAATACTTGCAAACGACGGCATAAGTTTCCCGTCTATGATCTGAAACATCTTTGCTTTTGCCTTATAAATGTCGATCGGGACAAACTCGAATCCGCGGGCATACATTTCCTGAACGATCTTCATATCTTTTAATACGTCCTGCTCTTTCTTACTCAGTTGATCCCCTTTGCTTTTATATTGTTTTATATGGTAATTCAATGTCTCTTTTCCCTGACACATAAGCGCGTAAGAAAAAGCGTCCGCCCTGATTCCAAAATATGCCGCATAGTAGGCAAGAGGATAATTAATCTTACAGTAGGCAATCCTGTATGCCATCATAACATATGCTGCGGCATGGGCTTTCGGGAACATATAGCTGATTTTCTTACATGACCAAATATACCAGTCCGGTACGTCTTGTGCTTTCATCGCTTCTTCCCATTCCGGTTTCAGCCCTTTTCCTTTTCGCACACTCTCCATGATCGTAAATGCAAGAGCGCTTTCCACTCCTTTATTAATAAGATAGATCATAATGTCATCTCGAGTACAGATTGCGGTAGAAATCGTCGCCTTTCCTGATTTTACAAGTTCCTGCGCATTTCCAAGCCACACATTCGTTCCGTGAGACAATCCGGAAATACGGATCAGATCTGATAATGTCTGTGGTTTCGTATCCTGAACCATCTGGATAACGAAGTCTGTTCCAAATTCCGGTATTCCCAAACTTCCGATCTTACATCCGTCAATATCTTCAGGCTTGATCCCGAGTACGTCCGTTCCGTGAAACAGTTCAATTACATTTTTATCGTCAAGAGGAATCTCCGTCGCAATAAACGGATGGTCTGCATTGTACTCATTTTCCATAGCATCCGATGTAATATAGTCTTCCAAAGTACGGATCATCGTCGGATCATCATGTCCGAGAATATCTAATTTCAGCAAGTTGTGATCGATGGAATGATAATCAAAATGAGTCGTTGTGATCCCACATTCCATATCATTTGCGGGATGCTGAACCGGAGTAAACTCGTTAATATCATGCCCGTGAGGAAGAACGACAATTCCCCCCGGATGCTGTCCCGTACTTCTTCGAATTCCTGTACAGCCTTCCGTGATTCTTTCTATCTCACATTTCCTCTTTCTCTGCTCATGCTCTTCGTAATAATTACGAACAAATCCATACGCCGTCTTATCTGCCAGCGTACCGATCGTTCCTGCTTTAAATGTATGTCCTTCTCCAAAAAGGACTTCGGTATATTTATGTGCTTTTGCCTGATAATCTCCCGAAAAGTTCAAGTCAATATCCGGTTCCTTATCTCCCTTAAATCCAAGAAACGTCTCAAAAGGAATATCAAATCCCGCCTTCACAAGCTGTTCCCCGCACACCGGGCACTTTTTATCCGGCATGTCATATCCGCATCCTCCTGCAAACGCACGAACTTCATCGGACTCAAAATCACTGTAATGACATTTCGAACAATAATAATGCGGACTTAACGGATTTACCTCTGTAATTCCTGCCATAGTCGCAACAAAGGAAGAACCGACCGAACCTCTTGAACCTACAAGATACCCGTCTGCATTTGACTTCCAAACAAGTTTTTGAGCAATGATATACATAACCGCATATCCGTTTGAAATAATCGAATTGAGTTCTTTTTCTAATCGGGCGGAAACCTGTTTCGGAAGATCTTCCCCATACATCTCGTGAGCTTTTCTATAACAAATATCCCTTAACTCCTGATCTGAATTTTCAATGACAGGAGGACATTTATTCGGATTGACCGGGGAGATTTTCTCAATCATACCGGCAATCTTCACCGGATTATCTATAACGATCTCCCGTGCTTTCGCTGCCCCGAGATAAGAAAATTCTTCCAACATCTCATCTGTCGTACGAAGGAACAACGGAGGCTGCTTATCTGCATCATCAAATCCCTTTCCTGCCATAATGATTCTTCGATATACTTCGTCGTCTGGATTTAAAAAATGTACATCGCACGTTGCAACAACCGGCTTTCCAAACTTTTCTCCAAGTTCCACGATCTCTCTGTTGATATTCTGCAAGTCTTCGATCGAATTTACATCTGTGATACGCTTACTCTCGATCATGAACTGATTGTTTCCAACAGGCTGGATCTCATAATAATCATAAAATTCCGCCAAACGCGCGATCTGCTGGGCGGATCTTTTTTCGTGCACTGCCTGGTACAACTCACCTGCTTCACAGGCGCTGCCGATCAGAAGACCTTCCCGATGCTCATTCAACAGACTTTTTGGAATCCGCGGCCTCCTCGCGTAATAAGTCATATGAGACTGTGAGATCAACTGATACAGATTATACCTGCCGATATCATTTTTTGCTAAAATAATAATATGATTCGTCGGCATTTTTCGAATTGCATTTGTATTCCTGTCTCCGTAGCGGTTTACCTCTTTTAAAGTCATCACTTGATCTTTCTTTAACATTTCTGCGAATTTGATAAAAATTTCTGCGGTCGCTCCCGCATCGTCCACAGCGCGATGATGGTTTTCAAGTGAAATATTCAATGCTTTCGCTACGATATTCAATTTATATTTTGACAACGTCGGCAGAAGAACCCGCGCCAAAGCTACCGTATCAAGAAATGCAAACTCGTCCGAAAGTCCGAGCGCCCTGCAGTTCTGCTCAATAAACCCGACGTCAAACCCCGCGTTGTGCGCGACAAGAACACCATCCCCCACAAAAGAAAGAAATTGAGGAAGGATGACATCGATTGTCGGTGAATCCATAACCATCTCATCGGTAATACTTGTCAGGTTCGTAATCTCAAAAGGAATCGGACGTTTTGGATTTACAAACGTGCTGAAACGGTCGACAATCTTTCCGCCGGTCACTTTCACTGCCCCAATCTCTATGATCGCGTCCTGAATCGAACTAAATCCCGTCGTCTCAATATCAAAAACGATATAAGTATCATCAAGTGTTTGATCGCCTGCGTTTACTGCAATATCCGTCAAATCATCTACAACATAGCCTTCTACACCATAAAGGATCTTAAACGGATCCTCTTTATCAAGGGTTTCAATATAGTGATTTGCGTCCGGAAATGCCTGAGCCACACCGTGATCGGTAATGGCGATTGCAGGATGCCCCCAGTCATGCGCTCTTTTCACAATATCTTTTACTTCTGACACGCCGTCCATATCGCTCATTTTCGTATGGCAGTGGAGTTCTACACGTTTTACCGGGCTTAGATCTTCTCTTTGCACTGTGAAATCACCGATTTTTTTAATCCCCGTTATCGAAACGATCGTCAGTTCCCCATCAAATTTATCGATGGTCGTTACTCCTTTCAGTTTGATAAACACTCCTTTTTTCAATTCTCCTAAGATTTCAGGAAGCTGTTCGTTTTTCGCAAACATCTTCACCGTAATCGTATCAGTGAAATCTGTCACAGAAAATATAATAATCGTTTTTTCGTTTCGGATCTCTCTTGTATCAAAGCTGATAATCTTACCGTGGATCGTAATCTCTCCCATCTCTGTAATTACCTGATCCAAAGCAATCGGTTCATCCTCAAAATTTCGTCCGTAGATAAGATTCGGATCATCTCCGATTTTAACCGGTCGATAAAAATCTTTCTTTCGGAATTCGTTCTTTTTAAATTCGCCTTTCTTGAATTCTCCTTTTGACATTTTTCCAGAGGTTTTGGAAGACGCACTGCCTTTCTTTTCCGTTGAAAGGGATACTCCTTCCGCCTTTTCTGAAGAATCCTCTTTCGAAGATTTTCCATTCTCTTCTTGTCCCAAAGGCGCTTCCCCCTGCTGTCTCGCCCGTCTCTCAAAAATGGCATTGATTTCCTGCTGAATCCTCTGCTCATCATATTCTCTGTTTTTCGTAACATCCGGCTCCCGATAAGCCACCCGGATCTTCGCCGGAATGTGAAATCTATTTTCGTAAATCTCCTTTAGCAAATCTACGATCTCTTCTTTTCGACCTTCTGAAACGATCGTATTAAGCAGCTCCAGACAGATCGTGTCTCCTTCCTCATACTGTATGTCTGCCTGTGCAAACATATTGGAAGCAAGCATACTTTTTTCTTTTAACTCAAGAATAATACTTTCCTTATATTCCTTCATAAGCGCTTCCGCAGTATACTGCCCAGAAAGAAGATAGTCCTCTACAATGCGCACTGTAACTGCCGTTTTCCCGAACAACTGCTCTTTAATACTTTGTTCCATCTGAAAGATCTGCTTCTTCTGAATAAGATGTCTGCTGAAAATATATACGTTAAGAAAATCACGCCGGGAATTCGTCGTGATTTTCTTAACTTCCACATCTGAAAACAACAGACGGACATCATCGTCTGCCTTCAGAGTAGGAAATACATGAAAAAATTTTTTATCTTCTCTTACTTGTTCCAAATTGACAGCTCCTATATCTTCACTTACATGAAACTTCCGTTTCCGATCTTCTTTCTTCTGTGCGGGTCTGTCCGCATCTCATCGTGTTTCATTAGATTATTCTTTCCAATTTAACAGTTCCTGCCGCAACGTCTCCAGCAGTTCTTCCTCTTTTACCTTTTTTATGATCTCGCCTTTTTTTATAAGAAGACCTTCCCCGATACCTCCTGCAATCCCGATATCAGCTTCTCTTGCCTCTCCCGGACCATTTACAACGCATCCCATAACCGCAACTTTAACATCCAAAGGAATATCCTGAACCATCTGTTCTACTTTATTTGCCAAACCGATCAGATCAATCTTCGTTCTTCCGCATGTCGGACAGGATACAACTTCGATTCCACCTTTTCGAAGACCAAGTGTCTTTAATATCAATTTTGCCGTTCGAATCTCTTCTGCCGGATCTCCGGTCAGAGAAACCCGGATCGTGTTTCCGATTCCTTCATTAAGAATAATGCCAAGTCCGACAGAAGATTTTATATTTCCGGAATAAACTGTTCCCGATTCTGTAATTCCCACATGAAGGGGATAAGGACACTCTTTTGCAATCAGCTCATGTGCTTTTACGCACATCAGCACATCAGAAGACTTAATACTTACAACAAGATTATCATATCCCATCTCTTCGATCATACGAACTTTATCAAGAGCGCTTTCTACAATGGCCTCTGCCGTCACTGCGCCGTACTTTTCTAAAAGATGTTTCTCCAACGAACCGCTGTTTACGCCGACACGAATCGGAATATTGTACGCCTTCGCCTTGTCTACAACTGCCCGAACTTTTTCCACGGAACCGATATTTCCCGGATTGATCCTGATCTTGTCCGCACCGTTTTCGATCGCTGCGATCGCTAATCTGTAGTCAAAATGAATATCTGCCACAAGCGGAATATGGATCTGTTTCTTAATCTCTTTTAATGCCAAAGCCGCTTCCATCGTCGGAACTGCACAGCGGATAATCTCGCATCCCGCCGCTTCAAGCCGCAATATTTGATCAACCGTCTCTTCGATATTTTCTGTCTTTGTATTCGTCATAGACTGGATCGCCACCGGATGATTTCCACCAATCGTCCGATTGCCGATCACAATCTCTTTCGTGTTCTCTCTGTACATGTCCTTCTCCTTTCCTATGCCGCCTTACTGTCTGTCCTGTCTTTCTATTATAACAGAAGAGTTCCGGGAACGGAACTCTTCTGAAACGGATTCGTTATTCTTTATTTAGGAATCTTCTTCCTGATCTTATTCATATAATCTTATGACTGCATCATGATTTCTCTTTACGCACAAACACAAGCTGATCTCCGTATTCACGCTCTGTCAATGTCAGAGTATCTTTTTCAATACTGTAATCATATGTTCCGGAGAGAATTCCTTCTGACTGGGGTTCCTCAGTATGGATCGTAAAAACTTTCGTCTTTGTATCCACTTCAGACTGTACGGTCTCAATCGACTTTTTTTCTTCGTCCGTCACCGTAACTTTTCCGTCACTTTCTATCTTGATAGTTTCTCCGCTGTCCTCGCTGATCCATGTTCCGACAAGTGGATTTCCCACAAAAAGTCTCGTCACAAAAAAGACTGCCACAAGGATAACAAGAATAGAAGAGATCGTAATGATCGTTCTCCAGATTGTGCTTCTTTTCTCTTCGTTATTTTCTAAAATCATAGATTATTTCGTTTCCCTTCTTTTTCAAATTCTCGTCTGACAATTTCCGCATCGGCAAAGAATTCCGGCATATGAAAACTTGGTACGCTTGACAGGATCGGAGAATAAGAAGCATAGTGTTCTATTTCTTTTGTCTCTGACATTTTGTAGAAATTACAGGTAAAATAGCTTCCTTCTCCCAAATTCAGCGGTCCGTAAATCTTCTCCAAAATCCGAACCGGAACTTTCAATTCTGCCGTCCAATCATTTTCGTGCACTTCAACATGACATTCAAATTCCGCGCGTTCCGCCTCTGTAAAATAAGACCTGTACATCCTTCTTGATCCATATTCTGCCCGCAGAACCCCATTTGCATTTATTGAAAAATTCAAGTAATTTTCTTCATTCATCCTTGCAGAAACCGGTTCAAACATCAAATAGACCTCCATTACACTGTCTCTGTAGATTGGATCATTGATGTTCGTATACGTCCGAAGCGGATGATTCTCCTCACAGACTAATTTTAAATAAAATGCATCATTCGGAACAAATCCAATATAACCATACATCGGCGGAAAGTTTTCAGTTCCCCATAATGCATTTTCCACATGAAACGGAGTTAATTCACTCAACTGATCTTTTCTTTCTATTATCGCGACCTCCAGTTTCATACGATACACCTCCTCGGCTTTGCAACAGATCAAAGCTGTTACTGATTAATTATGATTATATATATAATTTATCAGAAAACTTATTGTTTTTCAATCCTTCGTACTGCCAATTTGATTGTGTATCAGGAAAATTTTTAAAAAATTATTCTCCTCCTAATTTTGAAGCGACAAACCATCCGGCTGCAAATGTTACAAGTCCGATCAGCAGTGTCACTACAGAAAAAGCGCTCCAGTCTGTTTTCAGTAAAATCGCAATAGGAGATGCAATGATCAGACCGATAATCGCATAATATGCATGGATCTCTGCTTTTGAAAAAATAAATTCAATCAGTTTCGCTATCAGAAAAATTCCGATCACAACTCCGATTCCAAACGGAATAAGCACTCCGCACTGTGCCAAAATACCGTTCATGTCAAACGCCACGACCGCATCCATTAAGTGATTGATCGTTTTTAAGATCGTGTCATAATATCCGAGCAGCATCAGCATCATAGATCCGCTCACTCCCGGAACAACCATCGTTGCAGCTGCAACCACACCAACACCGAATAATTTAATAGCATTTACGATTCCAAAGCTTACGTCCGCCGCTTTCCCGTTTGTATCGCCCATAAGAGCCATCAAGATCACAATACCAAAAAAGATCAAAAAGGCAATGATCTTTCCCGTCGAAACTGAATGTCCCTTCACCTTGTTAAAAATAAACGGCAGGCTTCCCGCAATCAGTCCGCAAAAAGCAAAATTCGTTGGGATCGGATAATTCTCCAATAAAAATTCAAATAATCTTGAAAGAATAACGATTGCCGCTCCTGCCCCTATAAAAATCGGTATCAGCAGTTTCATGCTGTTCTTAAATTCCGATTTCAGGTGCGTGATTGCATGGATCAGCTTATCATAAAGTCCCATTGCAACCATCATTGTTCCTCCGCTCACTCCCGGAATAATATTGGCAATTCCAACAACCATACCTTGTAACAGTTTTTTAATCATTTTTTATGCTCCTATTTTCTTTTTCAGGAAATCAAGAAGAACCTTCATCTCCTCGTCTGTACCTATTGTAATTCTCAGATAATCTTTTATTTTCGGATCGTTCCAATGCCGCACATAAATGCCCGCTTCTCTCAACTCTTCAAATAATTTTCCCGCGCTATATTTTGGATGGGTCACAAACAGAAAATTCGCTTTTGAATCTGTAAATTCAAATCCAAGCTTTTTCAGTTCTCCTTTGACCTCTTCCCTTGTTTTTACTATCTTACGGACCGTTGTTTCAAAATATTCCCTGTTTTGCAAAGCCGCTGTCCCGCAGGCAATCGCCGCACAGCTCATCGTATATGAGTTAAACGAATATTTAACATCATTTAAACAGCGGATCAGACCCGGATTAGAAACTGCATATCCAATCCTCATTCCAGCCATACTTCTGGACTTTGAAAATGTCTGCGTAACGATCAGATTATCATAACGGCTGATCAGCCCGACTGCCGACTTTCCTGCAAAATCAATATAAGCTTCATCTACGATCACAATGCTGTCTCTGTTATGCTGCAGAATATCTTCGATAAAATCAAGATCTTCATAAATCGCAGTCGGAGCATTCGGATTCGGGAAAATAATTCCTCCGTTTTCCTGATAGTAATCTTCTTTCACAATTTTAAAATGATCATCCAGCTTAGGACAACTATACGGAATCCGATACAAATTTGCCCATACTTCATAAAAAGAGTATGTAATATTCGGAAACAGCACCGGTTTTTCCGAATTGAAAAAAGTAAGGAAACACAGGGAGAGTACGTCATCTGACCCGACTCCTGCAAAGATCTGGTCTTCCCCCACACCGAATTGATCTGCAAGCGCCTTTACAAGTTCTCCTGATGTCGGATCAGGATATAACCGAAACGCATCCTCCTCGATCGCTTTCAGCGCTGTCTTTACTTCCGGCGACGGCGGATATGGATTTTCATTAGTATTCAGTTTCACTACTTTCTGCCGCGGCTGTTCTCCCGGAACATACGGCTCGACTGTGCGAATTTTACTTAAAAGTTCTTTTCTGACCATCATTGTCTCTTCTCCTGCGTCTATTTTCCGTTTTTTATTTGTATTCTTCTGCAAGTTCTTTGAACTTCGGCAAAGAATTCACAATCGTCTCGTAAGCAACGCAATACGCAATACGAACATATCCCGGACATCCGAAAGAACTTCCCGGAACAATAAGTATATTCTGTTTTTTTGCCGCCGCACAAAATGCTTTCTCATCTTCAACCGGAGATTTCACAAACAAATAAAATGCGCCTTCCGGCTTGATGCATTCAAATCCAAGCTCTTTTAATCCATTGTAAAGAGTCTCTCTGTTTTTGTCATAATAAGAAATGTCTGTTTTCGCATTCAAACATGCTTTCACAACTTTCTGCTGAAGAGTGGGCGCATTTACAAAACCAAGAATACGTGTTGCCACACTTGCAGCCGAGATCAGATCTTCACTGTCCGCAGCTTCATTCGGAATGACAAGATATCCGATTCGCTCTCCCGGAAGAGAAAGTGATTTGCTGTAAGAATACCCGACGATCGTATTCGCATAATATTTTGTCAGATAAGGCACGTTCACTCCGTCGTATGCCAGTTCTCTATAAGGCTCGTCCGAAATAAGATAAATATCTGTTCCAAATTCTTCCTGTTTCTTTTCCAGAATCTCAGACATTTTTTTAATCGTTTCTTCTGAGTATACAACGCCTGTCGGATTGTTCGGCGTATTGACGATCACAGCTTTTGTCTTCGCCGTGATCTTTTCTTCAAACTCTGCAAGTTTCGGCTGAAACGTCTCTGTGTCAGGTGATACCTCGACGATCACACCGTCATAATTGTTGACATAACTTCTATATTCTCCAAAATATGGCGCAAATACGATCACTTCATCCCCTGCGTTCAAAAGCGACTTCAAAATAACATTCAGTCCTCCTGCTGCGCCAACTGTCATGACAATATTTTTCCCTTCAAAAGATGTTCCGAAACGGTCATTTAAAGATTCTGCCACCGCCTCACGGACATCTTCATATCCTGCATTGCTGTTCGTATAACCGTGAAGAGAGATCGGATCTTCCTCATTTAAAAGCTCGATAATCGCATTTTTCACCGCTTCCGGCGCCGGAACGTTCGGATTGCCGAGGCTGAAATCAAATACATTTTCTGCACCATACAACTTTGCCAAACGATTTCCTTCTTCAAACATCGCGCGGATCGCAGAACTGTTCGCTACCATATTTTCCATCTTTTTTGATATCATAACTTTCACTCCATTTCTTTTACAATTCCTTTTTCCTCAAGAAATACCGGTCTGTAAGAAAGCTTTGCCTTGCGAAGTCCCTCGGCTCCGGTATCTTCTTCCCGATTTACATATTCGTACTCCATACATTCATGCTGTACAAACTGCTGATTAATCATCGGATATGCTCCGTCCACCTCAGCGAACGCCTTTTCAATATGAACAACAAACGTATCGTCACTGACAGGCTCTCCGACCGTAAATGCCACGATTTGTCCGCCTGCCTTTAATACGCCTCCTCTTAATCCGAGTTCTTTATACAGACGCAGAGAATTGAGCGTCACGCACATCTCCGCATTTTTTTCCGGATCATCTTCGCATCCGTTCTTATTTCTCCATTTCAAAGCCATCTGAAAACAGTCTTCCACGTTATCATCTGTCAGCGTTTCGTAACTCCAGTCAGGATAAAGATTTTTAAACTTATTAATGTGATTTCTCTTTGCATGAAGTTTTTTCCCTGCCAAAGAAGCCAGCTTCTCTGTCTCATACACATAATCTGCCAGATCTCTGTTATACTCAATCGCAAATTTGTGCGGATACCACTCTTCCATCTGTGCAAACATGCCAGGAGTCACATTGTATAGTATAAAAGGAACTTCTTTTTCCCTGCAATATTCCATAAGAAATTCAAGCGCTTTCTTAACATTTGCCGGTTCTCCCGCCGGATAAGTGAAGGCGATCCCTCTTCCGCTGTCTCTAAAAACAAGAGTATCTTCAATGATCGCATACTGCACTTTATAATGTCTGGACCAAAGATACACATTTACAAATGTTCTTTCACAGCTCCTGCTCGGCGCCTTCTTAAAATAAGTAGAGATGATCTCTTTATCTTCCAGCTCCGGACGTTTAAAAGTCGGTTCTGTCATACGTTCTATCCCTCCATTTTCGCCAGCTTGGCCGTTTGGTCTGCCGCGATCAAACTGTCAATGATCTCATCTAAATCTCCGTTTAATATCGTATCTAACTTGTGCAAAGTCAGCTTAATACGATGATCTGTAACTCGTCCCTGCGGAAAATTATAAGTTCTGATCTTTTCCGAACGATCTCCTGTACCGATCTGACTTCTTCTCGCCTCTGCCTCTGAAGCCTGTTTCTTCTCCATCTCTAAATCATACAATTTTGAACGGAGCAGGCGGAACGCTTTTTCTTTATTCTGAAGCTGTGATTTCTCTGTCTGACTGTAAATTACAATTCCTGTCGGATAATGAGTCAGACGAACCGCAGAGTCTGTTGTATTGACACACTGTCCTCCATTTCCCGAGGCGCGCATAACATCAATACGAATATCTTTCTCATCGATCACTACGTCAACTTCTTCTGCCTCCGGCATGATCGCAACCGTGATCGTAGAAGTATGGATACGTCCGCCGCTCTCTGTCTCAGGAACACGCTGAACCCTGTGAACTCCGCTTTCATATTTCAATCTGGAATAAGCTCCCTGTCCTGTAATCATAAATACACACTCTTTGAATCCGCCGATTCCGTTTTCATTCAAAGAGATCATCTCTGTTTTCCATCTGCGGCTGTCTGCGTAGTGAACGTACATCCGATAAACTTCGGCTGCAAAAAGAGCCGCTTCATCTCCGCCCGCACCCGCTCGAATCTCAACGATAACGTTCTTATCATCATTCGGGTCTTTCGGAAGAAGGAGGATCTTCAATTCCTGTTCCAGTTCTTCCACCCGTTTTCTCGAATCATTCAGTTCTTCTTTCGCAAGCTCTCTCATTTCCTCATCAGACTCTTCTTCAAGCATTGCCAGACTGTCGTCAATGTTCTGTTTACATTGCTTGTACTCATTATAAGCCTCCACGATCGGTGCAAGATCACTTTGCTCCTTCATCAATTTTCTGAACCTTACAGGATCGTCTGCCACACCCGGTTCCTGCAGTTCTCCCATAACTTCTTCATATCGAATCAACAAATCTTCTAATCTGTCAAACATTTCTCTTATCCTTTCCTGTATACTTCAACTGTACACTTCCCTGTATATTTTCTATACACTTTTTCAACTATACATGCCATACACGACGCGGTCAAGTCCCGCAAGATCTTTTTTCACTTCAATCTTTACATAACCTGCCTCTTGCAGCAGCCCGCTTACAGCTTCCGCCTGATCGTATCCGATCTCAAAAGCAAGCCAGCCGCCATGCTTTAAATACGTGCCGCTTTCTTTTATGATCCTTCGATAAAAATAAAGACCATCCTCTTTTCCGTCTAATGCTTCAAATGGATCATATAGCCTTACTTCCTCTTGCAGTGTTTGTATTTCCTCCGTCCGTATGTACGGCGGGTTTGAAAGAATCATATCGAAACTTCCTTCTATATTTTCAAACAGATCGCCTTTTATAAACTCCGCTTCTATTCCCAATCTTTTCGCATTCTCAGCGGCAACTGCAAGAGCCTCTTCGGACAGATCTGCTCCTACGCCTGAAAGATCTTCTCCCGAACTTTTAGCGCCATTCTTTTCTGCATGCCAAAGCACACTAAGAAGAATACACCCTGAGCCTGTGCAAAGATCAAGCAGCCGGATCTTCCCTTTTGTTTTTCTCTCTTTTTCCAACAGACATAACGCCTGTTCCACAAGCGTCTCCGTATCCTGACGGGGAATGAGAACATGCTCATTTACCGAAAATGTAAGTCCCATAAATTCCTGTACTCCGGTAATATGCTGAAGAGGGATCCGATCCGCCCGTCTTTGTATGCTTTCTTTATATTGAGCCGCCTCATCTTTCGTCAGCTCTTTTTCAGGGTAGGCATAAAACAAAGCCCTGCTGATTTTTGTCACATTTTCCAACAAATACCACGCATCCAGACGGAACTCTTCAATTCCCGCCTCTTCCAGCCGTTTTATCCCCCACGCATACGCCTCATGATAATTCATAATTATTCTCCTGCCACATACGCCAGTCAAACACTTTTTCCACCGCGCAAATCGCCACTTCGATCATACTGTCGTCCGGTTCTTTCGTCGTCATGTTCTGCACCCACATTCCCGGTTTGCTCAGAAGATTTATCACCGGATTGTCACTGTTCCCCGCCAGTTTGATTATCTCATAAGAGACACCTGCGATCAGCGGAAGAAGCGCCAATCTAATGACAATACACATTGACTGCGACTCTGCCGTAATAAAGAAACAAAATACAACGCTTACAATCATTACGAAGAAAAGAAAACTTGTCCCGCACCGTTTGTGCTGCTTGGAACTTTTCCTTACATTCTCTACATTTAATTCCATTCCATGTTCGATACAATTAATACATTTATGCTCTGCGCCATGATACATAAACGTCCTTTTAATATCTTTTGTTTTTGAAATAAGAAAAATATAGATCAAGAAAATTGCAACACGGATCACACCTTCAAAAACAGTCACCACGAAGCGGGATGACGTAAAATGTTTCAAAAATCCACTTAACGTATACGGAAGGATCATAAATAAAGCCGCTGCCGCCAGCAGTGAAATAACGACTGTAATATTCATGATTATCTTCTCTTTCTTTTCTCTTTTTTCTGCCTCTTCTTTCGTCAAAAGTTCCCCGTCCTCTTCTTCCTCAAAAAAATCAGCCGAATACATCAACGTCTTCATCCCGAGAACGAGAGAATCCACAAAATTAAAAATTCCTCTGATAAACGGAATCTTCAAAGGAGTCTTCCACGGGATCACACTGTGGTACTCCCACACCTGAGCCTCTATCTCTCCATCCGGCTTTCTTACTGCCACAGAATACTTTCCGCCGTTTCTCATCATGATGCCTTCCAGCACTGCCTGTCCGCCAATATTTGATGACCGCATAATTCTCCTGTTTTCTCCTTTACTGTCTGTCAAAATTTAACTATAACTGTATCACCGGACTTTTTATTTTTCTCTCCGGTCTTTTTGTAATGCCGGAAAAATTCAAAAAATGTTCTCAGTAATACAAAGAAAAGAGGCTGAGATGATCCCACCTCAGCCTGCTTCATTCGCTTCTTATTTAATACCGTATTTTTTATTGAACTTATCAACACGGCCGCGTGCCTGTGCTGCTTTCTGCTGTCCTGTATAGAACGGATGGCATTTGGAGCAGATTTCAACGTGGATGTTCTCTTTTGTAGAACCTGTTACAAATGTGTTTCCACAGTTGCAAGTCACAGTTGCCTGATGATATTCTGGATGGATTCCTTCGCGCATGATTTTCACCTCTCTATTTTAAAATACTATTATAATCTCTAAACAGCTTCCTCATTGTATCACAAGATATTGCCTTTTGCAACTATTTTTTAGATAAACTTCTGACGGATCACCTGCTGCACTAATTCAACATTTGATTTTGTCCTTGAAAACATGTTGATCAGGTTGTCCGCAGCTTCTTCCGCTTTCATTCCGTTCAGCGCTTTACGGATAATGTAACTGGCTTCCTGCTCTTCTTTATTCAGAAGAAGATCTTCTCTTCGCGTTCCTGACCGCGGAATATCAATCGCCGGAAATACCCTTTTTTCCTGTAATTTCCGATCAAGCATAAGCTCCATATTTCCTGTTCCCTTGAATTCCTCGTATACGACGTCATCCATCTTGCTTCCTGTCTCTACAAGCGCAGTTGCCAAAATCGTAAGGCTTCCGCCTTCTCTCATATTTCTTGCCGCTCCGAAAAAGCGTTTCGGGCTATACAGAGCCGCCGGATCAAGACCGCCTGACAATGTTCTTCCTGACGGCGGAACCGTCAGATTATACGCTCTGGACAATCTTGTAATGCTGTCCAAAAGAATCATCACATCCTGACCATGTTCTACAAGACGTTTTGCCCGTGCGATCAGCATTTCCGATACTCTTTTATGATGTTCCGGAAGTTCATCAAATGTAGAGTAGATCACTTCTACATTCGGTCCTTCTATCGCCTCTTTAATGTCAGTCACTTCCTCAGGACGTTCATCGATCAATAATATAAGAAGATGCATCTTCGGATCTGTCTTCTGTACAGAAAGTGCTACTTCTTTCAAAAGAGTTGTTTTTCCTGCTTTCGGCGGGGAAACAATCATTCCCCTTTGCCCCTTTCCGATCGGAGAGATCAGATCTATGATCCGCATTGCCGTACTGCTGCCCGGATGTTCCAAACGGATCCTTTCATTCGGGAAGATCGGTGTCAATTCCTCAAAATTCGGTCTTTTCGCCGCTTCTGACGGGTGGTAGCCATTCACTGTCGTCACATAGAGAAGTGCGCTGAATTTTTCGCTCTGTGTCTTAATCCTTGTATTTCCTGACAAGATATCTCCTGTTTTTAATCCAAAGCGCCGAATCTGTGCAGGCGATACATATACGTCATTTTCTCCCGGAAGATAATTGTCACTTCGAATAAAACCAAAGCCGTCCGGCATTACTTCCAGTAAGCCGCTTACAGAACATCCGCTGTCAAGTTGTTCGATATCTGTCTCCGCTTTTTTCTCGCGAGCTTCTTTATGTTCTTTGTTTTCTTTAGAATCCTCGCTTACTTTTTCATCTTTCTTTTGCTCTTCTGTTTCCTTATCCGGCTTTTCCAAAACGCTTTCTGTTTGTTCTGAAAGCTTTTCCTTTTCTTCCTGCTCATCAAGACGTATCATCGCCTCAATCAGATCCGCCTTTTTTAATGTAGAAACGCCTTTCATTTTTCTCACTTTTGACAATTCTTTTAACGTTGCCAGCGGAAGAGATTCATATTTTTCTCTCGTCATAATCCAACCCTTTCATGAAATATAAATAAATCATTCTCTTCTGTTTTTCAATTTTAAAATTTCTTGAATGCTCCGGGAATCACTGTCTGAAATGACATATAATTGACAAATTCGCTAAACATGTACTTTCATTATACATTTCGTTCCTGCCCTTGTCAAGACAGGGGCAGAAGTGCTATGATAATAGAAATTACGCAAAATGATAATTACAAGTGAGGTAAGCAAAATGTCAAATAGCGAAAAAGCACTTCAGATGCATGAACAATGGAACGGGAAACTGGAGACAACGGCAAAAGCCCATGTCAATTCCCGTGAAGATCTGGCGATTGCCTACACGCCGGGAGTAGCAGAACCTTGCAAGGTCATCGCAAAAGATCCGGAAGCCGCATACAAATATACGATCAAGTCCAACACAGTCGCCGTCGTATCCGACGGAAGCGCTGTACTCGGACTTGGAAATATCGGCGCACTTGCCGCAATGCCGGTCATGGAAGGAAAGGCTGTCCTTTTCAAAGAATTCGGCGGCGTCAACGCAGTACCGATCTGTCTTGACACACAAGATACCGAGGAAATCATCCGCACAGTCGTAAACATTGCTCCGGCATTCGGCGGAATCAACCTGGAAGACATCTCTGCTCCCCGCTGTTTCGAGATTGAAACGCGGTTAAAAGAACTTCTCGATATTCCTGTTTTCCACGATGACCAGCATGGAACTGCCATCGTCGTACTTGCAGGAATCATCAACGCTTTGAAAGTGACCGGAAAAGAAAAAGAAAATTGCCAAGTTGTCGTAAACGGAGCCGGAAGCGCCGGAGTTGCGATTACAAAGCTTCTTTTGAATTACGGTTTTACAAATATTACAATGTGTGATATCAACGGAATCATTTCCAAAGACTCCAAGAATTTAAACTGGATGCAAAAAGAAATGGCAGAAGTAACGAATCTTCAAAACGCTTCCGGAACTTTAGCCGATGCCCTGAAGGGCGCAGATATCTTCGTAGGTGTTTCTGCTCCCGGTATCGTCACTGAAGAAATGGTCGCTTCTATGAACAACGACGCGATTCTCTTCGCCATGGCAAATCCGGTTCCTGAGATCATGCCTGATCTTGCCAAAGCAGCCGGAGCAAAAGTTGTCGGAACAGGCCGTTCTGATTTTCCGAATCAGGTAAATAATGTCGTTGCCTTCCCTGGTATCTTCAAAGGAGCTTTAGAAGGACGAGCATCTCAGATTACGGAAGAAATGAAACTGGCTGCCGCGAAAGCCATCGCCGGACTTGTTCCTGATGACGAACTTTCTGAAAACAACATTTTACCGCAGGCATTTGACCCATGTGTTGCAGAAACGGTCAGCCGCGCAATAAAGGAATTAATTTAATGACTCCTGTTTTTTCGCAGTCCCAACCGGATAAGGAACGTTACTCTTCTCTCAATCTCCATCTGCATCATTTATTTGGAGAAAAAGTATATAAGGTCACTCTCAACGGAGGTATGACTTGTCCCAACAGAGACGGTCATGTCGGAACCGGCGGATGCATCTTCTGCAGCGCAATGGGATCAGGAGACTTTGCAGGAAACGCCGCTCTTTCGATCACAGAACAGCTTCGCGAAGGGAAAGCCAAGATAAAGGAAAAACGCCCGGTACGCAGATTCATCGCTTACTTTCAGGCATTTACAAATACTTATGCACCTGTAGATTATCTGGAAAAAGTATTTACAGAGGCAATCAACGATCCTGACGTCTGTGCTCTTTCCATTGCCACAAGACCGGACTGTCTGCCCCCTGCCGTACTTGAGCTTTTGGACAGGCTGAATCAAATCAAACCTGTCTGGGTGGAACTGGGACTTCAGACAATCCATCCCCAAACAGCGCGCTTCATCCGGCGTGGATACCCTTTGGAAGTTTTTGATGAAGCGGTACGACAGCTCCGAAAACGGGGGATTACCGTCATCGTTCATGTCATCCTCTTTCTTCCGAATGAAACGAAAGAGATGATGCTTGATACGATCAACCATTTAAACACGCTTGATATTCAGGGGATCAAGCTGCAGCTTCTTCATATATTAAAAGGAACAGATCTTGCCGCCGTTTACGAAAAATCCCCGTTTCATATACCTGACATGAAGGAATATATCGAGATTCTCGGCGCATGTATCGCAAAGCTGCGCCCTGATATCGTCATCCACAGACTGACCGGAGACGGACCGAAAGAGCTTCTCATTGCGCCGCTGTGGACAAGTGCAAAAAGGACTGTCTTAAACCGGTTTCATCAATATTTAAAACAACAAGACATTTGGCAGGGAAAGGATTATCATGGCTGAAACATTTACATTGTATAAACTGATCATACTCTATATGCTGAACAAAGTTGATTTTCCGCTCACTACTTCTCAGATATCGGAATTTGTACTTGATAAAGGGTATACAACTTACTTTAAATTGCAGGAAGCGATTTCCGAACTGACACAATCCGAACTGATCCGTACTGAGACAACCCATAATCGGACACTTTATCATCTTACAGAAAGCGGCGCGGAGACGATCCATTATTTCAGCAATAAGATCTCACCCGCGATCCGCAAAGACATTGATGATTTTCTGACAGAAAAACAATACGATTTAAAAGAGGAAGTATCAGTAAAAGCTGATTACTATCTGAACACAAATAAAGAATATGAAGCAAGATGCCAGATTGTAGAAAACGGCTTCAGCCTCATCGATCTGAAACTGACCGTTCCGACCGAAAAAGAAGCCGAAGCCATTACGAATCACTGGAATTTAAAAAGTCAGGAGATCTACACTTTACTCCTCACGAATCTTCTCTAAATATTCCTGCATCCTTTTTTCATATCCTAAGATGCCCGGTTCATAGAAACGGGCATCTTTTATTTCATTCGGAAGATATTGCTGTTTCACATAGTGCCCCGGAAAATCATGTGCATATTTATACCCAATCCCATGACCAAGTTTTTGAGAACCTTTGTAATGAGCATCCTGAAGATGCGAAGGTACCGTTGTCTGATGAGTTTTCACAGCTTCATTTGCAGCAAAAATCGCATTGACCGCAGAATTGCTTTTCGGCGCACATGCCACATAAATTACTGCCTGAGATAAAATAATCTGTGATTCAGGCATTCCAATACGCTCTACTGCCTGCGCTGCAGAAACAGCAACAGTCAGCGCCATCGGATCCGCATTTCCCACATCCTCCGCCGCGCAGATCATGATACGGCGGGCAATAAACTTCACATCTTCTCCTGCATACAGCATTTTTGCCAGATAGAACACTGCTGCATCAGGATCTGATCCACGCATACTTTTAATAAACGCCGAGATAATATCATAATGGTTATCCCCTTTTTTATCATAATTTATGACTCTTTTCTGGATACATTCCGATGCAACTTCAAGTGTAATGTGAATGATCCCGTCTTCCGACCTTTTCGTTGTCAAAACGCCAAGTTCAACCGCATTCAGAGCACTTCTTGCATCTCCTCCAGATACGTCCGCCAAAAATTCAAGAGCATCCTCATCCAGCTCGGCATGAAAACTTCCCAAGCCTTTTTCTTCATCGTTCACCGCCCGCAGCAGAAGTGTTTTAATATCTTCTTTTTCAAGTAATTTTAATTCAAACACCGCGGAGCGTGAGATCAAAGCGCTGTTCACCTCAAAATACGGATTCTCCGTTGTGGCTCCGATCAAAATAACCGTTCCATCCTCCACGAACGGAAGCAGATAATCCTGCTGCCCTTTGTTAAACCGATGGATCTCATCAATAAAAAGAATGGTTCGTTTTCCGTACATTCCCTGCATATCCTTTGCCCGTCTTACGACTTCTTCCATATCTTTTTTCCCTGCAACAGTTGCATTGATCTGTTGAAACTCAGCGCTTGTCGTATTTGCGATCACTTTCGCAAGCGTCGTTTTGCCGGTTCCCGGAGGCCCGTAGAAAATGACCGAACTAAGTTTGTCCGCCTTGATCGCCCGGTATAACAGCTTATCCTTTCCTATAATATGCTGTTGTCCAACCACTTCATCAAGAGTCTTCGGCCGCATTCTGGAAGCCAGCGGCGATTCTTTCTCCTTCTTTGTCTCCCGCATATAATCAAATAAATCCATCTGTTTCTCCTTCTGTCTTTCCTATCCTTTTTCTCCAGCTTCTCTCTGCCCAACCCCGGTCAGACTGCGGATCACTTCTCCCGCTATCAAAAGTCCTGCCACAGGCGGAACAAAAGAAATGCTCCCAGGAACCGATCTTCTCATTCCCTGATCTTCCCCTGTCGTACGTCCTGACGTATCGATTGGTTTTTCTTTTGAATACAATACTTTTAAATGGATAATCCCACGATTTTTTAATTCTTTTCTCATCACTTTACAAAGCGGGCACATACTTGTCTTTGACAGATCTGAGATCTCAAACAATTCTCCATGAAGCTTATTTCCGGTTCCCATACTGCTGATGATCGGAATACTTTTCTCTTTGGCATACTGAACGATCGCAATTTTGGCGCTGACTGTATCAATGGCATCCACGATATAATCTACCGGTCCAATCTGTCCAAAAATCTGTTCTGTATTTTGAGGCAGCACAAACGTCTCATATGTCTCGACTGCAATCTTCGGATTAATATCCCGAATCCTCTCCTTCATAACCTCTGTCTTCATCCTGCCGATTGTACTGTGATAAGCAATGGACTGCCGATTAATATTTGTAAGAGATACTTCATCATTATCGATCAGCACTAATCTTCCCACCGCAGATCTTGCCAAAGCTTCAATACAGTGGGAACCCACGCCGCCTACGCCGAACACTGCGACAGACGACTTCTTTAACTTCTCCACCCCTTCACTGCCAAGCAAAAGCTCTGTTCTTGAATACTCATTTATCATCTGTTTTTCCATCCTATCTTTCATAATATCACTCAACAAGTAATTCGTCCGCCGTCACGAACTCATAACCTTTTTCTTCCATAATATCAATAATCTTTAATGCCGCTTCCACCGATTCTCCATAACAGTCATGCATGAGAATGATATCTCCGTCTTCCGTATCTTTCGTCACTTCCCGAACGATCTGTCCTACATTTTTCGTAACCCAGTCGCGCGAATCCACCGTCCATTTCACATATAATTTTTCCGGATCTTCCCCACTTTTTGGCATTGCGCCAAAGGGCGGACGGATGAATTCTGTTTTTTGACCTATCATTTTTTCGATCGCCGCATCTGTCATCTTAAGTTCCGTTTCCGCCTCTTTTTCTCCAAGCTTCGACAGATCTACATGATGATACGTATGATTTCCGATAAGATGTCCTTCTTCATACATTCTTTTTACGATTTCCGCGTTCCCCTCTTTTTCCAAATTCGCCCCGATCAGAAAAAAAGTTGCTTTGACTCCCCGCTCTTTCAATCCGTCCAAAAGCTTTGAAGTATGCTCCCTGCTCGGTCCGTCATCAAATGTAAGCGCAAGTTTTGGTTTCTCAGTCTGCTGTTCTTCTGTCTTCACTGTAATCTGTCCTGCATCAACCGGAACAGCCATTTGAAAATCGACCGGAAAGAAACGAAGCACTGCTGCCAGCGCCAATATCTGCATCCATATTTTTCTGTTTCGCTCCATCACATATCTGCCTTATTCTTCTCTTCTTTCCCAGTATATGTTCTTCTGCCCCTGCGGATGCACACAGAGAGCATCATTAGAAAGCCGTCACCTGTTTTCGGAATGACTTTTGCGATATTCAGAAGGACTTTTCCCTTTCTGCTTACGAAACGCCTTGGAAAAATAAAGATTATTTTCAAATCCAACGGAATATGCAATCGCCGATACAGACAACGTTGTTTCCCTTAAAAGCCTGCATGCCTGCTTGATCCGGTATTCTGTCAGATACTCTTTCGGAGATCTATTCATATAGTTTTGAAAAGAGCGGAACAAATGACTCCGGCTGATTCCGACATAGGAAGCAATCTCTTCCACTGTGATCGGATAAGAATAATTTGTCTCGATATAACTTTCCGCTTTCTCCGCATATGTAAGCTGAATCTCTTTTTCCTTTTCCTCATGATCTGCATAATGCATAAACACAGCTAACAGGCTGTACAATTCTCCGGTCATTGCAACAGCCGCTTCATAAGTATTCCCTTTTGCATTATAAATCCGTTCCAACCCTTCCCGAATCCTTTCCTCCGGAATCCTTCCTTTTAAAATATAGGGAGTATCTCTGCTAAATTCCGTGTTTCTTATAAGAGACGCCGCATCTGCTCCCATAAACCCTGCCCATGCATATTCCCACGGCATATCGGCATCCGCCTGATACCGCAGTTCTACTCCCGGATAAAGAATGAATGTATCACCGGCTTCCAAATGCTTTGACACGTTTTTCGTACAATAATATCCGCTTCCTGATAGAATATGGTGAATGCAGTAATGATCTCTCACCCCCGGTCCCCATTGATAATTCGGTTCACATCTTTGATATCCGACATTATATACAGACAAAGAATTAAGCAGATTCTCTCCCACTTTATATGAATGTTTATATGACTCTGACATCGTATTTCCTTTCTTGGCAACTCCTCATATATGTCTGTAGTTAAACCACATCTATTATAAGCTTTTTCTCCTGCTAAGCGCAACATTTTTACATGAATCTGCACGGATTTTTTATATACCTTTTCCGGCTTTCATTCTATACTATAAACAGAGAATCTATTATCGGTTTATTTTTTATTTCACTATAAAACAAAAGGAGTACGATTATGTTTTATGAATCAATCAAAAAATTAGTGCAGTATGGAATCAACACCGGTCTTACACCAGAATGCGAACGTGTTTACACAACAAATCTTTTGCTGGAGCTTTTCCACGAAGACAATTACGAAGACATCGACTGCGATGTAACAGATCTGGATCTTGAAACAATCCTGAAAGAGCTTTTAGACGAAGCAGTAAAACGCGGGATCATAGAAGACAGCGTTACATACCGTGATCTGTTCGATACGAAAATGATGAACTGTCTGATGCCCCGTCCGGCACAGATTCAAAAAGAATTTAAAGAAAAATATAACATTTCCCCTGAAGAAGCGACTTCCTACTATTATAAATTAAGTCAGGACAGCGATTATATCCGCCGCTACCGCATTAAAAAAGACCGGAAGTGGACGGTGGAAACAAAATACGGAACACTGGATATTACGATCAATCTTTCAAAACCGGAAAAAGATCCGAAAGCGATCGCGGCGGCAGGAAAGGCAAAATCCGTTTCCTATCCGAAGTGTCAGCTCTGCATGGAAAACGAAGGATATGCAGGCCGCTCCAACCATCCTGCAAGAGAAAATCATCGAATTATTCCGATTACGATCCAGGGAACTAATTGGGGCTTTCAATATTCTCCTTATGTTTATTATAACGAGCACTGTATCGTCTTTAACGGAGAACATATTCCGATGAAGATCGATCGGAATGCATTTGCAAAATTATTTGATTTTATCAAATTATTCCCCCACTATTTTCTCGGATCAAACGCAGATCTTCCGATCGTAGGGGGCTCGATCCTAAGCCATGACCACTTCCAGGGAGGAAATTATACTTTCGCAATGGCAAAAGCTCCGATCATCGAAAACTTTACTGTACCCGGATACGAAGACGTAACGGCAGGTATTGTAAAATGGCCTCTTTCTGTTATCCGACTGCGCGGAGAAAACACAGATCGGATCATTGATCTTGCAGAGCATATCCTTTCAAAATGGCGCTCTTATACAGATGAAGAAGCTTTTATTTTCGCTGAGACAGATGGTGTTGCGCATAACACGATCACTCCGATCGCCCGTAAAAAAGACGGTCTGTACGAATTGGATCTGACACTTCGAAACAACATTACGACCGAAGAACACCCTCTCGGCGTGTATCATCCGCATGAGGAACTTCACCATATCAAAAAGGAGAACATCGGTCTGATCGAAGTTATGGGACTCGCAGTACTTCCTGCAAGGCTCAAAGGAGAAATGGAACTTCTGAAAGAATACATTTTAGAGAAAAAAGACATCCGCAGCAACGAACAGATTGCAAAACATGCTGACTGGGCTGAGGCTTTCCTCAAAAATTATGATGACGTAACCGAGGAAAATATCGAACACATCTTAGAACAGGAAGTCGGAAAAGTATTCTGCAAAGTACTGGAAGACGCCGGTGTCTACAAATATACAGAGGATGGAATCAAAGCGTTCAAACGTTTTATATCTGCACTTTAGCAAAAAGTCTGACAACAAAAAGACAGGCATGGAAGAAAACAATTTCTTCCATGCCTGCTTTTTCGCAGCATTCTCTTCTTCTAAAAATATCTCTTCTGATATTGTGCCGAACCAAAAGCGATCAACATAACAAAAATCGGTTCGAGAAAGATAAGTCCGATCGTAAATCCAATTCCTTTTCCAAAACTTTTCGCCAGATTCACACAATAGAACACAGACATAACAATCGTCACAAGACCGCACAAACCTCCCAGCAATCCCGAAAAGGACCAAAAATCCCCTCCTGAAATCTGGGAAAATATACTTTCTAACACTGTAAAAACAAGATAAATCCAAAACATATTCGGCGTCCATGCAATCTTATAAGCGGTATATGTGTTGTATACCGGAACGATCGACTTCCAGCCCGCCTCGCCTGCTTTCATAAACATCAGCCAATTCGCAAGAATCGTCAACGCAAACCAGATCAATGCCGCAGCGCCGTAAATCACGCCTCCAAGCGCAAGAAATAACATCGAAAATATTGACCACGCCATACTGAAACCTCCTCCGATTCAAATTTACTTACGGGGTCTGCCCGCGAAAAGCTGTCTGCCAGCTTATTTTCATTATACTTCTTTGCATCGGAAAGCACAAGGGAACGTTTTCGGGATTTTTCAGACCAGATTTTCCAAACTTTTAAGACTGTCTTCCCTTTTTCATATGATAGATTTTTTCTGCCGCAGCCATCGTTGATTCTCTGTGAGAAACGAGGATAACCGTTTTATTTTTACTGTTCTCGCGCAATGATTTCAAGATGATCCCTTCATTCAAAGAATCAAGATTACTTGTCGGTTCATCAAGAAGCAGAAGCGGTGCATCATGTAAAAACGCTCTTGCAATCCCGATTCTTTGCTTCTCCCCGCCAGATAATGTATCTCCAAGTTCTCCGACCAGCGTATCGTATCCTTTTGGCAGAGTCATGATAAACTCATGGATCGAAGCTTTCTTTGCCGCTTCCATAATTTCTGCTTTGGAAGCGCCGGGCTTTGCGACTCCGATATTATTTGCAATAGAATCATGGAAAAGGTGTGTCTCCTGTGTCACATAGCTTTCCATATCCCGAAGATGTTTTGTCGGAATCGTTCTTACATCCTCTCCATCTACGCATACCCTTCCCTCCTGCACATCCCAAAATCGCATAAACAACTTAAGAAGCGTAGACTTTCCTGAACCACTTGCCCCGTGAATCCCCGTAATCTTACCTGCTTCAGGTTTCAGAGAATATTGATCCAAAATCTGTTCTTCCTCATATGCAAATGTCACATTGTCAGCTTCCGCTCCTGCAAAATCACGGATTCCGTCTCTTTCGTCTGATTTTTGTCCATCCGGCATGATCTCTTCCACAAGCGGTGTCTCTTCCAGCAAAGAGAGCACCCTCTCTCCACTTGCCAGCGTCTGATTTAAGTTATTAGACAGACCTGATAGTGCAACAGTCGGACCGAAAGATCCCATCATCGCGATCGTACATGTCAGAATCCCTTCGAATCCGATCTCTCCTTTCGCATACAGTCCTGTAGTCAAAGCTAACATACCAAAGGAAGCAAGCAAAATGACCGCATTTGTAAAAGAACGCTGACTTCCTTCCAATCTGCTTAAAGATTTCTGCATTTCCGCAAGATTTTCAGAACGTGCGGACATCTGTTTTTTCCTTTTTTCTCCCTGTCCATACTGAATCGTCTCGTCCAGTCCGCGAAGAGAATCTAATACAAAACTGTTTAATTCACCAAACTGAGTTCGAAATTCCATTCCCTTTTGACTGCCGCGTTTTCCGTTCCACATCGGAATAGCCACTCCTACAATCAAATATGCCGCCAAAGCAAGTATCCCAGCCTGCCAGTGATATCTTCCGATAAAGATAACCAAAATCAGGGAAGTCAGCGCCGCAATGGCAATCGGAGAAATCGTATGTGCATAAAAAACTTCTAAAAGCTCGATATCTGTCGTAATGATAGAAATCAGGTTTCCTTTATCCCTGCCTTCCAGTTTTGCCGGACAAAGTTTTCTCAAAGCGGCAAATACTTTCTGTCGGATGATCGCCAATAGTTTAAAAGCAATAAAATGATTACAATACTGTTCCGCATAATGAAGAAGTCCTCGAAGCACTGCAATTATGACCATAACCGTAAGAATCGTCTTCACTGAAACCGCTGCAAGCCACTGCTGCTCTATCAAAACAGCCATCCCCGCTTTTCCGTTCAAAAGTCCGTGTATGACAGCCTGCCCGGCTAGAATCGTCAGAAAAACAGCACATAAATATCCGATTGTCCCAAGAATGATTGCCGCAAGCATAACATGAAGCAACGGTTTCACCAAACCGATCAGATTTCCCATGATCCGAAGAGCGCTTCTTCGCTTCTTCACCTCAGTCGGCCCGGTAATCTGTATCTTCTTTTTTTCTGCACTCATTTCACGCGCTCTCCTTCCCATAATTTTCCAATGCCATCTGACTGTCATACAGCTGTCTGTACGCGCCTTTTTTCTGCATCAATTCTTCATGTTTCCCTTTTTCTGTAATCTTCCCGTCTTTCATAAAATAAATCTGATCAGAATTTACAACATTTGCCAGGCGATGAGAAATCAAAAGCACCGTCTTCGTCTTTGCCAGTTCATGAATCACTTCCATAATCAGCGCTTCACTTTCCATATCTATATTGGACGCCGCCTCGTCAAAAATATAGATGGCGCTCTCTGTTCGAAGCAGCGCTCTTGCGATTGCCAGCCGCTGGCACTGTCCGCCGGACAGATTACTCGCCTTTTCCATTAATTTTGTCTGTAATCCTTCCTGTGCCTGCAGAAATCCAAACAGATTTACTTTCTTAAGAACTGCTTCCATCTCTTCCCTTGTTGCATCCGGCTTCGCCATCTTAAGATTTTCTTCTACCGTTCCTTTAAACAAGTAACTGTTATGACGGACTAATACGATATGTTTCTTCAGATCAGATTCATTTACTTCTGAAAGAGAAACTCCTCCCATCATGATCTCCCCTGCAAATCCTCTGTTTTTTGCACATAAAATTCCGGCAATCGTACTCTTCCCGCACCCGGATTCTCCTACCAGTGATACAAAACTTCCTGACGGCAAATCCAAACTGATCCCTTTTAATATTTCCCGGTCTTCCTCATATGAGAAATGGACTTCCCGAAAAGAAACGTCCATCCCACCGTCCGGCAAAGTTTTCTGTTGGACTTGTGGTTCCGGTAAATCTAAAATCTTAAAAATCTTATCGCTTGCCGCCATCCCGTTCATTGCAATATGAAAAAAGGAGCCGAGAAGACGAAGCGGCAAGAAAAACTCACTTGCAAGCAGAATCACGCACAATGCTCCCGCCACACTGATATTTCCTTTTAAAAACTCAGATACAGCAGCAGCCATACCAAGCGCCGCACCGCCGTAAGCTACAATATCCATCACACTCGTGGAATTCAGCTGCATAGTCAGCACCTTCATTGTAATCTTACGGAAATTCTGTGATTCCACATCCATCTCTTCCGCTTTCAGTCCATCTGCCTGATAAATTTTCAGTGTTGTCAGCCCTTGCAGATTTTCCAAAAAAGAATCTCCTAATCCGGTGTAAATACTCCAATATTTATTCAGCAATTTTTTCGCAATTTTTTGTACTGCCACGATAGAAACCGGGATCAGCGGCACACAGATCAGAAGAATCATGCTTGCTTTCAAACTCACTGCCGAAAGAACTGCAAACAACGTCAGCGGTGCAAGCAAACTGTAAAATAACTGAGGAAGATATTTTCCGAAATAAGTCTCTAATTGCTCCACGCCTTCCGTAGAAACCTGCACAACTTCAGAAGAAGACACGCTGTCACTATAGGACGCGCCTAATTTCAACATTTTCTCATAAATCTTTTCTCTTAAGACCCGTTTCACATCCACACATGCCAAATAGGAAGACCGCGCTCCCATCTTCTCGCAAAGAAAGCGGATAAATACAGTCAACACCAAAACTGTTACTACGCGTACAATCGCCTGCTCTGTTACCGTATGGTATACTACCCTCTCAAGCAGATCTGCGATTGAAAACACCGCCGCTATCTGTGACAGAAGCGCTGCCCATTGCCACAGAACCGTAAAGACAATATATTTTTTTGCATGGGATAACATTCCCACTAACCTTGTTTTAATCATAAATTCTTTCCTTTTCTTTTTCGTGTTTCCTGAAAATTCTCTGAAACATTTTATTTTCCCTTTATCGAACTGTCTTTATCCTCGTGAAAAAATAAGTATATTTAAACAGAATCAAAAAAATAAGAAACATTCGTCCAAAGACATTTTCCATCAGAACCATGGCACAGATAAGCATCACCGACACAGGGAGCAAAATACATACCTTCGTCTTTAAAAGCATCGTGCGTTCTTTCACGAACCCGTCCAAATGTTTTTGATATAACTTTGTAGATTGAAACCACAGATGAAATTTCTTCGACCCTTTTGCAAAACAAAAGGAAGCAAGTAAAAGAAACGGAGTTGTCGGAAGCACCGGAAGAATTACTCCGGCCGCGCCAAATCCGAAACAGACAAACGCCAAAATAAGCCAAAGCGATTTTAACAGATTTGTTTTCATAAATTTTCTCTCCTTCTATGTCAACTGTAATGTATTAGTCTAAACTTATTTTTGTAAGTCGCAACTAACCATTGCAGATAATAACACAAGTGAGAATTATTTTCAATATTTTTTTCATTGTTTAAGAAATTTCTTTTAGACCTTCCAGCTTTTCGTACACTTCTTTCAGTCTCTCAGAAAATTCATTATAAAATTCTTTTTCCTCTTCTGCCAAATAAGGCGATTCAAAGAAACATCGAAGTACATACAATGTTAAAATATTTCTGTTTTTATCATCTAAATGATCAATGACACGTTCACAGTCATTCAGAAAGCCATGCCAGTTCCATATATAGTCTTCATATGATTTTAAATCAGGAATACCGAGCCATTTTTTAATCTTCACTTTGCCTCGTTCCTTCTTCGCACATTCATGGATTTGAAGAAAATACTTAAATCCCTTTTCCTCATAATATCTGCCAAGGGGAAATAAGCGGCAAAGTCCCGGTCTGTATTCATGGATACTGCATCGTCCCTGCATATTCAAAAACGGACAGGCGTCTCCTTCTGATGTCATCCGCAGATTCGGCAGGATCATCCCATCCGCAATCCCTAACTCAATCTCCCGTTCCATCAGTTCAGCAAATCCTTTTCCCGTGCCTTTCTTAAGACGCCACAGATCCATAGGATCTAACTTTACGGTATCTCCCATGTTACGGCAGCAGGCAGAGCAGCCCTGACAATCATGGCAGTCTGCTTTCACCATATCTCCCGATGAGTAAAGACGCCCGTCTGATATTTCCTTCAAATCGATCTCCCGTTTCATGATTCCTAATCCTCTTCCTCTCTTCTTTCCTTCTTCATTAAATCTTCCAATGTGATGCCGTCAAAATAATCGTTGATCATCTTATGAAATTCTGTCCACATTCCGATCGTACGACACTCCTGCCTTCTCTCACAGACAGCCGCATGACATTCCAAACATGATACCGGAGCAAGATTTCCTTCTGTAAGACGAAGGATCTCCCCAACTTTATATTCCTTCGGTTCGCGGCAGAGACGATATCCGCCCCCTTTTCCGTGAATCCCTTCTATCAGTCCGTTTTTTGTAAGCACCGGTAATATTCGCTCCAAATACTTCAGAGAAATGCCTTGACGGGCTGCCACGGTCTTCATCGCGACATGCCCGCCTTCTCTGCTCTCTGCAAGATCGATCATCACTCTCAGGGCGTACCTTCCCTTTGTTGAGATCAACATTCGATCCTTCTCCTTTCTGCTCTTCTCCTGCCTTCTTCCGATTTTTCAAATCAATCGGCAAACAACGGGGTAGACAAATATCGGTCTCCTGTGTCCGGAAGAAGGACTACGATTGTTTTCCCTTCATTCTCACTGCGCTTCGCAAGTTCTACCGCAGCCCACACTGCCGCACCTGAAGAAATCCCGACAAGGACGCCTTCTTTCTGTCCGATCATTTTCCCTGTGGCAAACGCATCCTCATCAGCTACAGTGATAATTTCATCGTATATTTCTCTATTCAAAATTTCAGGAACAAATCCTGCCCCGATTCCTTGAATTTTATGCGGTCCGGGCGTTCCCTCTGAAAGAACTGCCGATGATCTCGGCTCAACGGCTACGATCTGCACATCTTCTTTTTTCGATTTCAGATATTCTCCTACTCCTGTCAATGTACCGCCTGTCCCTACTCCGGCCACAAAGATGTCCACATCTCCATCTGTATCTTCATAGATCTCCGGTCCTGTCGTATTCAGATGTGCCTGTGGATTCGCCGGATTTACAAACTGCCCCGGAATAAAACTTCCCGGAATCTCTCTCGCCAGTTCTTCCGCTTTCTCAATCGCGCCTTTCATTCCTTTCGTTCCGTCGCTTAACACGAGTTCTGCCCCGTATGCTTTCATAATCTGCCGGCGTTCGATGGACATCGTTTCCGGCATTACGATAATAATGCGATAGCCTCTCGCCGCGGCAACAGCCGCCAGCCCGATTCCGGTATTTCCGCTTGTCGGTTCGATAATGACAGAATCCTTCGTCAACTTTCCGCTCTTTTGCGCTTCATCGATCATTGCTTTCGCCACTCTGTCCTTTACTGACCCCGCCGGATTAAAATATTCCAGTTTTGCTAAAACCTTCGCTTTTAATCCATATTGTTCCTCTATATGGGTCAACTCCATAAGAGGTGTTTTCCCGATCAACTGATCGGCAGATGTATAAATTTTAGACATATTCTGTTCTCCTTTATTTTTTAATTTTGTTCTATTCACTCTGTTATTGCTTTTTTCTTATTTTTTATTCTCTCACAGTTCTTGAACAGATGCAAACCCCTTTTCCAAATCAGCTATCAGATCATCAATATGCTCTGTTCCGATCGAAAGACGAATCGTGTTCTGACGGATTCCCTGCTCCTGCAGTTCCTGCGCATTAAGCTGAGAATGCGTTGTTGTCGCCGGATGGATCACAAGACTTTTTACATCTGCAACATTTGCCAGAAGAGAAAAAATATCTAAATGATCGATAAACGTATGCGCTTCTTTTTCTCCGCCCTTAATTTCAAACGTAAAGATAGATGCTCCTCCATTCTGAAAATATTGCTTATACAGCTCGTGATCAGGATGATCTTCAAGAAGAGGATGATTTACTTTTTCAACAAGCGGATGCCCATTTAAATATTCGACTACTTTCTTCGTATTCTCTGCATGACGTTCCAGCCGAAGAGAAAGTGTTTCTGTTCCCTGCAGCAAAAGAAATGCCGCAAAAGGAGAGATCGTCGCCCCCATATCGCGCAGGATCACCGCCCGGATATATGTCACAAACGCCGCATTCGGGGCCGCCTGTGAAAATACAACTCCATGATAACTGGCATTCGGTTCTGCAAAAGCCGGATATTTTCCTGATGCTTCCCAGTCAAACTTACCGGAATCAACAATAACTCCTCCAAGTGTTGTTCCGTGCCCTCCGATAAACTTTGTGGCAGAATGTACAACAATATCTGCGCCATGTTCAATCGGACGGATCCAGTATGGAGTTCCAAACGTATTATCTACAACAAGCGGGATCTGATGTTTGTGCGCCAGTTCAGCCAGCGCATCGATATCCGGTATATCGCTGTTCGGATTACCAAGCGTCTCTATATAGATTGCTTTTGTCTGTTCTGTAATCGCATCTTCTACTTCCGCCAAATCATGGATGTTCACGAAACTTGCCGTAATTCCCAGACCCGGAAACGTGTGCGCCAGCAAATTATAACTTCCTCCGTAAATCGTTTTCTGTGAAACAATGTGACCGCCGTTCTGCGCCAACGCCTGAAGAGTATATGTAATCGCCGCAGCTCCGGACGCAACCGCCAGCGCCGCTGTGCCGCCTTCCAAAGCTGCAATCCTTTTTTCAAACACATCCTGCGTCGAATTCGTCAGCCTTCCGTAAATATTACCTGCCGCCTGAAGACCAAATCTCGCTGCCGCGTCGGCACAATCATGAAAAACATATGAAGTTGTCGCATAGATCGGAACTGCCCTTGCATCTGTCGCCGGATCCGGCTGCTCCTGCCCTACATGTAACTGAAGTGTATCGAATTTATAATCTGCCATAAAATATTCTCCTCCCTGTTTTTCTTTACCTACTAAAAAGGTTGGTATTAAGATAGCACTTAATACCAACCGCGTCAATAGGTTTTTTAATTTTTTTTATTTTTCCGAGAATTTCCTTATTCAATCTCTGTTTCCAGTAAATATACACACGCTCCATACGGCTCTAATGCAAAATCTCTTTCAAGTGTTTCCGCCGCGTTATAGTTCGAAATCAGAAGTCTGCTCTTTGCCGCCTGCACATTTTCGTCTACATGATAATTGATCGGCTCATCCGTAAAGTTACCGACTACAAGAAGCGTCTCCTTCTCTCCTTTTCTAAGATACGCATATACGCTTTCATTTTCCTGATCCAAAAGCTCATATACCCCGTCTGTGATGATCGGCATCTCATGACGAAGCCGGATCAGTTCTTGATAATAGTAAAAGATTGAATCCGGATCTGCAAGACATTGTTCTGCATTGATCTCTTTATAGTTTTTATTCACTCCGATCCACGGAGTTCCCTCTGTGAATCCGGCATTTGCTGTATCATCCCACTGCATAGGAGTTCTCGCGTTATCCCGTGATTTCAGGCTAAGAAGCTCCAGCGTATCCTTTTCGGAAAAACCTTTCCGTTCCGTGAAATCCCGGAAAATGTCAAGCGCCTCCACATCTTTATATTCTTCTATAGACTCGAAATGAGCATTTGTCATCCCCAGCTCTTCCCCCTCATAAATATACGGAGTTCCCTGCATCATATGGAGGATCGTTCCAAGCATTTTTGCAGACTTGACGCGATACGGCGTCGATTCATTTCCAAAACGGGACACCGCCCTTGCCTGATCATGATTGCTCCAGTAAAGACTGTTCCATCCGTTACATTCACGCATCGCATCCTGCCATCTCGTCATCACTTTTTTTAGGTCCGTCAATTTCACACGGTTTTTCGCATACTTTCCGTTTTCATCATAATCAAGATGCATATGATCAAAATGAAAAACCATATTCAGTTCATGACGGTCTGCCGCCGTATACGGAACTGCCTCGTCTGCACTTGTATGGGGCGCTTCTCCTACAGTCATGATGTCATATTTGCTCAGCACTTCCCGATTCATTTCCTGCAAATATTCATGGACACGCGGACCGCTTGCACAACCTGCATAATAACTTCCATATTCTTTGTTTTGGATTACCGGACCATCAGGATAAGCCGGGTCTTTCGAAATCAAAGTGATCACATCCATCCGAAATCCATCGATCCCTTTTTCCAGCCAAAATCGAAGAATCTCATATACCTCTGCTCTTACTTTCGGGTTTTCCCAGTTCAGATCTGGCTGTTCTTTTGCAAACAGATGAAGATAATACTGCGCTGTCTCATCCACATACTCCCATGTAGATCCGCCAAAGCTTGATCCCCAGTTATTCGGGATCGTATCTTTCCATATGTAATAATCATGATATGGGTTTTCTTTCCCTTTCTTTGCTTCTTCAAACCACGGATGTTTGTCTGACGTATGATTAACAACAAGGTCCAAAATAATCCTCATACCTTTTTCATGCGCTTCTTTTAACAGCAGCTCAAACTCTTCCATTGTTCCAAGCTCCGGCTCGATCTTTCTGTAATTCGAAATATCATACCCATTATCGACCTGCGGTGATTCATAGATCGGATTCAGCCAGATCACATCGATCCCCAGCTTTTTAAGATAAGACAGTTTCGCCCTGATTCCGTTCAGATCTCCAAAACCGTCTCCATCTGAATCGTAGAAACTTTTCGGATAAATTTGATATACTACACTGTTTTTCCACCATGCCGTCTTCTTACTCATCTTCCTCGTCCTCATCATCTGCAATCTCATTGATATACTTCATTTCTTCTCTTGCCGCTTCGATCATTTCTTTCATACGTTCTTCTGTAATATATTCTCCCTGCGGTTCCATCGCAATCTGAAATGCAAGAGGAAGATTCATACCGCTTACAATATGTGTATGCGGTCTTGTACGGTATTTAAAAAACTTTTGATTCACACTTCCTGCCATCAGATCTGTCAGTACAACAACTTCATCTTCCTCCTCGAATCCATCCATCACTTCTTCAATCGTCTCCTCTGCGGAACGATTGTCTACATATGCTGACAATGCGATCGTCTCCTGTATTCCTCCCGAAATAAAATTCAGCGTATCTTTCATACCGTCCGCCATCTTCTCATGAGACGCAATTACTAAAATTCGTTTCATACTCATATTACCTGTTCCCCTTTCCTGTCTGTTTCCTATACAGTAAGAATTCCGAAAAATGCACATACCAGCGAGATCACAATAATAAGAAGGATCAGTTTTGTAGCCGTCCATTTCTTATTCCCCAGCAGCTTGTAAACGAGAAGAGTCAAAAGAACCGGAAGAAGCGACGGCATGATCTTATCCAAAATATCCGTCTGCAAATTCAGCGCCACTTCGCCGACTTTAAAATTCAATGCCGTCGTTACTTTTACAGACGTAGCGATCAACGCACCTACTACGCTTAATCCCATAATGGATGCCGCCTCTGTAAATGCAGTCAGACGTTTTCCTAAATTAGTGATCAATTTTGTTCCCGAAGTATATCCGATCTGAAACATCTTCGATTTCACAAACCAAAATGCAATATTGCACAAAAGCCAAATAATCGCGCCGAGAGGATTTCCCTGCTGTGCCATATAACCGGATATAGATCCGATGATTGTCGGCCACAGTACCCACACGAGAGTATCGCCAACTCCTGCGAATGGTCCCATCAAACTTGTCTTCAAAGATTGAACTGTGTCTTTTGCCGCTATACCGTCTTTTTCCTCCACTGCAAGCGTTGCCCCAAGGATCATACTGGACATAACAGTGGTAGAATTAAAGTAATTAAAGTGATTATTTAATGCCATCTTATACTCATCGTCTTTTTTATAAATCTTTCTCAGTACCGGCGCCATTGCCCACGCGATTGCCGGACCCATTTGCGATTCGTAATTAAAAATGTTGCATGCCATAAAGTTGTATCTGGCGGCTGTTTTTCTCAGATCACGCTTCGTCACTTTATAACGTTCTTCCGTCTGTACATCGATTCCCTGATTTATTTCTTTTTGTACCTCATTATTCATCAAAATCATCTCCCATCTCATCAGCCTGTCCGACTGCCGCCGCTGCTGTATCTGCTTTATTCATTTCTGTTGTAAAATACCAAAATGCCGCCGCAAATCCTACGATTGCAATTCCAAGTACCGGAACTCCCAAATATGCAGACAATACAAATCCAACTAAGATAAACGGAAGGAATTTTTTAACCGGCATATATCTCATCAGCATTCCGATACCGACTACAGGAAGCATTCCTGCCGCGATAGAAAGACCATTTGTCACCCATTCCGGAATTACTTTCAGGATCAATTCCACAACGCTTGCGCCGAAACATACTACAATCACCGTAGGGATCACAGTCTGCAAAGAACAAAGGATCGGTCCAAGCCAAGCTTCCCTATTCATCGCTTTCCATTTTCCTGCATTATTATCTGTCTGCATTTTATGAGCAACAAAGTTCAAAATAATTCTTACGACAACTTCCAACTGGATTGCCAAAAGTCCAACCGGAAGTCCGACTGCAACCGCCGCATCAATTCCTGTTCCTGTCCGCACTGCGATAAATGTTCCAATGATCGTCGCCAGTCCGTAGTTCGGAGCAGAGGCTCCTCCCAAAGCTGCAACTCCAAGAGACATCAACTGGAAAGTTCCTCCGATCATAAGACCGGTGTTCATATCTCCCATAATCAGACCTGAAATCATTCCTACAATTACTGAAAACCATGACATAACGACCGGTCCGTTCTGATCGACCGTCATATACCCTGCCAAAACTACGATCAAAATATTCTGTATTACTTCCATATCCTTTCACCTCAATCTCTCTTCGAAAATCATCTCACTTAATACGCCTCTTCTGCATCTGTCGGAACGTACTGGATCACAACCGGAATTCCCTTTGCCTTAATTATTTCAAGATCTTCTTTTTCTTTTTCATTTAATGCAATAAATTTAGAAACCGGAGTTCTTCCATCTTCATTAAAAATAATTCCGAGATCAACTTTCGGTATTTCAACTCCACCTTCAATCAGACGAATCAATGTCTCCGGTTCTTTTACAAGGACAAACACTCTTTGACCATCATATTTTCCGGCTTTAAAATTCGTGATCGCTGTCTCTGTCGAAATGACCGACACCCCCGTACCTGCCGGTTTTGCCATACGCATACTCGCTTTCACTTCTTCGTTGCTGCAAAGCACATCGTCCACAACCATAAATCTTTTCACCTGAAGCGCCGGAGCCCACTGATTTACAATCAGTCCGTGAATCAAACGTTGATCAATTCTTGCCAATACTACCATTTTTCTTCCTCCTGTTTTTTGAATATTTTTTCACTTTTATTTATTTTTATATTGAAAATCTTTCTGCATTTTCATTTTTGGTATCGTTACCAATTTTTTTGTTTTAAAAACCGGTCTTAGATTTTACCGGTTTCTGTTTACGCCGACTGTCTGACAATCAGCTTCAAATCTAACTCTTTTCTTATTGCTTCTTCTGACTCGCCTCTTAACTGACGAACCATCTCTTTCGCCGCATATTTCCCTTGATCCTGCACAGGCTGCCATATCGTTGTCAGCGGAACTTGCAGATAAGATGCCAGCGGCTGGTCATCCACTCCCATAATTGCAAAATCTTCCGGAATTCTGACTCCTTTCTCCAGCGCTTCCATTACCATTCCGGCAGCAACTTCGTCGCTCCCTGCGATCACTGCGTCCGGTTTTTCGGAAAGCGTCAATATCTTCTGCATAATTCTTCGTCCGTCTTCCAGATTTCTCACACCGGAAAACAGCCAATTTGCATTCGCTGCAAACCCATGTCCCGCAAGCGCGTCCATATATCCCCTGTAACGGTCGCTGTCAATATTGATCCCTTTATCCTGCAGTGTCACTGCTCTTGTTCCGGTACAGTATGCGATCTTTTGATATCCTTTTTCCAAAAGATATTCGGCTGCTTTATAAAAGCCTTCATACTGTCTGCCGCACACCATCGAGATCTCATTATCCTCATTGTATTCATTGCAGACAACAAGCTTTCCGTATTCTCTATAGGCTTTCAGCTTATCCCAGTCATTTTCAATCGCACACAGGATCACTCCGTCAGCATGATGCATCTTCAAAAGATTCATTGCGCTTTCTTCACTTTCTTTTTCACCATAGGTCTGTACGATCAATGTCCGGTAGTGGTATCGTCTGCAGGTCTTCTCAATCGAATCAACCAACTGTGCGAAAAAATTATTTGTGATCGTCGGAACAACAACTGCGATATTTCCAGAGCCAGAACCTCTCAACTGCCTTGCTGCCTGGAGCGGACTGTAACCGAGCGCGTCCATCGCTTCTAATATCTTCTGTCTCTTTTCCTCTGAAACATGAGGCTTATTATTGATCACTCTTGAGACAGTCGAAACTGACATTCCTGACAGTCGAGCAACATCTGATATCGTTGCCAATTCTTTTCCCACCTCACTTTTCCATTTGTTTTCTTGTTATGACCTTACAATATACCTGATTTTATAATTTGTCAATCGCATTTTTGGTATCGTTTTCATATTCAGAAAAACCACCAAAATCCGCAATCGGAATTTGGTGGTTTTCACGAACCTTTTCTTTATTTCCTTTTCTGTTCCTTCCTTTTTAGTCTCTTTTTCTTTTCCTTCCAGAGCATCTGCAAACGATCAGTCCGATGATTAAACCTGTCAATGCCGGACAGACCCAGCCAAAACCATACGCTGACATCGGAAGAAGATTTGATACCGTTCCGAACATTTCCTGAATTCGTACGATCAGATCCGTACCTTTCGGAAGCGCCTTCACAAAATCAAATACCGCGGCCGCGCCCGTAAAGGCAGTTACCCATCCATACACTCTCCTGTCGTTCCCAAACAGCCTGCCAAATAAAGTCAGGAAGATCAATGTCACTGCAAGCGGATATAAAAACATCAGCACCGGAACCGAATATGCGATAATCGCATCAAGTCCTATATTAGCAATAAGGAACGAAACTATCGAAAAGACCACTGCCCACACGCGGTAAGAAGGTCCTTTCGGAAATATTTTTTCAAATGTCTCTCCGCAGCTCGTAACAAGGCCTATGGCAGTTTTTAAACATGCCACCGCAAAGATCAGCGCCAAAATAATCTGTCCCGTTTTCCCGAAATAATACTCTGAAATAATTGCAAACGCTTCTCCACCGTTTGCCGCAGCCGGAAATACCCCTCTGCTCTGTGCGCCCACGACTGCTACTAAAACATAGATCAACGCCATCAGCACAGAACTGAAAAGACCTGCTTTTACAGTATTTTTCGCAACAGCTCCAGACTCTTTTATCCCAAGACTTCGAATAACGTTGACAACAATAATCCCAAACGCCAGTCCTGCCAAAGCATCCATTGTATTATACCCTTCCAGCAGTCCTGTCGAAAAAGCGCCGGAGGCATACACGCCTGACGCCTCAATCTCTCCGATCCTTCCGGCCGGAGACAAAAGCGCCCGAATCACAAAAATACTAAGCAGCACGAGAAACAACGGATTCAGGATCTTCCCGATCCAGGTTAAGATTTGCCCGGGTCTCAAAGAGAAAAATAATACAACCACAAAAAACAAAAAGGAAAACACACCCAATCCGGCTGTCTTCTGACCTTCCGAAAGAAATGGTTCTATCCCTACTGTAAATGAAACAGTCGCACATCTGGGAATCGCAAAGAATGGTCCGATCGTCAGATAGAGAAGACATGTAAAAAACACTCCGTATTTTCTGCCAACCTGGCTGCTCAACTCCAAAAGCCCCTCTTTCTGACTAACGCCAAGCGCAGCCACGCCAAGAAGCGGAAGTCCGACTCCGGTAATCAGAAAACCAGCTGACGCCATCCATACATGATTGCCTGCAAGCTGTCCCATAAAAATCGGGAAGATCAGATTGCCTGCCCCAAAAAACATTCCAAACAACATACTTGCGACAAAAATCAATTCCTTAAACGTAAGATTCTTTTTCATATGTTCCACCTGCCTTATTTCCTTGATACAACGTCTGTTCATCCCTCGCCGTCCAAACAAATTTTTATTATACCAATCTTATCAACAATATACCCAGTGTACCATATGTACTGTAGATCTGCCAGCTCTATTTACTTGTCATATTGCCGGATTATATCGTAAGTTTTTTGTGGAAACTGTACAGCCGATTCCAAAATCTTATGTTTTATTTAAGTCCTCCTTAATATTCGCAGAATTCACCCAATCTTCCATTTTTCAATGTTATACTTCTTTATACATTTACGCGTTCCGCTTCCGTATTTTATACCGGAAGGAACATTTCAGACTACATACCGGAAAAGGAGTATCTCTATGAAACTATTACTTTTTTATACTTATGAATTTTTGGCATCCTTCATCCCCTTTTTATCAGTCTTTCTTATCTTTGCCCATACACGCAAAAAGAACGGACAAAAAACCGAACTTCTGCATACGCTCCTTCTTTTCCTTTTCGCCGCCTACGTCATATGCGTATATGATGTGACCGGAAGCGGTACCTTATGGGACGGACTGACCTATCAATTTCAAATAAGAACTTCCTATGTTAATCTGATTCCTTTTTCCACCGGGATTCACACAGTCGGATATATCTTAAATATCATTCTGTTTCTCCCCTTTGGATTTTTGGTTCCGATGATCTGGAAGAAAATGAGAGCGTCATACCGCACAGTCATTGCCGGTTTCTCCTTTTCCCTTCTGATCGAACTGAGTCAGCTGTTAAACAACCGACGAACAGACATCGACGATCTTATTATGAACACTTTAGGAGCACTGATCGGATTCCTGATCTATAAAATATTCAAAAAGCTCATACCGACCAAATTGCATAACAAATTAAACGACTCCGCTTCTCCGGTTTTTGAATGTCCGCTCTATCTGCTCATCCTCTTTACAGGACGCTTTTTCTTCTTTTACGAGATGGGATTTGTAAAATTGTTCTTTCGTTTTGCAGGAAACTGACAGCAAACAGAAACGCCTTGCATAGAATGTTAAAATCTATACAAGGCGTTTCCGGTGATTGTATTTATGATGCTGTATTTGTTTTGTCTTAATCTGCGTATCCGTTTGGATTCTGACTCTGCCATCTCCATGAATCTTCACACATTTCTTCCAGTCCGCGTTCTGCTTCCCAATGAAGCTCTTCCTTTGCTTTTGAAGCATCGCAGTAGCAAGTTGCGATATCTCCTGCACGGCGCGGCTTAATCTCATACGGGATTTCTTTTCCGCATGCTTTGCCGAATGCTTTCACCATATCCAGTACAGAGTATCCGTTTCCTGTTCCGAGATTATATACGGAAACCCCTTCTTTTTCTCTCAATTTTTCAACCGCCCGTACATGACCGACTGCAAGATCAACTACATGAATATAATCGCGCACTCCTGTTCCGTCATGTGTATCATAATCATCCCCGAACACACCGAGACGCTCAAGTTTTCCAATCGCTACCTGTGTAATATATGGCATCAAATTGTTCGGAATTCCCTTTGGATCTTCCCCGATCATGCCGCTTTTGTGCGCTCCGATCGGATTAAAGTAACGAAGGAGCACGACATTCCACTCAGGATCTGCCGTATGAAGATCTGTCAAAATCTGCTCCAGCATCCACTTCGTCCAACCGTACGGATTCGTACATGTTCCCTTCGGGCACTCCTCTGTGATCGGAATAAACGCCGGATCTCCATATACGGTTGCCGAAGAACTGAAAATGATGTCTTTTACTCCATGATTTCTCATTACATCACAGAGAGTGATCGTGCCGCCGATATTATTCTCATAATATTCCAAAGGTTTCTGCACAGACTCTCCTACTGCTTTTAAACCTGCAAAATGAATGACCGACTCAACGTCTTCTTTGTCAAAAACTTCATTCAGACCTTCTCTGTCGCGAATATCGACTTTATAAAACTTCAGATCTTTCCCTGTAATCTCTTTTACGCGCTCTACTGCTTTTTCTGATGCATTATACAAATTGTCTACGATCACCACATCATATCCCGCGTTTAACAACTCTACACATGTGTGGCTGCCGATAAATCCAGCTCCGCCTGTTACTAAGATTGACATATCTGTTGCCTCCTCGTAAATATTTCAGATACCTTTTCAAGGTTCCGTTAATCAGCGGCTTTTCTCACCGCCATTTACTTTTTACATGCACATCTTACCACGCACGACATAAAATATCTTTATATTTTTCAATCATCTTATAGTAAAAATGTTGCATACCTTTCTTCTTTCTCCGAATTAATCCCACAAATTCTGCGGATACAATCCTGAATCTTTTAATGACTGCATCGCCTCTACGACAATCGGTTTGTCCTCTTTATATGTAACACCGTACCATTTGTCTTCTGACTCAAGTACTTTTACCGCCGCTCTGTTTTCTGCCAAAAGTCCGCTCACTACTGCCGGAAGGAAATACTCGCATTTTAACGGATTCTCTTTCATACCTTTCTCTAAGAACGCCGGAAATCCTTCTTTGATCTCATCGAGAATGCTTCTTGTAAATCCCCACATATTCATAGATACAAGCGTGTCCGCGTCAATCGGATTCCATGTCTGACCGTCATCTTCTGAGTACTCAATTCCGCCGTTCCTCTTCTCGATGCGTGTTCTTTCTGTCACACTTACAAGTTCCTTCGCCTCGTTTAATCCGCAGACCCCTCTCGCCACATGTCCGTTATCTGTCACTGTATTTTTCAGGCGGTATGCAACCATTGTATACCGATATTTCTCATCATCCTCATGCGTTGTCAGATAATCGTAAATTGTCTGAAATGCGTGACGTCCATAGTAATCATCTGCATTGATCACTGCAAAAGGTCCGTCGATCTCATCGATCGCGCTCAATACTGCATGAGCTGTTCCCCATGGTTTCACGCGATCTTCCGGGATCTCAAATCCGTCCGGAATATTCGCAAGTTCCTGATATACATAAGCTACATCCATTACTTTCTCGATCCGTTTTCCGACTGCTTCCTTGAAATCCGCTTCATTTTCTTTCTTAATGATAAAAACAACTTTTTCAAATCCGGCGCGTTTCGCATCATAGATTGAAAAGTCCATAATAATATGTCCTTCTTTGTCAATCGGATCGATCTGCTTCAATCCGCCATATCTGCTGCCCATTCCTGCCGCCATAATCACTAATACCGGTTTTTTCATTTTCAAATCACCTCATACTAAAATCTTGATTTTTCATTCTGAAATAAGAATACCACATTCCTTGAAAAACGTCCACCTGACGTTATTCAGTACACTTTTTTCTCTGTTCGGTTCTGCTTTTTATTCGATACGCTTTTTCTTTCTTCCGTTCTGTTTTTTATTCGGTACATTTTTTCTTTCTTTGGTTCCCGCTTTATTCGATACGTCTTTTCCCTTTATTCGGTCTGCTTTTTTCTTTGTCTGTCCAGCTTTTTTTCTCACACTGTATCCAAATTGTCCAAGCTTTTCTCCGAGAGATAAATATTCTCCATGAGAATAAGCGATCAGACCTGTATGATTCAGATCAAACTTCCCGTTTGCATCCATATAAGCCTCGTCCGTCTGAACCGCCGTCACTTCCGCCAAAAACATATGATGACTTCCAAGTTCTTCGATCCGTTTCACTTTACATTCAATATTAACCGGACTTTCCTCTATAATCGGAGCAAAAGCAAGAGAGGAAGCTTTTCCTTCCGTAAGATGACATTCCTTCCACTTATTCACCTTTTCTCCTGAACGGACTCCGCAATAATCTGTGGCTTTCGTCAGTTTTTCTGTTGTCAGATTGATCACAAACTCTCCGCTGTCTTTTATCATATGATAAGAATACCGCTCCGGGCGGACAGAAATATATACCATTGCCGGATTCGTACAGACCGTTCCGGTCCATGCGACTGTCAATATATTGCTGTTTCCTTCCCTGTCTGCAGTACTGACCATCACTGCCGGAAGAGGGTACAGCATATTTCCCGGTTTCCACACTTGTTTGGACATCTCATTTTCCTCCTTTGCCTGTCTGCCGATTACTGCTGCAAAGCGCCGACAAGGGTCGGAACAAGCTGTTTCTTTCTTGACACAACTCCGCGCAGCATAATCTCATCTGTATCTTCGGGAAGATCATATGCGTTCAATATCTTCTCCTTGGCTTCCGGTCCGACGCACAGAAGTTCTGATGACTCTGCTAAAATATTTGTCAGCATAAAAAAGATCATATTCAAGCCGCTGTCTGCACGGGCTTTCTCAAGATAAGGTTCTACAATTTTCTTAATCTCTTCCAGTTCATCCGAACTCATTGAATTCACCTGACCTACTCCAAACACCGTATCATTAACTGTAAATTGTTTGAAATCAAGGAAACAGATCTCATGCGCGCTCTTTCCTTTCAGATTGCTTCCTGCGCGGAACATCTCCTGCGCCAAGATCTCTATCTCAACGCCTGCAATCTGCGCCAGTTTTCTCGCCGTGCTCTCGTCAAGAGGCGTACAAGTCGGCGAACGGAACATCAAAGTATCGGAAATGATCGCAGAGCAAAGAAGCGCCGCGTTTGTAGAATCAATTTCAACACCATTTTCCTCATACATCTGACTGACGATCGTTGCCGTACATCCTACCGGCTGATTTCTGAAAAAGACCGGTCCCATCGTCTGGATACTGCTTAGTCTGTGGTGGTCAATAATTTCGAGTACCTCAGCCTCTTCCACACCATCGACAGCCTGATTTTTTTCGTTATGATCGACAAGGATGACCTGCTTCTTTCTTACGTTCAGCAAACGCCGTCTTGAGATCAATCCCAACAGTTTTCCATGCGCATCAACGATCGGAAAATCTCTGAACCGTTTGCGCGCCATTACTTCTTTTACATCATCTACATAATCTTTCATTTTAAATGTCACAAGATTCGTCCGCGTCATAAAATATTTGACCGGAATACTTTGATTAATATGCTGCGCCGCAGTAAAAGTATCATGAGGAGTTCTGATGATCACGATCTGCTTCTCTTTTGCCTGTCGGATAATCTCATCCGATATCGCGGCATTCTGGCAGACAACCATACAGCTTGCTTCCATATCTACCGCGCACTGCTGAGCGTCCTTTCTGTCTCCCATGATCACAAGATCGTCCCTGCTTATAAAATCCGACATAAGGATCCTGCTTGACGCCGCAATGGCAACTTTTCCATTCAGAAGATAACTGTGCTCATTTCCGGTAATCACTTCTCCGTCCACAGCGCGGGCAATATTCCGATACTGTGTCCTTGCCTTTGATAAGATCATACTGTCATAAACATCCATATATGTTTTGGCAATATCACCGATCGTAATGATTCCTTCCAGTTTCCCTTCCCTTACGACCGGAAGCGTATGAATATTCAGTTCCCGCATCGTTTCCCATGCCGTTCGGATCGAAGCGCTGCTTTTCAGCCCTTCCACTTCTTTTAACTCAACATCCTTGATCTGTTCTCTCAGATCAGACAGCAGCTTCGGCGTTTTTACCGCGAATTTTTCCAAAACATACTGCGTCTCTTCATTCAGTTGTCCCGCCCTGCGCGGTTCGTAAATATGTCCTGTCAATTTTGTTTTCAGCGCGGCGTACGCGATCGCGGAACAGATCGAATCTGTATCCGGATTCTTATGACCGACAACATATATTTTCTCTTTCTGTCTGCTCATATATTTTCAATCCCACTTTCTTCTTTTCATAAAACAGAATCGTTTTTCTCACTCAGATCAACTCACTTCTGTCTATAACTGAATTATTATACACACAAATCTTACGCTTTCGCAAGAGTAAAAAAGCTGCATCGTCTTTTCCATTCTCTTATATTCTTTTACTTCTCTATTCCCAAAATGTTGTTTTTTATTCCGCATCTGTGGTATACTCTTTCTATATAAAAAAGAAACAGAGGTGCTGCACAATGAGCGAAGAAATGAAAGAAACAATGCAGACAGACAATGACTGCACAACAGAGGAAGCTGCTGCTTCCGCAACAGAAACGATGGCTGACTACGAAGATCATTTCGATGATGCCAATCCGTGGAATCTCGTCACAAAATATATGGAAGAAAAAACCGTCCTTCCGGTAAAGGTAGAAGGCGTTGTAAACGGCGGTGTAATTGTTATGATCGAAGGACTGCGCGGATTCGTTCCCGCTTCCAAACTTTCTCTTTCCTACATCGAAGATCTGGAAACGTATCTTCTGAAAGACATTGAAGTACAGGTGATCGACGTGGATCAGGCAAATAACCGTCTCGTCCTTTCCGCAAGAGAAATTCTCAAAGCGAAAGAAAAGAAAGCCAGGGAAGACCAGATTGCCAGCCTGAAAGTCGGAACAGTTTTAGAAGGAACGGTTGAGACTCTGCAAAACTACGGCGCGTTTATTAAACTCGACAACGGTCTGTCCGGTCTTGTTCATGTTTCACAGATTTCACAGAAACGTGTGAAAACACCTTCTGATGTTTTAAATGCCGGAGATAAAGTTACTGTAAAAGTGATCGGAATCAAAGATGGAAAGATCAGTCTGAGCATGAAGGCTCTTGAGGAAGTCAAAGAAGAACCTGCAGAAAAGGTTGTAATCCCCAAAAGTGAAAATATCGGAACAAATCTCGGCGATCTTTTCAAAAATATCAAATTATAAAACGGATCTCCCTTTCTTAACACAGACAGGCGGCAAAGAAGCTCTCACGAGTTTCCTGCCGCCTGTACTGTTCATCACATCTGCACACATGCATTTCCCAATATTTCTTCCAAAGCATTTTTACTGCTCGTATGACATCTGACGATCTCTGCATTACATCTGCCTGCCTCTTCTACCGCGCAGCGAACCATTTTATGTGATACCGTATTCGTAAAAAGAACAATCAGATCCGGACTGCCGATCTGCTTACTCATACCCGCCGACATCTGAGTAAACACTTTCGCCTTACATTTAAACTGCTTACATATCTTCTTGTACTGACATACCATCCGGTCATGTCCGCCTATAATCACAACACTCATCGTAAACCTCCCTGAAACATTCTGTCTGTTTTTCACATAAGATCTCTGCTCAAAGAAACAGTCCGGTCTGTCAGTCCCCGCTTCTTCGATAGTTAGTTTTAACTAACTCTTTTTACATATCATACATGAAACCGGTCAGTATTTCAAGTGTTTTTGATAATTTTTCTCATTTTAAACTGCTGATCAAACTGTTGTGACTTCTCTTTTTTCCCATTTTCGCATCGTATACAAGTAATATGGTACGAGAGGGATGAGCGCTGCGATCCAGGCTGCCGGATCTGCAAGACATACCCCCTGAAAAGTAGTTCTTCCTGCAACTACCATAACAATCGCACTTCTCGCCGCAAGTTCAAAAACACCGCCTAACATAGGCACAAGACCATACCCCATTCCTTGCAGCGTATTGCGGTATAAAAATATACTTCCCAAAAACGGATAACACCAAAATACAGTGCGAAAATATAATACTGATACATTGACAACGTCTGTCTCAGAGGGACTGATAAACAACCATGTCATATATTTTCCTCCAAAATAAACCGCCGCCATCGCGATCACACTCCAGACTAAAATCATAATCTGCGTACATCTCACACCGGACTTCACTCTGTCCATCCTGCCGGCCCCACGGTTTTGTCCGACATAAGTTGCAACAGTCGCACCAAACGCAACAAATACTGTCATAATCATATTCTGAAGTTTTCCCGCCGCCGAAAAACCTGCCATATAAGTTTCTCCATATACATTTACAGCCCCCTGTACGATGATCGTTCCGATCGCCGTGATCGAAAACTGCAGTCCCATCGGGATGCCGAGCGCAAGAAGATGTCCGAAACTTTGAAGAGAAATCTTCCAATCGTTTTTTGTCAAATGAAGAATCGGGAATTTCTTCACAATATAAACGAAACATAACAACGCCGAGATTGCCTGCGCAATGACCGTGGCATATGCACATCCCTCAACTCCCATGCCAAACACAACAATAAACACAATATCCAAAGCTACATTGATCACTGCGGATATGATCAGAAAATAAAGCGGTGATTTTGAATCGCCAAGAGCCCGCAAAAAAGCCGCCAGCGAATTATATGCCGCAGTCACGATCAATCCGGCATAAATAATCCCCATATAATGCTTCACATCAGGCATAATATCTGCCGAATAATTCATCATCTGCAGAATCGGTTCATTCGCAAACAATAATCCCGCAGTCATAAGTACAGCGCACCCACTTGCCAAATACACCGACATCGCTACATAATGACGCATCCGGTCATACTGCTTTGCGCCAAACCACTGCGAAACAAGAATCGCGAATCCACTGCTCAATCCGTTAAGCCATCCAGTCACAAAAAACATCAATGAACCGGTACTTCCAATCGCCGCCAATGCCGTCACACCGATAAACTGCCCTGCTATGATCGAATCCGCAATATTATAAAACTGCTGAAATACATTGCCCAAAAACACTGGAATCATAAACTGAAGAATCAGTTTTGCAGGCTTTCCTGATGTCATATCATTTATGGTACTTTTTGCTTTTTCTACTCCCATCGTATGCCCCTCCCATTTCATACGTTTGACTTCTGATAATAATCCAACACTCTATTATACACTGAATTTTACCATTGTAAAGTATTAAATCAATGATGTTTATGTACAAAATTACTATACTAAAATTGGTACATATGTCAGATATGCCGCTTCTCTTTCTTATGGTATAATATGTTCAGTGTACATAGGGAAGCACAATCGAAAAGTATCATTTTCCCTATGCACTGAGCGTACGGTTATAAAAAATATAAATATGACCCAGGAGGAAAAAGTTATGAAAAATTTAATCCGTAAAATCTCACTCATTATGTGCGTAGTTATGCTCACATTGGCAGTAAGCGCATGTGGAAAATCTAACGATGACACAAAGAAAGAAGATACGAAAACAGAAGACACAGCAAAAGACACGACAAAAGATGATGCTGATGATACTGATGATGCTGATGCAGACGACGAAGACAACAGCACTATTACAGGCAAATTTAAAACACTCGAAGATTTTGTAAACTCCGATATCATGCAGCAGCAGCTTGAAGAACAGCTCTCATCCCTTGAAGGAAGCGGAATCGCACTGGCTCTTACAGCAGAAGACAACAAACTGATCTATAACTTCACGATTGAGGACGCAGATCTCGCAGCAGCTCTCGCAGCAGATCCGTCTACTTTACAGTCCTCTCTCCAGTCTCAGGCTTCTACATTTGAAGCTGTTGCATCTTCTCTGAAAGCTGCAGTAGAAGTAGACAATCCGGTTGTCGTTGTTCGTTACCTTGACAATGCAGGAACAGAGATCGTATCTCAGGAATTTGCAGGTTAAAACAAAAAACTGATTACACACAAATACCGTACAAACAAGACAGCGCAAAAGCCAAAATCTTTTGCGCTGTCTTCCTTTCTGCCTGAAAAACATTGCTCCATTCGAACTGTAATCAGTCTTCTTTTAACAGACTCTATTTATCGATATCTTCCAGTTTCGTCTTCCCGATCATGAGATTCAAAATCTCCACATCCGTCTGTTTCATTCCCGCACGGCCCACATATCCAACTGCCTTAATCGTATCTTCAGGGCAGTCCATGACAAGACCTTCGCCTTTTGCAAATGTCAGTCCTCTCATTGCCATCTTATGACTTAACACCGCAGCCTGAAGCGCCGTAGATATTTTGGCAGCACAGCTTGGTTTTGCACCGTCACAGACAATACCGCCTGCATCTGCGATCGTATTGACAACAGTATTTTCTATCTGTTCCAATGTTCCGCCGCATAAATATGTAATTCCTGCCCCTGCTCCTGCTGCGGCGCATACCGCCCCACAGTAAGCAGACAAAGAACCGATGTACTTTTTCTGATTCAAAGCTACAAGATTCGATACACATAATGCCCGATAGATTTCCTCTTTGGATTTCTCAAGCTCTTTCCCAAACTCGATCACCGGAAGAGAACAAGTCATCCCCTGATTCCCGGAACCCGAATTGATGATCACCGGAAGGGCACAGCCGCTCATTCTTGCATCCGATCCTGCTGCCGCTTTCGCCACCGCGCGCCACTTCACATCGTTTCCGAACTCTTCGAGCACAACCCTTCCGACCTGCGCACCCCACGGATTTTTCAATCCTTCTTCTGCAATCTTTGTATTATATTTCACCTGACGTTCAAGAACTTTCTCCACATCTGCGATCTGAACTTCATCTGCAAACGCAATAATATCTTCCAGATTTAAAAGACTCTTATCCGGCGTCTGCTCCTTCTCCTGACTGAGGTGTTCTTTTTCTTTATGAAAAATGACCTTCCCGTCTTTTTCAATATGCGTAATATTCGTATGCTCTTCTTCAATTATGACAACCGCTTCCTGCCGCAATGTCTTTTCACATATCGCATGTGCTTCGATATATAAATTTGCCACACCGTCTTTTAATACGCAATCACAAAATCCACTCTCTAAAAGATTCTTTGCTTTTCCGATCTCTTTGTCCGAAACATGTTCTAAGACTTCAAGCGCCTGAGACGGATCTCCGCCTGTTATTCCGAGTACCGCAGCCGCTTCTACTCCCTTCATTCCACCGGAGTTGGGCACTGTTACCCCTTTTACATTTTTAATAATATTGCCGCTGCACCTTATCGTAAGATGAGTCGGCATTGCCCCCAACACTTCTTTTGCCTTTGCCGCAGCATAAGCAAGTGCAATCGGCTCCGTACAGCCGAGCGCCGGAACAAGCTCATCTTCTAAAATTCTCACATAATCAGCATATATTTTCCGATCCATAAAAAACCTCCTGATTTCTCGATCTTCTGATGGATTATATCTGCAAGTTACAGCCATTTCAATGTTGCACCATCTTTATCGATTATACTATCAGGAGGTTTTTATAGCAATCTCTTTCTTTTACATGTCTTCTTTATACATGTCTTTCTTCACAATCTCACACTGTTTATTTCCATACGATGCCCTAGTGAGTTTCCTTTTTTGCCTTTCCCACATTTGTCGTACATCCCGCACATGATCCGCAGCTTCCGCCGCATCCCGCACAGCCTGATGATTTTCCTTCTTTTGCATTTTTGCGCGCACGATAAATAAGGAAAATACAATATGCTGCGATCAAAAATAAGATTAAAATATCTGCCGCCATAGCATCGCCTTCTTTCTAAATAAAATTTTCTCTACGCAGTCTGAACTGATCGTTTCGAATATTCTTTTCTGTTTTTATACGGATCCGGTCTGAACAACAAGATCAAAAGGACTGCCGCCGCTGCAATACCGACAGCTGTTCCGACCGTAAATGCTCCGCCGAGCACAAAAGTACCAATCTGGTATACGCTTAGAGATACGATATATGCAAATATATTTTGGAATAAGATCGCAAACCAAAACCATTTTCTTGACTGCAGCTGCTGCGCCATCGTTGCGATCGCCGCCAGGCATGGAGAATCCAAAAGGTTAAACAGCAAGAACGAAAATGCTGCCATTGCCGATGGGAACCATGCTGACACTCCGCCTGCCACATTTACCGCATCTTCCACATCACCGGATACATTTGCAAGCACTCCCATCGTAGATACGATCGCTTCTTTTGCCGTAAATCCCGAAAGAGCCGCCGCAACCGGCTGCCACTCTCCAAACCCAAGAGGACGAAAGATCACCGCAAGCGCTCCGCCGATCATTGCCAACAGACTGTCCGCACTGTCTTGTACAAGTCCGAATCTTCCGTCTGTGAATCCGAATCCGCCTAAGAACCACATGATTACACAGGCAAGAAAAAGGATCGTACCGGCTTTTATAATAAATCCTTTCAGTCTCTCCCATACATGGAGAAGAACGGTCTTCGCCTGCGGGATATGATACTGCGGCAGTTCCATTACAAAAGGAGCCGGTTTTCCTGAAAAAGGTTTTGTCTTCTTTAATATTATAGCAGATACAAGCACCGCTGCAATCCCTATAAAATACATCAGCGGCGCGATGAAAGAACTTTCTGTATATCCTGTCGCTTCTCCGGCGATCACCCCGCCCATAAGCGCAATAACCGGAAGTTTCGCTCCGCATGGAATAAATGTAGCGGTCATAATCGTAAGCCGTCTGTCATTGTCCTGCTCAATCGTTCTTGACGCCATAATTCCGGGTATTCCACAACCCGAAGAAATAAGAAGCGGAATAAAGCTCTTTCCTGATAATCCGAAATGGCGGAACAATCGATCCATAACAAAGGCAATCCGAACCATGTACCCACAGTCTTCAAGCAAAGACAGGAAGAGGAACAACACCGCCATTTGCGGAACGAATCCCAGAACTGCGCCCAAGCCGCCGATGATCCCGTCGACAACAAGTCCTGTCACAAGATTTCCCGCTCCGATGTTTCCTAAAAACGTGCCGGCTATATTTTGAATTTCAACAACAAATACGTCATTCGTCCAATCCGTCATCCATGTACCGACTGTTGTCACCGAAACATAATATACCGCCCACATCACTAATATAAATATCGGAAGCCCTAATATACGGTTTGTTACAATACGGTCAATTTTGTCCGAAGTTGTCAGTTTCTCTCTTCCTTTTCTAACCGTCTGCGAAACAATTTTCTGAATATACCGATACCGTTCATCAGTGACAATACTTTCCATGTCATCGTCCCGTTTTTCTTCCATTGCCTCGCGCAGTTTTGACACAACTGACAGAGACTTTTCCGGCAAGTTTAAAGAGCCGGCTGCTTTACTGTCATTTTCGAGAAGCTTTACCGCATACCAGCGTTTCTTGCTCTGTTCAATTCCTGCCGGAAGAAGAGCCGTCGTCTGCTGTATCATATCTTCCAGTTCTTCGGAAAAAATTCCATCAGGAAGGTTTTCTTTCTTCTGTTTCGCCGTTTGAACAGCCTCATCAATCAGTTCTTTCAATCCCGACTTTTTCAAAGCTGACGTTTCGATTACCGGGCAGCCGAGAAGTTCGGATAACTGTTTCTTATTGATCTTTATCCCCCGTTTTTCAAGCAGATCAGCCATATTCAGCGCGATTACAACCGGAACTCCTGTCTCAGTCAGCTGTGTCGTCAAATACAAATTACGCTCAATATTCGTCGCATCTACAAGATTGATGATCACATCTGGATCTTCCTTTAAAATATAATCCCGGCTTACAACCTCCTCAAGTGTATACGGAGAAAGGGAATAAACTCCCGGCAGATCCGTTACCGTGATCTGGGTCCCTTTTGACTTTTTGCTTTTTACTTTTCCTTCTTTTTTCTCCACCGTGACTCCCGGCCAGTTTCCGACATACTGATTTGCACCTGTAAGTGCATTAAACATCGTTGTTTTTCCACAGTTTGGATTTCCGGCTAGTGCAGCTCTGACTTCCATTTCCCTCAACCTCCTGCTATATTGACTCTACTAAGACGCACTTCGCATCTTCTTTTCTTACAGACAACTCATATCCGCGAACGGTAATCTCCACCGGATCACCAAGAGGCGCCACTTTTCGGATATAGATCTGACTTCCCTTCGTGATCCCCATATCCATGATCCGCCGCTTATACGCCCCGTCTCCCTCAATTTTTATGACAGCTACCGTACTTCCTACTTTCGCGTTCCCTAATGTCTTTCCCATCTCATTCTCCTTTCCCGGTTACAGTTTTCTATCTGAACTGCCGCCTTTCCCGCTAGATCATAATGTGCCTTGCCATCTCCGCGTTTACGGCAATTCTGGAATTTTTAATATTTACAATCACATTTCCACTCATCTCAGACAAAACAGTCACTTCCGTTCCTGACACAAACCCAAGATTACCGAGAAAACGTCTTGTTTCCTCATTCCCACTCACCCGGGTGATCACAAGCGCCTCACCTATATTCGCCATTGTAAGCGGCATAAAAAACACCTTCCTTCTCTGTCTAAAAGTTATCGTATTTTGAAATTGATAATCCTTTTCATTTACATTTAGTTAGTTTACTCTAACTACGGTGGATTGTCAAGCATTTTTTCAATTTTTCAACCTTCTCCAGCTTACTTCCGCTCTTTTCCTCCTCTCCATCTCACTTCCGCCGCATTTCCCACAGCAAAAAAAGAGAGACCCGCAGACTGCTGCGCTGCCTCCCGAATAAAAATGCGTCTGCGGGCATCTCTTTTTTGCGTCCCGTTGATGAACTCTATCATATGTGATATACTTTCATATATACCATACTTTTTTATATACAAATAAACGTACTTAACTGAAAAATTATTTGAGGTAAAATGATATGATGATCAATGAATCTGCTGAAAACTATTTAGAAACAATTCTTATATTAAGCGGACAACTTCCTGTTGTCCGCTCTGTAGACATTGCAACAGAACTGAACTTCAAAAAATCAAGCGTCAGCGTTGCAATGAAGAAATTACGTGAAAGCAGTCATATTACTGTTTCACCTGAAGGCTATATTTCCCTCACTCCGTCAGGGAAAGAAATTGCGGAGCGCATATACGAACGGCATACGCTCCTTAGTTCCTGGTTAGAACGTCTCGGCGTTGATCCGAAAACCGCTGCAGATGACGCCTGCCGTATTGAGCATGTCATCAGTACAGAAAGCTTTGACGCGATCAAAAAACACATTAAATAACAACTTCTATTCTTCTTCCATTTTGATCTGAGCAAGAACTGCGTTTAATTCCTCCGCGGATTTACGCAGTTTTTCCATCTCTTCCTCACTGAAATCAATTTCCAGTACCTGCTCTGCACCTCCTCTTCCGACAATCGTCGGAATGCTTAAGCACAACCCTTCAAATCCATATTTTCCGTCAAGAGCTACTGAAATCGGGGCAACGGTATGACTGTTTCGTACGATTGCCTCTACAATCTTTTCTGTCGCCATTCCGATTCCATAATAGGTTGCCCCTTTTCGTTCGATGATCTCATAAGCGCTGTCACGGACTCCTTTATAAATCTCATCTACATCCTGATCAAAATGTTCATATCCCCGCATTTTTGCAAAGTCTTTTAATTTGATCCCGTAAATATTTGCGCAGCTCCATGCGGCAAGCTCACTGTCTCCGTGCTCTCCTACAATAAATGCATGCACATTTCTGCTGTCTACATCCAGTTTCTCGCTGATAATATATTTCAATCTCGCCGTATCAAGCACCGTACCGGAACCAATCACTCTTTCCTTCGGGAAACCTGACTCTCTAAGAGCTACTTCTGTCAAAATATCCACCGGATTTGATACAACAAGCAAAATGCCTTCACAGTTTACCCTCTTGATCTCCTTTATGATCGAACGCATGATCGCCGCATTTTTCTGTACAAGATCCAGTCTCGTCTCGCCCGGTTTCTGATTTGCCCCTGCGGTGATGATCACAACGGACGCATCCGCGATATCTTCATATTCTCCTGCATAAATATCCATTGCATGGGCAAAGGGAAGTCCATGACTGATATCCATCGCCTCTCCTTCCGCTTTTGCTTTGTTCGCATCAAGGAGAACCATTTCTGAAAACAATCCCTTCTGCATTAATGTATATGCAATCGTCGAACCTACAAACCCACATCCGATCACTGCCGCCTTCTGTATATTTACCATATCTTAATACCTCCTGTTTTTCCCTAACTTTCGTCTGTCTGCACTCCCTTGTTCTATTCCCGGGACTTCTGCAAATCTCATTTTCGTTTTAATCCCTAGTGTTTTGCTAGGGATTAATTACACCTTCATTATATAGTAGTTCCCCGAAAAATCAATCCCCTGTCAGGTATTTTTTTCCATACAATATTAAGATTTTTTCTTAGAGTATTATCAAATATATCTTCGGCGGCATAATCCAATGCTTTTTCAAAGACCTTTTTAGTCTTCCAGCGAATGCTTCTTTGTAATCGTTACTTTTTCGTCATAACAAGTAAATATCTGTTCTATCTCGGCTTTTTTCAATTTCGGAGTGATCAAACTTACAAGAGGAACGATCACAAGTCCTGCTATCATTGCCATTGCACCTGCATTAATCGGAGATTTTATAAAACCGACAAACATATTTGTCACAGTTAAACCTACGCCTGACAAAAATCCTGCCCATACGCCCGCTTTGGTGACACCTTTCCAATATAATCCATATAAAAACGGCGCAAGGAATGCTCCTGCAAGAGCCCCCCACGAAATTCCCATAAGCTGCGCGATAAACGTCGTCGGATCAAGAGCGATCACAACAGAAACAACAATAAAAAATACAATTAAAATCTGCATTGTCACAATCTGTTTTTTCTCACTCATCTTTTTCATCACATTATCCTTCAACAGATCCAGCGTCAATGTGGAACTGGATGTCAACACGAGAGACGAAAGAGTTGACATGGAAGCCGAGAGCACAAGGACAACGACAATTCCGATCAGCAGATCCGGAAGTGTAGAAAGCATATGCGGTATAATACTGTCGTAAACAACCGCCCCTCCTGCATCATCATAAATTGCAGGGCTGTCGAATAAGCGTCCGAAACCGCCAAGGAAATAACATCCTCCTGAAATAACGATTGCAAAAATCGTCGAGATCACCGTTCCTGTATTAATCGATTTCTCATCTTTAATCGCATAAAATTTTCCAATCATCTGCGGGAGTCCCCAAGTTCCTAATGAGGTAAGAATAACAACTCCGAGAAGATTCAGCGGATCAGGTCCGAAGAACGAAGTAAACGCTCCCGGCTGCCCCTGAGTCAAAGGAATATCGCTTGGAATCTTCGCCATTTCCGATATTGCATTCATAAATCCGCCCTGACCGTTAAGTACCGCTGCAATAACGGCTGCAATTCCGATAAGCATAATAATTCCCTGAATAAAATCATTGATTGCGGTCGCCATATACCCGCCCAATATAACATAAAGCGCCGTAAAGGCAGCCATCGTTATTACGCACCATGTATACGGAATATTGAATGCCATCGCAAACAACCGCGATAACCCGTTATAAACAGATGCTGTATACGGGATCAAAAATACAAACACAATGACAGATGCCACAATCTTAAGTGATTTGCTCTTGTATCGTTCTCCGAAAAAATCCGGCATCGTTCTTGACCCAAGATGCTGCGTCATAACTTTTGTTCTTCTTCCGAGTACAACCCATGCCAGCAGACTTCCGATCAATGCATTACCGATTCCGATCCATGTACTTGCAATTCCATATTTCCATCCGAACTGTCCGGCATAACCTACAAACACAACCGCCGAAAAATAGGACGTTCCATATGCAAACGCCGTCAGCCACGGACCTACCGATCTTCCGCCAAGCACAAAACCGTCTACACTTGTAACATGTCTCCTTGAATAAATCCCCACTGCAACCATCACTGCAAAGAAAATAATAAGCAGTATAATTTTAATTTCCATCTCTTCTCCCTTCCTCCGGCACATCTTCCTTTTATTTACTTTAAAGCGTTACGCTTTAAAGTGTTAAAGTACCTTTGTTTAGAATAACACGGGTCTATGACCCGTGTCAACTATTAACGATTACTTCATTTATCACTTTATTTATTGCTTCATCATTTCAACCCGATTTTGAACCTTCTTATCAAAATTTTCGATCTGTCTGCTGTATGGCTCGTTCATATATTTTGAATGAAGCATAAAATCTGCGGTTGCAAGATTATTTGCAATCGGAATATCATATACGACAGCAATACGAAGCAGCGCTTTTACATCCGGATCATGCGGCTGTGCTTCCAGCGGATCCCACAAAAAGATCATAAAATCAATCTGACCTTCTACGATCTTCGCCCCGATCTGCTGATCCCCTCCAAGAGGACCACTGCAGTACCCTTTCACAGGAAGTCCTGTCTTCTCTGCAATAAGACGGGACGTTGTTCCTGTTCCGCACAAAAAGTGCCCCTTCAAAATGTCTTTATTCTTCTCGCACCAGTCTACGAGATCTTTTTTCTTGCCGTCATGCGCCACAAGTGCAATATGTTTCACTTTTTCGATTTCCATTGTCACAAACTTATCGTCAAACATTCCATTTCCTCCATTTTGAGCAAAACCTTTCTTTGCGCTCTACACAAACTGCTCCATCGTATCAAATCTAAGCAAAGCGACCGCTCCCATCGAAACTGTAACCATCAAACCATATACCAGTATAATCGGAAAAATCAAAGCCTTGTTGATGAGTACTGCAGCTAATACCCCGACTCCGACTCCGATGCCTAAAAGCGCCATCTGAATAAACATTCGAAGCAGGCTTTGTCCCGTTTTCCCGAACACTTCCCCGAGGATACTCTGTACGATCACCATAGTATATAAGCGATCTGCCTGTAAAACAGTATAGATCAGAATACAGTAGATGATCTCTGCCACCGATACACGCCAAAAAATCCCGATTGGAATACAGATAATACATCCGTCTGCAAATGCTTTCACATGTTCCATAAGAGTTGCATACCACATTTTTTTCAGCGGACTGTCAGGAATAAGAAAAATATACGGATTTTTCAATTCACTCTCCCACTTTCCTGTATAACCGCTCATAATAAGCGCTACATACGCGACAACTCCCATCAGAGCAATTCCAGCCCTGCTGTCTGATACCGATTTCTTTAAGACATAGGCAAAAATAAATGCAACTGCCGCCGAAAGAACCGTCATTTTCGTAAAAATAAAATACTTTTCTTTCTTATATTCCAAAAACTGTCTGTAAAAGATCGCCTTCGCGCCTTTTGCCGTAATCGTGCTGTCTACACGCCGGAATTTTCTTTTTTTTCCTCCGGCATTGGTTACCAATTCTCCGCTTTTCTGTCTTTTTTTTAGTTCCGCATAATCATCTGCGAATTTTGCCGCCTCTTCATAATATCCGCCGTCACATTTCATTCTGAATGCCGCCGCAACGATAAACAGAGTAAACATCGCATAAATTGCAGTGCAGATTACATTCAGCGTTGTCGGACCGAGCAAAATCAGCCGGGATACTGCGATCTGCCATCCGACTACCGGAATCATCTGAAGAACCGGCCAGTCGATAAACGAAAGGGCGCTTTCTGCCGACAAGCCTTTTTCCTTGAAATAAAGTACGATCAGCAAAGTAAAGGCGATCAAAAATACTTTCATCCCAAGGCAGATTCCTTTTATCAGTTTTTGCGGAAGTCTGTCATTCGTATATAAGATGATCATAACAGAGAGTTCTACCGCGCATTCTACACCGCATCCTATCAGAAAGAAAAGAAGCATCTTCCACCATTCCACATGAAAGACCGTCAATCCTCCGATTGCCAGCACGATCCATATGAGAAATGACATCACATAATTCAGCCATGCTCCATGTATTAAAACAAGTTTGGGACTGACAGGAGCAGGAAAGACAAACTGAGAATGAGCCGGTCGGAACAAGATTCCTTTTCGCGAAGCATAAGCCATAAAATTCCCGACTGTAATATAGATCGTCCACACCGTCACTAGAATAACAAGTCCCTGCACCGAATCGATCCGAACAGAAACTGCCAATGTTCCAAGCACCGCGATGAGAAAAATCCCATAAGCAATCCCAAAGATCAAAGCAAGAAGCGTCGCTGGTTTTTTCAATGCCCTTTTCAGGTTATTTACCACAGTCCTTTGTGTCAGATAGATCAGCGCTTTCATGATTTTTCACCGCCTGTCATCTCAAAGAACAATTCGTCAAGATCTTTCCCCTGCGCATCTGTTTTCGTGTAAGAACCGACAACATGTCCTTTCTCCATAACAAACATGACATCCCACAGATTTTCCACCATTTCCAGCATATGCGTACTAATAAGAACCGTCGCACCTTGATCACGCATCTGCGCCGTTACATCTTTGAGTTTTTTAATAGCAGCCGGGTCAAGCCCGACCATCGGTTCATCCAGCAGAATCACTTCAGGCTTCACTGCAAGAGCGCAGCAGATACTCACTTTCTGCATCATTCCTTTTGACAATTCATTGCCAAGCTTCTCCTGCTTGTCGTCCATCTCAAAAGCCTTCAGGATCTCTTCAACTTCTTCATCCGTGATATCACTGTTATACGCCATCCTCACATATTCGATATGCTCTCTTACGGTCAGTGCATCAAACATATTCGGAATTTCCGGTACATAAGCGAACTTTTTCTTCGCATCAATCTGCCGCGCCGGAATCCCTTTAATATTGATCGTTCCTTTGTATCGCAGCAGTCCTGCAATACTCTTTATAATTGTCGATTTCCCGGATCCGTTTGGTCCAAGAAGAACTCCGATCTGTCCATTCGGAACTGTAAATGACACCTGATCCACAGCCAATGTTTTTCCATAATATTTTGTCAAGTCTTTAATTTCCAGCATATTTCCCCCTATAAAACCTAAAACCGTCTGATGGAATTTTATTCATAGTACTTAATGAGAGCCTGTGTTCCAAGATCTCCGTAACCTTCTGCTTCCAGCTCCTCATAATTTGCAAGAACCTGACTTAAAACTTCAAGATTCAAACCGCTTCGGTTAGCCTCGATCAACGCCAGTTTCATATCTTTAATAAAGTGTTTCATAAAAAATCCCGGCGCATAATCTCCTTCAATGATCTTCGGTCCAAACAGATCAAACTGTCTGCTTCCTGCCGCTCCTGTCGCCACAGACTTTGCAAACACATTCAGATTAAGTCCTTTTTCCTTTGCGTATGCCAACGCCTCACAAACGCCGGAAAGCGCTCCCGCGATCATAATCTGATTTGCCAGTTTACAGTGCTGACCGCAGCCTGCTTCCCCTTCATAATTTATATTTGTTCCCATCGCCTCAAACAATTCCCGACATTTCTCATAATCTTCTTTCTCGCCTCCGACAAGGATCGAGAGCGTTCCTTCTCTGGCGCCTGCGTCGCCTCCGGTAACCGGCGCATCCAGTACATGAAATCCGCGCTTCATTCCTTCTGCATACAGTTTTTCTGCGATCTGCGGACTCGTCGTCGTCATATCGATCAAATAAGCGCCTCTTTCCGCGCTGTCCAATATATTCCCACTGTCAAAATAAACTTCTTCTACATCCTGCGGAAATCCTACGATTGTAATAACAGCCTCACACCCTTTGACACAGTCGGCGATGGACTCGAAAAATACAGCTCCTTCTCCGATGACGTCCTCAACTTTTGATTTTGTACGGGCATAAATATGGAGTTCATACCCAGCTTTCATCAGGTTTCTGACCATAGATTTCCCCATGATCCCAACACCGATAAATCCGATCTTTTTCATTTTTCTTCCTTTCCCCTGTATTGCGCCGTCTTTCTTTTTCCTTTCTTCCGCCCGGCTTCACATCCTTTTTTGATTAATATTTTTCTGCAATCTCACCTTGCTTTTTATAGATACTGTTTGCCGGAACAAATCCTCTTACAGAAGACAACGGATAAATATTGCTGTGACTTCCTATGACTGTACCCGGATTCAGAACACTTCCACATCCGACTTCTACTTCATCGCCGAGCATTGCCCCGAATTTTTTCATTCCTGTCTCAATATTTCCTTCAGGAGTTTTCACAACAACAAGCTTTTTATCCGACTTTACATTCGATGTGATCGATCCTGCGCCCATATGTGATTTATAACCAAGAACAGAATCGCCTACATAATTATAATGAGGAACCTGTACTTTATTAAAGAGTACGACATTCTTAAGTTCTGTAGAATTGCCGACAACTGCGCCTTCTCCTACGATCGCGTTTCCGCGGATAAATGCGCAGTGACGCACTTCCGCCTCTTTTCCGATGATCGCCGGCCCGTTAATAAATGCGGTAGGCGCCACCTTAGCAGATTTTGCGATCCAAACATTATCCCCTCTTTTTTCGTATTCATCACTGCTTAACGTATTTCCGAGTTCTACGATAAATGAACTGATCTTCGGAAGTACTTCCCACGGGTATGTTACTCCGTCAAAGAGATCTTTTGCGATTGTTTCATCTAATGTATAAAGTTCCTTTACTGTCAATGCTTTCATGTGTCTTTCTCCTTTTCTGCCGTTTATCGGCTCTTTTTATAAAAACCTGCCGCTTTATCATAACAGATTTTTAACTGATATTGATTATTGAGTCCTTTTACTCCTACTGTCCTGTTCGTTATAAAACGATCCAGCTTCACCATATATTCATCCGGAGTAATACTTCCCTCCGCCACATAAGTAAGTCCCTTTTCCCAGCTTGCGGTAAGTTCCGGATTCAAAAGGGATTTAATAGAATGATCCACTACGTCAAATACCATCTCTCCCTGCAATGTCGGTGTAATGATCTGCGTCTTTTTATTCAGGGCAAGATATTTGATATGGATCAGTTTTTTTAAAATTTCCGCGCGGGTTGCGCTTGTTCCGATTCCACTTCCTTTGATCTGAGCACGAAGATCTTCATCCTCAATCAGTTGCCCCGCATTCTCCATCGCAAGGATAATGGAACCTGAATTGTACCGTTTCGGAGGCGAAGTCTCCCCCTCTTTTATGTCCAGCGCGCTTACCGGAAGAATACTCCCTTTTTTCAACTTTTTAATCGCCTCAAACAGCGCAGTGTCAAGATCCTGTTCTTCCGTCTGCTCCTCGTTTTTCTCTTTGTTCCCGTTGCGTTTCCCCTGCGGAACTCCCGCTACTTTCAAATAACCTTCCTCTGCCAGCACTTTGAAATTCGAGAAAAATCTTTCTCCGCGAATCTGTGAGATAATCGCAACTTTCTGATATACCGCAGGCGGATAGAAGATGCTCAAAAACCTTTTTACAATCAGATCATACACTTCATGTGCCGTTGACGCAAGTGCCTGCAGCGCTCCCAATCCTTGTCCCGTCGGAATGATCGCATAGTGATCCGTAATCTGCTTGTCATTTACATATCTTGTCTTTGCCAGATTTTTGTGACTTCCAAAAGAGAGAATATCCTGCAGATACGGCTGTGCCGCAGGATATTTCGAAAGTCCGTTCAAGTTTCGGCTAATCTCTTTTGCCACTGCTGTTGACAGAACCCTTGCATCTGTTCGCGGATATGTAACCAGTTTCTTTTCATATAATTCCTGTACGATCCGAAGCGTTTCATCAGGACTGATCTTAAACCGTTTTGAACAATCATTCTGAAGTTCCGCCAAATTATAGAGGAGAGGCGGATTTTTCTTTTCTTTTTTCTTCTCCACAGACTCGATCGTACACTGCAGCGGCTCTTCCTCTGACAGATATGCGATCAATTCTTTTGCTTTCTCCTCTGTCTTAAATCCATTTTCCTTATACAGATCAAATGATTCAAAATATCTTGAGCCTTTCACTGCCCGCCATTCTCCCTCGAAGCTGTGCCCAAACCCGTCAATAATACTGATCACACGGTAAAACGGAGTCTTTACGAACTCTCGAATTTCTCTTTCACGTCGCACAACCATTCCTAATACACAAGTCATCACCCGTCCTACCGACACGACAGAGTGTTTCGTATTTAAATAATTCGAAATACTGTTTCCATATTTCAATGTAAGCAGCCGCGAAAAATTAATTCCCATCAAATAATCTTCTTTCGCACGAAGATAGGCAGAGGCGCCCAGATTATCATACTCTGACAGATCTTTTGCTTCCCTGATTCCCCGAAGGATCTCTTCTTCTGTCTGAGAATCAATCCATACGCGAAGTCTTCTTTTGCCCGAAACATGAGCTTCCTGCTCTACAAGCCGGTATATATACTCTCCTTCTCTTCCCGAGTCGGTGCATACATAGATCGTATCGATATCCTCTCTGTTTAAAAGAGAACTGACAATCCGAAACTGCTTCGCCGCTGACGGAATGACTTCGTATTTAAATTCATCCGGAATAAACGGGAGTGTCTGAAGAGTCCATTTTTTCAAAGCCGGATCATATGCCTCCGGATAACTCATTGTAACCAAATGTCCGTAGCACCATGTGATCACCGCCTCCTCGGATTCCAAATATCCATCCGCTCTTCTTGCCTTTACTTTTAATGCCTTTGCGAACTCCTGAGCCACACTTGGTTTCTCCGCAATATAGATTGATTTCGCCATATACTGTATTCTGTGTTCCTTTCCTGATCACAAAGGATCATGCCTTTCTTTTTCCAATCGCACGAAATACCTTCTGAAAGATCGATCTTTTTTCTCTTTTTGCTTTCGGAAGCACTTTCGGCGGTCTTGCGTTCAGCGCCGCCTTCATAAAGGCTGCCTGTGCGTTGACTGCCTCCCCTTTTCTTTCCTTCTTCTTATATGTACCGTCATCTGCCATAATGCGGGCTTTCAGATTATCTGCCAGCATTACTTTCAGATCATGGATCAGATGTTTCTTAATTCCCTCATCATAGATCGGACAAGCAACTTCTACACGTTTCTCCGTGTTTCTCGTCATCATATCCGCTGATCCGATATATACTTTCGCCGTTTCACCTGTTCCGAATACAAATACCCTCGGATGCTCCAAATATCTTCCTACAATACTTGTAACACGCAGATTTTCCGTATGTCCTTTTACACCCGGTAAAATACAGCAGATTCCACGCACGATCAAATCTACCTTTACCCCTGCGCAGGAAGCTTCCTCTACTTTCCGAATGAAATCCATATCTGTTACGGAATTCATTTTCATAATGATGCGCCCTTGCGCGCCTTTATGGATCTCCTCATCCATATGCTTCAAAACGCTGCGTTTCAGACTGAACGGAGAAACAATCAGATGATGATACTCTCCGTCCAGGTTTCCGATAGACATGTTTTTGAAAAATACAGCCGCATCCTCGCCAATTCCCTGATGAGCCGTCATAAGCGAATAATCTGTATACATCTTCGCTGTCTTTTCGTTATAATTTCCCGTTCCTACCTGCGTAATATAACGAATGTCGTTTCTGCTCCTATATGTAATCAGGCAAAGTTTTGAATGAACTTTATAGCCGTCAAATCCATACAGCACACGACATCCTGCCTCTTCCAGACGTTCAGACCAATCGATATTGTTCTGCTCGTCAAAACGAGCCCGCAGTTCGATCAGTACCGTTACCTCTTTTCCATTTTCAGCCGCCGCACAAAGATATTCCACAAGACGCGCCTTTTTCGCCAGACGGTAGATCGTAATCTTGATCGTCATAACATCGGGATCAAATGCCGCTTCTTTAATAAGCTGCAAAAACGGATCCATACTCTCATAAGGATAGGACAAAAGGACGTCTTTTCGCTTTACCTGCTCCATCACACTCATTCCCTCCGCAAGAGCGGCAGCAGGCTGCGGTGTGAACGGTTCGTCCGTCAGTGCTTTTTTCATTGACTCCGGTATCTTGTCTGCGATCGCAAAAATAAAACCAAGCTTCATTGGCATTTTCGTCCTGAAAATACATTCCGGCGCGATCTTAAACTTGTCGCAGAAATATTTTTCCATCTCTTTTCCAAGCGGCGCGGCTGTCTCAAGTCTTACCACAGCCATTCTGCGCCTTTTATGAAGCGTTTCTTTCATGATATACCGAAAATCTTCATTGTCCGCCAGCGCCTCGTCATCCGGTGCAATGTCCGCATTTCTTGTCACACAAATATAGTTTTTATCCGACACCTGATACTGTTCAAATACAAGTTCCAAATATTCCATGATCACTTTTTCCATACGGATGTAGCGCACATCATGACCCGGAAGATAAAGAACATCTGAAATATACGGAGGAACAGGTACAATGCCGAGCATAGCATTATTCCCCATCTTCAGCGTCGCCACAACATAAATATCCTTATTCAGCAGATGCGGAAACGGATGATTCGCATCAACAATCTGTGGTGACAAAACCGGAAGCACCTGCTCTTTAAAATATTTTTTAACATACTTCTTTTCCTGCTGCTCCAGCTCCTTAAAATCCATTCCGCATACTCCATATGGCTGGAGCTGTTTCTTTATTTCCGCATACGTTTTATCTCTTTCTTTATAGAGAGGTGCGACCGCTTTATAAATGGCGTCAAGCTGCTGCTTAGGAGTCATCCCTGATCTGATATCCTGCTTCTTACTGTCAGCCGCAGCCATATCATACAGACTTCCTACACGGATCATAAAAAATTCATCAAGATTACTTGTAAAAATTGCGACAAATTTCATGCGTTCCATAAGCGGAACACTCTCATCCTGAGCTTCTTCCAACACCCGCTGATTAAAACGCAGCCATGATAACTCTCGATTTTGTGTATAATCTAACGTTTCTGTCTTTTCCATCCCACTCTCTCCTTCTCTGATTTTCTGTCATTTTCCCACGAAGCAAACTGTCGTCTGCCCTTCCGGGAAAAGTTTCTATTTCTCTAGATATTCCATAAGATCCTCAAATTTTCGTTCTGTATATTTATATCCGTGCTCATAAAACGCATGCAGCGTTTCTTTATTTCTCTCCAGCCTTGAAACCGGTTTTACATGCGGTCTGAGAATAAATATCTCTCCTTTCTTTTCAAGCTGATCCAAATAATTCATCGTTTTATTGTACTCAAAACTTCTCCTGAAAATCGTTCGGATCAAATTCGGATATGATTTGTATGCCCTTTTGTATACTCTCTGCATAGCCGGTGAAAGAACTGATTTCCTATATCCTGAATTCTTCGTAAGGATGACAACAATCTTTTCATTTTCCATCTGCTGCGCTCGTCTGATCGGAACAGAATCTGCCAGTCCTCCGTCAAGATACGGAACGTCATCAATATTCACGATGGGAGTGAGCAGCGGCATACTTGACGACGCCCTGCAAAGCCGCATCAGACGGTCACTGTCATGATCCTCGGTCATATATTCTGCCTTTCCTGTCAGACAGTTTGTCGTAACGATCTGACAGTTAATCTCCGAATTAAAATAGGTCTCAAAATCAAACGGAAGTAATTCCTTCGGATATTTATCAAAGATCAAGTCCATATTCATCAGGCTTTTCTCTTTCACGAAATCTTTAATCCCGTAATAGTAGTTTCCTTCTTTATCAGCCGGTATCATACAATCTCTCGTTCTTCCCGGCTGCCGTGAAACATAATCCACCGCATTGCAGGAACCTGCCGAAACGCCGATCACATCTGAGAAATACAAGTCTTTCTCCATCAGATAATCCAGCGCTCCCGACGTAAAAATTCCGCGTGTTGCGCCGCCTTCAAGGACGAGTGTTGCCTTCTTTATTGTCATATTGATAACCTCTTTTCTGCTACAATCTACTTCCCTCTTTTAACTTCTCCATTATATAACTTTTTTTCTTATTGTGAAACCGGAAGTTGATTTTTAAACAAATCTTTTCATATTCTTTTCAAATTCTTCATTTTTCTGACAGAAAACAACAAAGAGGAAAAAATCAAAATACCGAGAGCCTTCTCTTTCTTTCAGACTCTCGGTATCTTTGTTAAAACGGAGACGGAGGGATTCGAACCCTCGTGCCCCGGAGGGCAAACGCATTTCGAGTGCGCCCCGTTATGACCACTTCGATACGTCTCCATATGAAAGCTGTGCAGGAACTTCACACACAGCTTTTACATTATAACAGAATTATTTCCAAAAAGGAAGAGGATATTTTAATTTTAGTCGTCTTCCTCAGTTGTTACAGTATATGTCTGTCTCTTTCTCGCCATCTCATCGCTCTCAAGATACTCATCATACGTCGTAATCTTGTCGATCAACTGTCCGCCCGGAACGATTTCCATAATGCGGTTTGCCGTTGTCTGCACGATCTGATGATCTCGTGATGTGAAGAGCAGTACTCCCGGAAACTTGATCAATCCATTATTGAGCGCCGTGATCGATTCCATGTCAAGATGGTTCGTAGGCTCATCAAGAAGAAGGACGTTCGCTCCGGAAATCATCATCTTAGAAAGAAGGCAGCGTACTTTTTCTCCTCCTGAAAGAACTTTCAGTTTCTTCACCCCGTCTTCCCCTGAGAAAAGCATTCTTCCAAGGAATCCACGGACATAAGTCACATCCTTTTCTTCAGAATACTGTGTCAGCCATTCTGTAATATTATAATCACTGTCAAATTCTCCGCCGAAATCTTTCGGGAAATACGCCTGTGAAGTCGTCACTCCCCATTTGTAAGTACCTTCATCCGGCTCCATCTCTCCGATCAGGATCTTAAAAAGAACTGTTTTGGCAACTTCGTTGCTTCCGACAAAAGCAACTTTATCATCATGACCGAGAGTAAAGCTGATATTGTCAAGTACTTTCACCCCGTCGATCGTTTTGGAAAGACCTTCTACCGTAAGCACTTCATTTCCGATCTCACGGTTCGGACGGAAATCAATATACGGATACTTTCTGCTGGACGGTTTGATTTCGTCAAGCTGGATCTTCTCAAGAGCACGTTTTCTCGATGTCGCCTGTTTTGATTTTGAAGCATTGGCGCTGAAACGGGAAATGAAGTCCTGAAGTTCTTTGATCTTCTCTTCTTTTTTCTTATTCGCCTCTTTCATCTGACGGATCAGAAGCTGACTTGACTCATACCAAAAATCATAGTTTCCTGCGTAAAGCTGTATCTTTCCATAATCAATATCCGCAATCTGTGTACATACTTTATTCAGAAAATAACGGTCATGGGATACGACGATCACCGTATTTTCAAAATTGATCAAAAACTCCTCCAGCCATGCGATCGCGTCAAGGTCAAGGTGGTTTGTCGGCTCGTCAAGAAGAAGGATATCAGGATTGCCGAACAGCGCCTGTGCAAGAAGTACCTTCACTTTCTGCGGACCTGTCATATCTTTCATCGTTTTATAATGAAGCTCTGTCTCGATTCCAAGACCGTTCAAAAGTGACGCCGCATCGGATTCTGCTTCCCAGCCATTCATTGTGGCAAATTCTCCTTCAAGCTCGCTTGCCTTGATTCCGTCTTCGTCTGTGAAATCCTCTTTCGCGTAAATCTCTTCCTTCTCTTTCATGATCTCATACAGGCGGGCATTTCCCATGATTACTGTGTCGAGAACCGGGTATTCATCATATTTAAAATGATCCTGCTGCAAAAAGGAAAGACGCTCTCCCGGAGTGATCGCAACTTCACCGTTTGTCGGTTCAAGCTGACCTGATAAAATCTTCAGAAACGTAGACTTTCCGGCTCCATTGGCGCCGATCAGACCATAGCAGTTTCCTTCTGTAAATTTAATATTGACATCTTCAAAAAGCGCTTTTTTCCCTACACGCAGAGTTACATTATTTGCACTGATCATTACAATATCTCCTTTTTTGAAACTTCGTTTTTTGGGATATGTGATGCTTAACACGCACCAACGCTTATATTAACATACAATCCATAAAAAAGGCAAGGACTTATAGGAAACCTGTACGTTTCCTATATCCCTGCCTTCTGCTCCCCAATATCCGGATATGAAAAAGATCACTCAATGTCTGCCGTTCTCATCGCTATACACTTCACAGAAACGCGCAGCCAAAGAAACCGGCTCATCCCCTGCATAGAGATGAGAAACATCTCCCAGCTTCAATCCCCGGAAACAGGCAATTCCCTGCTCACGTTCCTCTGTCACTATCTCTGTCACCGATGTCGGCGCAAACGCAAAATACTGCCACGCCGCAAAAGGAGACATATTCCACAAATGGGACAGCAATGCACATGTGATTCCAAAATGACAGAAAAATGTCACCGTCTCTGTGCATTCCTTTTCCACTCTATAAGAACTTCCTTCACGAACATATCCGTGATCTGCAAGAAATTTGTCAAACTCAGAAGTCACTCTGTCGTACACTTCTACCGCATCTGAATTCCGGCATATATCAGATTCCCGCCACTTGATCTTATCCATACATTCACCGTGTTCTATCCAATAAGAAGGGGTGATATCCCACACGATCCTCGGCACATACTTCCCATCCTTTTTATCCGCAGTCGGATATGCCTTCTGAAGATGCACCGCCTGATTCAGATCGATCCTTGCCGGAAATTCTCTCAGCCATTCTAACGTCTGTGCGGTCTTCCCGACTTTGTCCAGACAATACTGCGCTGTGTCTTTCGCCCGTCCCAGCGGAGAGACATAACATGTCCCAAGATTCAAAGAAGCCGCTCTTTTTGCAAGCAGCGCCGCTTCCCGATGCCCTTTCTCTGTCAGCGTGTCATTTATATAATCCGGATCTCCATGTCTGATAAATAAAATCCTCACTGTCTATCTCCTGCCTTTCCTTAATATCGAGCGTTTTTTTCAGCCAGCGTTTTGCAAGTTCTGTCCACATTCCGACCGCATCTAATGCATCATAAATATACCGCTGCTCTTCCTCAGTCCATTTTCCCGGACGCTCTTTTAATTTCTGTTCAAACCACTCTTTCTCTGCTGTTGACATTCCATGCACTCCTTCCGTAAATACATGATGTGCGTACGGAACACCTGCCTTCCTGCATGCCTCGGCAAAAAGATAACTATTTTCTACCGAAACGGTTCGATCCTCCAAAGTGTGCCACAAAAAACACGGCGGCGTCTCTTTTGTCACATGCTTTTCAATCGACATATACTCCAATTCCTCTTTTGCAGGCTCTTCTCCTAAAAGCGCCAAAAAAGACTCTTCATTTTTATACTTTCCTGATGTGACAACCGGATATGCAAGTATCTCTGCGTCCGGTCTGCATGAAATTTCTTTCAGAAGAGGGCTTTCCTCCTCTATATCTTTGAAATGGACACCGAGACTTCCGCACAGATGTCCTCCTGCTGAAAATCCACACACCGCAACTTTATCCGCATCAATCTGACATTGCTTCGCATAATAACGTACGATCCTTACCGCTCTCGCCAGATCTTTCAGAGGCTGAAGATGCAGAGGTTCTGCATCTTCGGGATTCACGCTGTATGTGAGTACAAATACATTGTAGCCCTGCCCATAGAACATCCTTGCAACAATATCGCCTTCTGACGATGACACTTGACGATAGGCGCCTCCCGGCACTACGATCATCGCCGGACGGATCTGATCATCCTCATGCATATAACTAATCAGATAAGGAATCTCTCCGCCTTCCCTTTCATACAAGTATTCTTCCTTTTTCCAAATTGCCGTTCTCTTTCCTATCATTTTTCCACCTCTTTCTGACGATCGGCGAAAACGTTATACAGATCACTCCATCCTGATCTCTTCGCGCTGACAGCCTTATAATTCTACATCCGCCAGATACGGATTCTTTGTTTCATAAAATTTCTCATTTTCAACTGCTTCTGCCAGTTTCATATCAATCGGCATGCGTCCGAGCACCGGAACATTCATTTCCTGCGCAGCCTCTTCCACATGGCTTTCCCCGAATACTTTTATTTCTTTTCCGCAGTCAGGACATTTTACATAGCTGTAGTTTTCTACGATTCCAAGCACCGGAATGTTCATCTGCTCTGCCATGTTTGCCGCCTTCTTCACAATCATCTGTACAAGATCCTGAGGAGATGTCACGATGACAACACCATCTACCGGAAGCGACTGAAATACTGTCAGCGGAACATCTCCTGTTCCCGGCGGCATATCAACAAACAAATAATCGATATCCCCCCACATAACATCTGTCCAAAACTGTTTTACAACGCCTGCAATGATCGGTCCTCTCCAAATAACCGGAGCTGACTCATCTTCCAAAAGAAGATTGACCGACATAATTCTTGTCTCATCTTTTGCAATACACGGGAGGATCCCCTCTTCTGTTCCCCTTGCTTTCTCATGAATTCCATACATTTTCGGAATGGACGGACCGGTAATATCCGCATCCAAAATTCCGACCGTATATCCTTTTTCCCGCATCATCCTTGCAAGTGAAGCCGTGACAAGCGATTTACCGACGCCGCCTTTTCCACTGACTACACCGATGACTCTCTTAATAGAAGAGTACTGATTCTCCGGCTCACGAAAATCTTCTTTCTTACTGCTGCATGAATCTGCGTGCGCGCATCCGGCGCAAGATTCCTCTGTACATCCATTTGTATTTTGTTCCTCTGGCATGATTTACTACCTCTTTCTATAATTTACTCTTTTTTCAGTATAACACATTCGGGCAAAATCTTGTACTGATTTTGCCCGAATATCGTTCGTCACTTTCTTCTCATTTATCTTGTCACATCATTGAGCCATTTATAACTGCGGTATCGCTTATATGTGATCGGTATTTTTATAATTTCATCACTCATAAGGATAACATAAACGACCGGAACACTTAACTTAAATACAAAGGCGGCAAGGAAACCGAATAAAATCGAACAGCACCACATCGTTGTCATATCAAGGATCAATCCGAATCTTGTATCACCGCCGGATCGGAATACTCCAACAACGAGCGTTGTGTTAATTGCCTGTCCGACAACAAAATAAGACATGACAAAAAACATGATCTTTAAATATTCCTTCGCTGTGCCTGTCAGTGTCAGTGCCGCAGCAGCCAAAGGCGAAACCGCAAGAATTACGGCTCCTCCCAGCGCACCCATAATAACACTCAGTATGAGAAACCTTTTTGCATAGGCTTTCGCATATTCCGTCTTTCTCTCGCCGATCGTCTTTCCGAGATAGATTGCCGCCGCGCTGGACAATCCAAAGGAGACAACTGTCGCAAGCTGCCTTGCCACCTGTGCCACTGAATTTGCCGCTACGGCAGCGCTTCCCATATGACCGAGGATCGCCGTATTTGCCGCAGTGCCAAGTCCCCATAAAACTTCATTAACTACAACCGGAAGGGCATATTGCATAAAATCACGGAAGAGTATCTTATCGGTATGAAGTACATACTTAAACCGCAGCCTGATCTCCCGATTAAACAGGCGGGCATATACCGCAACAAGCACTACTTCCAAAATCCTTGCGCAAAGTGTTCCAAGCGCCGCTCCGGCAACTCCCATCTTCGGAAGACCGAGCAGCCCGAAAATGAAAATTGCATTCATAATAATATTGCAGATAAGTGACAACAGATAAACAACCGTCGCCACAACAACCCGTTCCACACTCCGCATAATATACAAATATGCCTGCGTAACACCCATCATCACATAGGTAAATGCCACGATCCTAAGATACTTGACACCCTCTGAGATAACGACCGGATCACTCGTAAAAATCTGCATTAAAAGTTCCGGTATCGCAAGGGCTGCCACTGTAAAAAGCGCCGTCACGCAAACCGCCGCTTTTACCGCCATCCCTAATATTTTTTCAATCGCATCATGATCGCCTTTTCCCCAATACTGAGCGGTAAGCACCGTCGCCCCGGAAGTCAGTCCAAACAGGAATAACGTCATAATATACTGAATCTGCCCAGCCAGCGATGCGCCGGACAGCGCCTTCTCTCCGACAGCGCCAAGCATAATAACGTCCGCCGCCGTAACTCCTACGTTAATAAGATTTTGTAGCGCCATCGGCACAACAAGCGCCAGCACAGTCTTATAAAACTTTCTCCTGTCAATTTCTACATGATTCTCTCTCTTAAGCATACTATTTCTGCCAAACTACCTTTTAATTATTCTTTTGCCTCTCTTTTTGATCATTCTTTTCCGTTGAAGCAATATGTGCACACCTTGCATGGGTCAATGCCGATGGAAGCAATCAAATCGTCCAACCGGTGGAATCGCAAAGTTGTAAAATTCTGGATTCTTCTGATCTCCTCCACCATTTTTGCATAGCGGCAGCTATCTGGGTCTGCATATTCTGCAAGCACCTCTGCCGGACAGTTTTCGCCTTCTTCCTGCTGAATGATCCTGCGTGTGATCAGATCAAGATCTGACTTTGATCTTGAAAAGTTCAGGAATTTACAGCCATATACGAGCGGAGGACATGCCGGACGCACATGTACTTCTTTTGCACCGCTCTTATAGAGAAATTCCGTCGTCTCCCGAAGCTGTGTTCCCCGCACGATGGAATCGTCAATCAAAAGCAGCTTCTTATCTTCTATCAAAGACTGTACCGGGATCAGTTTCATCTTCGCGATCAGGTTTCTCTGACTTTGACTTGTAGGCATAAACGACCTCGGCCATGTCGGCGTATATTTAATAAACGGTCTTGCATATGGTATTCCGGATTCATTCGAATATCCGATCGCATGAGCGATACCGGAATCGGGAACTCCTGCCACAATATCAGGATGCACCGAATCCCCGTCGCGTTTTGCAAGCATGCTTCCGCATTTATAACGCATCTCTTCCACATTAACTCCTTCATAAGAAGATGTCGGATACCCATAATAAACCCACAGGAAAGAACAGATCTTCATTTCTTTTCCCGGCGCAACAAGCTGTTCTACTCCTTCCGGGGTAATCAGATCAATCTCCCCGGGTCCCAGTTCTTTATACGCTTCATAACCGAGATTAATATATGCCGAGTTTTCAAATGAAACGCAGTACGCATCCTCTTTCTTTCCGACAACAATCGGCGTTCTTCCATATCTGTCGCGCGCCGCATAAATTCCGTCTTTCGTCATAAGAAGCAAGGTCAGAGAACCGTTCACTGTCTCCTGCGCATAACGGATTCCTTCTATAAGAGTTCCTTTCTTGCAGATCAAAGAAGCTACCAATTCCGTCGCATTGATCTTTCCACCGCTCATCTCCTGAAAATGGGAATGCCCTTCTTCAAATACTTTCTTCAGGAGTTCCTCTTCATTATTGATCTTTCCTACTGTAACGATTGCAAAACTTCCGTGATGTGACTGTATAAGAAGTGGCTGCGGCTCATAATCCGAAATACATCCGATTCCGAGATTTCCTCTCATCTCGTCTACATCCCGTTCAAATTTTGTACGAAAAGGAGCATTTTCTATATTATGGATCGCACGGCAGAACTCTCCGTTACCATACGCAGCCATTCCTCCTCTTCTCGTTCCGAGGTGGGAATGGTAATCCACGCCGTAAAACAACTCCAATACACAGTCTCTTTTTGATGCAACTCCGAAAAATCCACCCATTTTCTATGTGCCTCCTGTAAATTTATCAAATTCATTCTGCTATTTATCTTTCACCCTATAAAGGATACGGAGTTCCTCACAATAAGTCAATACTTTCTTTCACATGCTTACTATTATCGTTTATTATAGATATATATAAGCAGAAGTTCTATTCCGATCCTTTTGGACAACAAAACAAGAGGATGCCCTTTTTGACATCCTCTTATACATTAATCTTCCAAAGCCTCTTTCATTTTCTCCATAAAGCTTTTCTTTTTCTTCTTTTCGCCTTTTGCTGTCGCTTCATCATGCTCATGGAGCGTATTTCCTGTTAATTCATCAAATTTACGAAGCGCTTCTTTCGCCTCTGAACTTAATTTTTCCGGTGTTTGGATTACAAGCGTCACATAATGATCTCCCCTTGCCTGCGGATTACGAAGAGATGGCACACCTTTTCCTTTAAGACGTACTTTCGTATCCGTCTTCGTTCCGGGCTTCACATTATAGATCACATCTCCGTCTACTGTAGGTATACGGATATCCCCTCCGAGCACCGCCACTGCAAATGAGATCGGAATCGTAGAGAAGATATGAATATCCTGTCTCTTAAACGACGAATGTGACGAAACATTCACTTCTACAAGAAGATCTCCCCTTGGTCCTCCGTTTACGCCCGGTTCTCCTTTGTCTCGGATACGAACGCTCTGACCATTATCGATTCCTGCCGGAATAGAAACTTTGATCTTCTTTCGGTTTGCAATATATCCACTTCCCGCACATTTTGAACACTTCTCTTTGATCACCTTGCCGGAACCGCCGCAATTCGGACATGTCTGTACGTTTTGAACCGTTCCAAAAAAGGACTGAGAGGTATAAACGACCTGCCCCCTGCCGCCGCACTTCGGACAAGTTTCAGGAGAAGTTCCCGGTTTTGCTCCTGTTCCGCCACACGTTTCACACGGATCTTTCAATACGAGATCTAATTCTTTCTCGCAGCCAAACACAGCTTCTTCAAATGTAATTCTTATGCTCTTTCGGACATTCGCGCCCCTCATCGGACCATTACTTCTGCCGCCGCGTCTTCCTCCGCCGAACAGATCGCCGAAAATATCACCGAAAATATCACTGAAATCCGCACCGCTAAAGTCAAAGCCTCCGAAACCTCCCGCGCCGCCTGCGCCGCCGTCAAATGCCGCATGACCGAACTGATCATATTTTTGACGTTTTTCAGGATCACTTAGAACAGCATATGCTTCGGATGCCTCTTTAAATTTCTTCTCTGCTTCGGCATCCCCCGGGTTCATATCGGGATGGTACTTCTTTGCCAGTCCGCGGTATGCCTTTTTTATTGCCGCCTCATCAGCATCTTTGCCGACGCCGAGCACCTCGTAATAATCTCTCTTTGACTCTGCCATAATACGAATACTCTACCTTTCCTCAAGAAAATTCTACGAAACCGCTTTTACACGATCCCGTAGAATTTTTATTTTACACATTGCCTGACATTCTCAGACTTTTTATCACTGTTTCGTCTGATTTTTTAAACTTCTTTATAATCTCCGTCTACGACATCATCGCCGTTAAATCCTTCCGGAGCCGGACCTGCATCCTGACCCGGATTCGGACCTGCCGCGCCAGCTCCTGCCGCAGCGCCTGCCTGCTCATACATCTTTGTAAAAAGTTTCTGTGCGCTTTCCATCAGTTTCTCTTTTGCAGCTTTAATCTCAGCCACATCAGCCTCTGATGTATTTTCCGGAGTTGATTTTGCCAGCACATCTTTCAATGCCTGCATATCAGCTTCTACAGCAGCTTTATCGTTTGCGTCCAGCTTATCGCCTACTTCTTTGATTGCTTTCTCTGTCTGGAATACCATTGCGTCAGCTTCGTTTCTTGTATCGATCGCCTCTTTACGTTTCTTATCCTGCGCTTCAAACTCAGCAGCTTCTTTTACTGCTTTATCAATGTCTGAGTCAGACATATTTGATCCTGCTGTAATCGTAATGTGCTGTTCTTTTCCTGTTCCAAGATCTTTTGCAGATACATTTACAATACCGTTTGCATCAATATCGAATGTAACTTCGATCTGCGGGATTCCACGCGGAGCCGGCGGGATTCCATCCAGTCGGAACTGTCCGAGTGATTTATTGTCTTTTGCAAACTGTCTTTCTCCCTGTACAACGTTGATATCTACCGCTGTCTGATTGTCTGCAGCCGTAGAGAAGATCTGGCTCTTCTTTGTCGGGATCGTTGTATTTCTTTCGATCAGTCTTGTAGCAACGCCGCCCATTGTTTCGATGGAAAGAGAAAGCGGTGTAACATCAAGAAGAAGGATATCTCCTGCACCTGCGTCTCCGGCAAGTTTTCCTCCCTGAACAGATGCTCCGAGAGCAACGCATTCATCCGGGTTCAATGATTTGCTCGGCTCTTTTCCTGTCAGTCTCTTCACTTCTTCCTGTACAGCCGGAATACGTGTAGATCCGCCTACCAACAGTACCTGACCAAGATCTGCGGCTGTAAGTCCTGCATCTGAAAGTGCGCGTCTTACCGGCTCTGCTGTTTTATCTACAAGATCTCTTGTCAGTTCATCGAATTTTGCTCTTGTCAGGTTCATATCAAAGTGCTTCGGTCCTTCAGCTGTCGCTGTGATGAACGGAAGATTAATATTTGTCGTTGTCGCTGAAGAAAGTTCCTTTTTCGCTTTCTCTGCCGCTTCTTTTAATCTCTGAAGCGCCATCTTATCTGTAGAGAGATCAACGCCTTCTTTTGCTTTGAAATCTGCCAGCATATAATCTGTGATCTTCTGGTCAAAGTCATCACCGCCGAGACGGTTATTTCCTGCTGTTGAGAGAACTTCGATCACGCCGTCACCGATCTCGATGATAGAAACGTCGAATGTACCGCCTCCAAGGTCGTAGACCATGATCTTCTGCTCTTTTTCATTGTCAAGTCCGTAAGCAAGCGCTGCTGCCGTAGGCTCGTTGATGATACGTTTTACATCAAGTCCTGCAATCTTACCTGCATCTTTTGTTGCCTGGCGCTGTGCGTCATTGAAGTATGCCGGAACTGTAATAACAGCTTCTGTCACTTTTTCTCCCAGGTATCCTTCTGCATCTGCTTTCAATTTCTGAAGGATCATTGCAGAAATCTCCTGCGGAGAATATTTTTTCTCATCGATGGATACTTTAAAGTCGCTTCCCATCTCTCTTTTAATTGAAGAAATTGTTTTGTCTGCGTTTGTAACTGCCTGACGCTTTGCAGGCTCTCCTACGAGACGCTCTCCTGTCTTTGTAAATGCAACAACAGACGGTGTTGTTCTTGCGCCTTCTGTATTTGCAATTACTGTCGGCTGTCCGCCTTCCATAACAGCTACACAACTGTTTGTTGTACCGAGGTCAATACCGATTATTTTTCCCATGATTTTTTCCTCCTGATTTTTATTATTCTGAAATAAAGTTACTTTCTGACTAATTTGCTACTTTTACCATACTGTGTCTCACGACGCTGTCATGATACAGATAGCCTTTTTGGAACTCTTCCGTGATGATGTTCTCACCTGCTTCCTCATCTTCCACATGCATTACCGCATTATGAAAATCCGGATCAAATTCCTGACCCACTGCTTCGATCGGTTTTACTCCGACTCCTTCCAGTGTTGTCATGATCTGTTTGTAAATCTTCTCCATCCCTTCTACGAAAGGATCGTCCTTGCCCTCTTCCGGCACGGCGGCAAGACCGCGCTCAAAGTTATCAATAACCGGAAGTATCTTCTCTATGATATCTTTCGCGCCAATCTCGTACATCTGAGATTTTTCTCTTTCCGTACGTTTACGAAAGTTATCAAACTCTGCCATTTGACGAGTCAGACGATCAGTCAATTCTTCGATCTTCTCGTCTTTTTTATCTTTCTTTTCTTTCTTTCCAAAAAACTTTTTCTTTTCCTTTGGATCTGTATCTTTTGTTTCCTGCGATTCCTCCGCCTCTTCCGAAGCATCTTCGTTTGCAGTGTTTTCTGTCTCTTCTGCCGCTGTTTCTTCCGAGTCAGCCGCATCTCCTTCTTCCTGCATCTTTGCAGCTTCTGCCTTTGCTTCCTCGACGGCTTCTTTTATCATATCTTCTTTGCTCATCTTGTCACCCATCGGCTTTCCACCTTTCTATCCTTTCGGATCTTTATTATAAATCGCATCCAACTCTCCCTGAAGAATTTTCAGCGTCTTCATGACATGCTCATAATCCATCCGTTTCGGTCCGATAATGCCGATCGTCCCTTTCATACCTTCGCCAAGTTCGTACGTCGCTGTCACGACACTGCAGTCTTTCATTGTCTTAACCGGAGTCTCATCTCCGATATATACCTGTATCCCGTGATTATCCTCGCTTGCCAGCGTCTCTGTCACAAGGTCGGCAAGCTGCTGCTTTTCTTCAAATGCACTAATGATCTCCTGAGCACTCTGCTTATCGCTTAACTCTGGATATTTGAAGATGTTTGTAGCTCCGCTTGTGTAGATCTTCATGTCATCTTCCACATGGATCGTATCTGCCACCGCATCCAATACATGACCGACAACTTCACTGTGAATACCTGCCTGCTCTTTCAGTCTTGCGATCAGTCCAAGCGTGATCTGATCAATCGGAAGTCCGTTCAGCGTCGTATTCAGAAGCATATTCAGCTTCAGAAGATTTTCATTACTTAACATTTCCCCGACTTCAATGATCTTATTCTTGATCACGTTCCCGCCAAGTACGATAACTGCTACGATCTGCTCCGCATCAACCTGAGAAAGCTGAATGAATTTCAATGTATTCCGATTATTGATCGGAGATGATACCATCGTTGCATAATTCGTATTCGTCGCCAAAACTCTGGCCGCCTGCTGTAATACTTTCTCAACCTTATCCGTCTTCTCCAGCATCGCGTTTTCCCGCTTCGCAATATCCTGCTCTTTCTCTTCCATCAGAAGATCGACATAAAGCCGATATCCTTTATCCGAAGGAATTCTTCCCGCCGATGTATGAGGCTGAAAAATATAACCCAAATCTTCAAGGTCTGCCATCTCATTGCGAATCGTTGCAGAACTGAGGTTCAGATCGGTATATTTGGAAAGTGTCCGCGAGCCGACCGGCTCTCCGGTCTCAAGGTAATTCTGTATGATCGCTTTTAATATAATAAGTTTTCTTTCACTTAACGATGTATCGACCGCCACAGCCTTTCCTCCTCTCTCGCTATTAGCACTCCTTTCTTTTGAGTGCTAACACCTTTCGTATATTAAGATAGCACTGCATTTTCCTTTTGTCAACAGTGTTTCTGATTTTTTTATATTCTTAATTCCTATTTTAAAATAGGAACTCGCTCATTACGTAATTGCTGATATCAATTCCGTGTTCCGTCAGACGAACTCTTTCTTTTTCTATTACAAGAAGCTGTTGTTTTACAAGTTTTCTGATCGTCTCACCATAAACCAAATCCATCTTCACTCCAAACACATCGAAAAAATGCTTTTTCGATACTCCCTTCGTTTCTCGTAATCCAAGAAACATAAATTCTTCCATTTGCTCTTGAATCGTCAATCGGTGAGATTCTCCTGTCCGGTCTTTTCCGCCTTCCAGATAAACGTCCATTTTATCTGTATTGCAAAACCGATGTTCTGCGATCAGAGATGCCGCGCCAAGACCTAACCCAAGATATTCTTTCCGCTGCCAGTAACCAAGATTATGCCTGCATTCATATCCCGGTTTGGCATAATTCGAAATCTCATATCTCTCATATCCATATCTTCGAAGGATCTCTCCTGTCGCCTCATAAATCGCCCGCTCCGCATCTTCATCCGGCAGAGGAAGCGCTGTTTTCTCTTTTTGCACCGCTCCCTCTGCATATATTTCACCAAAAGGCGTTCCTTCTTCTATGATCAGACTGTATGCGGAAATATGTTCCGGCTGTAATTTTGCCACCGTACAAAGTGTTTTCTCCCAACTCTTTTCCGTCTGTCCCGGAATCGCCGAGATCAGATCTATATTTATATTATGAAATCCTGCTCTTCTTACCAGCTCCCATGTACAAAGAAATTCTTTATAAGTATGGATTCGGCCAAGCATTTTCAATTCTTCGTCATTGACGGATTGAAGCCCGATACTTAATCGATTCACCCCGCACTTTTTCCACATCGTTACTTTTTCTTCTGATACAGTCCCGGGATTCACTTCCATTGTTATTTCTGCATTGTCCGCAATGTCAAAGTTTTCCCGCAAAGCGTGAAAAATAGAGGCAGTGTATTCTCCCTCTAATATAGAGGGAGTTCCACCGCCTAAAAACACCGTCGTCACACGATACTGCGAAAACTGTTCCTTCTTTTCTTCTATCTCTCTGACAAGAGCCTTCACATACGCAGAAATATTTTCTTTCCGTACAGGAAATGAAAGAAAATCACAGTATGCACATTTCCTTACACAAAAAGGGATATGCACATACAGCTCTAACTCTTTTTTCATTGCCGCTCTTACCTCTTTTTACTCATCATCCAATTTGAGAACACTCATAAATGCTTTCTGCGGAATCTCTACGCTTCCGACCTGACGCATCCGTTTCTTTCCTTCTTTCTGCTTTTCAAGCAGTTTTCTCTTACGGGAAATATCCCCGCCGTAACATTTTGCCAAAACGTCCTTGCGCATCGCTTTCACTGTCTCACGGGCAATGATCTTGCTTCCGACTGCCGCCTGAATCGGAATTTCAAAAAGCTGACGCGGAATTTCTTCCTTAAGCTTCGCACACATTTTTCTTCCCCGATCGTAAGCGCTTCCTGCAAACACAATAAATGACAATGCATCTACTTCTTCTTTATTAATAAGGATATCCAGCTTCACAAGCTCTGATTTCTGATATCCCATCATTTCGTAATCGAATGATGCATAGCCTCTTGATCTTGACTTTAATGCGTCGAAAAAGTCATAGATAATCTCATTTAACGGCAGGTGATAATGAAGAACTGCACGCTTTTCTTCTATATATTCCATGCCCTGATAGATGCCGCGGCGTTCCTGACAAAGATCCATGATCGCACCAATATACTCTGACGTAACCATAATCTCTGCTTTTACCATCGGTTCTTCCATGTAATCAATTTCTGCCGGATCCGGCATATTCGTCGGATTTGTCAATTCGATCACTTCTCCGTTCGTTTTATAGATCTTATAAATTACACTCGGCGCAGTTGTCACGAGATCCAAATTATATTCTCTTTCCAAACGTTCCTGAATAATCTCAAGATGAAGAAGTCCGAGGAATCCGCAGCGGAATCCGAAACCGAGAGCCACTGACGTCTCTGCCTCAAACTGAAGCGCCGCATCGTTAAGCTGAAGTTTTTCAAGTGCGTCACGAAGATCCGGGTATTTTGCACCATCCGCAGGATATAATCCGCAATATACCATTGGATTTACCTTCTTATATCCGGGAAGCGGAGTCTCACACGGTCTTGATGCATCGGTCACAGTATCTCCTACCCGCGTCTCTTTCACATTTTTCAGACTCGCCGTAATATAGCCTACCATTCCTGCACTTAGTTCTTCACAGGGGATGAATCTTCCCGCCCCGAATGTTCCGACTTCTACCACATCAGCCTGTGCTCCGGTTGCCATCATAAGCATCGGAGTCCCTTTCCTTACTGTTCCTTCTTTGATCCGGCAAAATACAATAACTCCTTTATAAGAATCATAAACAGAATCAAAAATCAGCGCTTTTAACGGAGCTTTCGGATCTCCTTGCGGCGCCGGAACTTTTTTTACAATCTGTTCCAACACATCATGGATATTCTGCCCTGTCTTCGCAGAAATCAACGGCGCATCTTCCGCCTCAATACCGATCACATCCTCGATCTCTTCCTTGACTCTCTCCGGATCTGCACTTGGGAGATCGATCTTATTAATAACCGGAATCACATCAAGATCATGATCCAGCGCCAAATAAACATTTGCCAGTGTCTGTGCTTCCACACCCTGCGCAGCATCGACAACGAGGATCGCCCCGTCACAGGCAGCCAAGCTTCGGGAAACTTCATAATTAAAATCCACATGTCCTGGGGTATCGATCAAATTAAACATATATTCTTCCCCATCGTCCGCCTTATATACGGTACGAACAGTCTGTGCCTTGATCGTAATTCCACGTTCTCTTTCAAGTTCCATATTATCAAGTACCTGCGACTGCATCTCTCTGCTTGTCAAAAGTCCGGTCTGCTCAATGATCCTGTCTGCCAATGTAGATTTACCATGATCAATGTGCGCAATGATACAAAAATTTCTTATTTTACTCTGATCTATAACTGACAATTTGATTCCTCCATTATTTCCATACTTTACTTCATATACTTTCTTATTAAAAAACCGTTTCCCTTAAAATGCGGTTATCCCCCTTTTGGGCGGGCACAAATCGTTCCCTCATTGACGCGCTGAGTGCTTCACGATGAAAAGTTCCACAGCCAATGAATCCGTCATGACCCCTGTCTTAACATTTTGCTCAAACTGCGCCCCTTCTTCCATTACATTGCGAAGCTCTCCTAATTCATACCTTCTTGCCTCGTCCATATATCTTCCCGCTGCATACGGATGAATCCCTGCTTTTGATGCGATCTCTTTCTTTCCATACCCGTGATTCATCAGTCCTTTCACATGAAAGAGAAGACGGTATTCCCTCGTCATCAGGAACAAAATCCGCATAGGCGGTTCATCCAATGCGAGCAGTTCATAGTATAAGTCAAGCGCCTTCTTTTGATCTTTATTCGCAACAGCATTTACCATCTCGAAAATATGGTTCGTAATCTGCGTCACACAAATTGCGTCAATATCCGCTCTTGTTATCTTCTCTCTGTCCTCTGTATAACAAAACAGCTTTTCCAATTCCTGCATGATATTTTCCATATTTGTCCCGACTTTATTCAAAAAATACGCCGCATCCGCACCTTCCATCTGTTTCTTCTCTTTCTTTACAAGCCCGAGAACCCAGCGCCGAAGCGTATTTTCATCCTGAATTGTCAATTCGACAATATGACCTTTCGCCTTGACAGCCTTATACAGCCTGCTCCTTTTATCTACTTCTTTTTCAATAAAAAGAAAATAGGCTGACGGGGACATCTCAGCGATATAATCTGCCAGCTCCCCTCCGGCGCTTCCCGAACTTTTAAAAAATCCGGTGTCTTCAAACACAAGAAGACGACGCTGTGCGAGAAACGGCATTGTCTCTGCCAAATCGATCACTTCCCTGACGTCAATATTCTTCCCGTCATAAGAAGCATAATTCATTGTGTCCCCTTCCGGAAGCAGCGCTTTAACGAAACGTTCTTTATACTGCCGCTTCAAATAAGATTCCTCTCCGTATAAAAGATAAATCTGTTTAAATTGTCCTGTTTTTAAATCTTCATTTAAACTTTTCATAACTCTTGTATTATAAAGGAAAAAAGATCAGTTTGACAAGAGAAAACTATCAATCCTCATCTTCCTTCCATCAGAATGAATGCAGACAGCCCCGCCGATCTGCGTATTGTACACTTTTATATTCCGGTCTTTCAACTTCTTCACCGTCTCTTCATGGGGATGCCCATACCGATTATTCACACCGGCAGAGATCACGGCGGCTTTTGGATTGACTTGATCCAAAAATGCATCTGCCCCTGAATTTTTCGAGCCGTGATGAGCACATTTTAAAACTTCGCTTTCCCTTAAGACTCCGCTTTCAATGAGGAGCTCTTCTCCTTTTCCTTCTGCATCTCCGGTAAAAAGCATATCAAAATCCCCGTAAGACAGTGCAAGCACAAGAGAAGCCTCATTTCCTGCTTTCGGCTTCCTCTGATTCGGCACACCTTCTGAAGGCGGGCCGACACATTTCCATATCACGCCTCCTGTTTTTTCCTTTTTTTCTTCTGCATTCTGATTTTGGCAGATCTTCGCTCCGGCTTTCATCACAATAACACGGGTTTCGTTTTCGACTGCCGTTCGCGCCAGCTCTTCCAACTCCTCCCCCTGATATTCCTTTGGCGGAAGCACAAGAGTATTAATCCGAATCCCCAGCTTCTGCCCTTCCAATAATTCCCTCACTCCGCTGATATGATCTTCATCTCCGTGAGTCACGAAAACATAATCCAGATGATCTGCCCCTTCTGACAGTAAATACGGCTCGATCCGGTAAGCGCCGACTTTCTCCACATCACTGCTTCCTCCATCGATTAGAAACCGTTCTTTACCTGCCGAAATCACAATCCCGTCTCCCTGCCCTACATCCAGTACCGTCACCTTGATCTCTCCGTCGGTTTCGTGCCCGGTCTTACAGAAAAAGACTGTCAGCGCCGCCAGTCCCAGCAACAGATATCCGAAGATCCGTTTTCGAAAACAGCAGTACATTCCCCACAAAATGATCAAGATCACATAATACGCAGCCAGCAGTTCTATACTTGGCTTTCCGGCTATAATCCGGCCAAACGGAAGCATCTGCACCCCTTCGCACAACCGGTCATACAGCCACAACACCATACTTGCCGCCTTCAGCAAAACAGATCCGACAGGTCTTATGCAGAGTATCGCTGCTGTTCCGAACATCCCTGCGCCCATAAGGATCGAAAGCGCCGGAATGACGATCAGATTTAAAAAAACAGAATAAGGCGGAATTTCAAAATAGAAATACAGCGTCGGACCAAGTAAAAACAGATTGACTGCAAGACTTCCGCAAAGCCCTTTCCGCAGGGATGCCTTTTTCCCGATCCTGCGCTTTTCTTCTGTCTGTTTCCCACCGCAGAAAAACAGATGCTCAAGCAGCGGTGTCAGCATACAGATCCCGCAAAGAGCGCCAAAAGAAAACAAAAATCCGGGGTCCGTCAAAGAGAACGGATCTTCTGCACAGATCCATGCCGCGGCAAGCGCAAGACTCGTCGGAAGATCATAGTCCCTTCCCGCCGCTTCTGCACCCATCCGTACACAAAACATAATCAGCGCTCTGACAGAAGAAACGCTTCCCCCGGTCATGATCGTATACAGAAGAAGCACACCGCCTCCTGCCATACCCGAAAAAATAAATCCTAATCCGCTTTTTCTCATGATCCGATAGATCCCGCTTCCGATAAACGACATGTGCAGTCCCGATATCGCCAAAAGATGCCCGATGCCGTTTTTCTGATATGACTTCTTCATATCGATATCTAATTCTGACTTTTCCCCGAGCAAAATTGCGCTCATCGCATTTCCATAATACTCGCCGAGACACTCTGTAAAAAGTCTTTTCCAGTTCCGGCGCAATATATGAAGATACTGTCTGACCCTCTCTGTCTTCCGAGACACAATCTCTGATTCATCCGCCCATACACAAGCAGAGATCCTCTGCCTTTTATAATAAGCTTTTTGATCAAAATTCCCCGGATTGCGGGCTGTTTCAAATGCAGACGCCCTTCCTTTTATCCTGAGCCTGTTTCCGATCTTAACCGGCTCTGCTGCCTCCTTATCCAAATAGACAAGGATCTTTTCCTGATTTTTTTGTGAAAGTTCCTGCGAAAAATTTTGCAGATAATCATGATTTAATAAAGATACGGCATTCTTCTTTAAACGAACTGCCGTCACAGATTTCTTTTCCTCGATCGTATCTACTGTTCCTTCCAGCAAAACACCGATCTCTTCCTTCTTTTGCTCCAAAGCCTGCCCCAGCGCGGAAGTATAAGCTCCCGCGCCGAAACACAGCGCTCGGACTGCCTGTGCTGCAAGAAACAGCACACAAAATATGCATAATGGTCTTTTTCTCATTCCTGATCGTCGGCTGCGATCAAATCCAGATCTTCCTCCAATGGCTGTGAAAGATCTACTGCTCCCATATACTTGGCTTTCGACTCTCCGTTAATCGTAATCTGAACCTGCGTCGCCTCTGTTCCCTCAACAAGCGAATTTACGATCGAATAAATAGTAAGTTTCGGCAAGATATCATACTCTCCTGTCAAGAACGTACTGTCAAAATTCACATAACAAATATTATCTTTAATCGTCACACCTAGCAGATTCGCATTGGAATTGATCGTAGGGTACGCTCCGCTCTCAGGCCCCTGCATTAATTTTTCTACGATCATCTTCCCTTTCGACAAATTACTGTTGTACCTTGCCGTAACTGTCTGTGGTACGAGTTTGTCACCGCTCTCATTTGCAAAATACAAAGTCAGTTCCACGGTCTGATAGGCGCTTGGAGATGATCCGGCAGTTTCCACGAAATCATCTTCTGTCATAAGCCCCACCGCATTGCCTTTACCGTCTTTCAAAGATTCCCCGTCGATCGTAAACAAGACCGCGTTGACTCCTCCGATTTCCAAAAGCGATCGAACAATAGATGCCCGCATCAGTTTTTCCTCCAAACTGTTGACTTCCAAATAAGCTTTACTGAAATCTACATCTAAAATACTTCCCCGAAGCTCGTATTTCTGCACCTTCACCTCATTCGGAATAGGCGGAACATATTCGATTTTTTCCGAAGGTTTCCGAAGTGTCTCCAACATATCTTTTGCTGTATTACAGATCTCTTCCTCAGTCATCTTCCCATCGTCCGTCTCTTTCTCGTACGGCACTTTAACAAGTCCGGTTCTGTCTTCATTAAGATAGTAAACCGACATCTCGGAATCTTTTTTTCCTTTTCCACCGCAGCCCGAAAGAAACAGGGGCAGACACAACGACAGAATAAGACAGATGCAGATTACAACTGCAAGTTTCCTGTTTCTTTTCATCTTCCCACTCCTTCCGGCACTGTCGTGTAGATCAGCGGAATACGAACCGTAAAGGTTGTTCCTTCGCCTTCCTCACTATACACTTTGATGGAACCTCGATGAACGATAACCGCATTTCTTGCAATCGCAAGGCCTAAGCCAGTTCCTCCGATCTCTCTGGAATGAGACTTGTCCACCCGATAAAATCGTTCAAATATATGCGCCTGGTCTTCCTGCGGTATTCCCAGTCCCGAATCTTCCACTTTCAGATAAAAATATTTATGATCGGCATTCAAGGACACATGAACCCAGCCGTTTTCATGATTGTACTTGATTGCATTTTCCACAAGATTAGAAACAGCAAGCGTAAATTTCGTCTCGTCGATCTCTGCACTCACCGGTCGGAAGCTTTCCAAAACCATCTCCACATTTTTCTTCTCCGCAATCGGTTTGAGCCGTTTTAAAATCTGTTCAAGCAAATCATTGATATTCACCTGCTGAATATTCATCGTCTGTCCTGTACGGTTCATTTTCACAAGCGAGAGCAGATCGGTTATGATCTGATTTTCTCTGTCGATCTCTTTCGCAATATCTTCCATAAATTCACGGTACATCTCCACCGGAAGACCTTCCTGCTCAAGAAGCGAATCTGCCAATACTTTCATCGACGTCATCGGCGTCTTTAGTTCATGGGAAACATTCGAAACAAATTCTTCTCTGGAATCGTCCAACTGTTTCAGCCTGCCGAGCATCTTGTTAAAGGCTTCGCTTAACTGACTCGTCTCCGCAAACGTATCTACATGCAAAACATCATCGCTGTATCCCTCGCTCACGTTCTCAATCGCTCCTGTAATCTTATGGATTGGTTTCACAAGCTTATTCGCCAGAGCCACCCCAAAAACAGCCAGAAGAATCGCTGCGATTCCGACGACAACGCCGCCGTGTGTATAAAATACCTGTTTCGTAACTTCTATGCTGTCCGTAGACACACTTGCCAAAATCACACCGTCTATTTTCTTCTTTCCCGGAAGATTGATCGGAGACGTCACTTCGATGTAATGATTCTTTTTGTCATAATGATTCGTCGGCTCTGCCTTCATACAGCGCACAACATTCTCTGATACATTTGTCTTGCCTTCATCAAGATTATATGTATCTTTTATCACGCACAGATCTTCATCCATGATCATTACCCTGCCGTTATAGATATTAGTCAGTTGGGTCAGATTGGAATCGATCACTTCCGAGGTCGGATCTGAAAGATAGCCGTATGCCGAAAGCTGATTACTTAATATGGTACACTGATTTTGAATTTCCGCAGTCCGAAGTTCGACCGCCCGCGACTCGTAAAATCTTACGATCCCGAAAAGCGTTGCAAGGCAGGGGATCAGCCCTGCCAGCATCGTACAGAGGATCACGCAGAAGCGCATGTTCCCGAAAATCTTACGGTTAGATATAAATTGATATTTAATCTTGGAAATAATAACCCACTCCCCACTTCGTATGTACATATTTCGGTTCACTCGGATTCATCTCGATCTTTTCCCGAAGTCTTCTGATATGTACGTCTACTGTTCTTGCATCTCCCGGATAATCGTATCCCCAAACGAGATTCAGAAGATTCTCCCTGCTGTACACTTTATTCGGATTCATCGCCAAAAGCTCCAAAACATCAAACTCTTTTGCCGTAAGGTTGATCTCTCTCTCCCCGATGAACACTCTCCGGCTCTCACAATCGATCTTCAGACTTCCTTTGACCAGCACCGGACCGCCTGACGGTTCTTTCCTCTTTGACGTCCGCCGCATGATCGCTTTGATCCGTGCCTTAACCTCTAAAATATTGAACGGTTTCGTTATATAATCGTCCGCACCGTATTCCAAACCTAAGATCTTATCCATGTCTTCACTCTTTGCCGTCAGCATCACCACCGGCATATCCGAAAATTCCCGGATCTGCTGACACACCTGAAATCCGTCCAGTTTCGGCAGCATTACATCGAGAAGAACAAGATCATACTCACAGGTTTTCGCGTATTCAAGAGCCTCCTCGCCATCATAGGCGCAATCCACTTCCATCCCTTCTTGTTCCAGGCTGAAACGAATTCCTTTTACAATCAGCTTTTCATCATCAACAACTAAAATTCTTTTACCCATACTCCTCTTTTTTCGACTCCTTATGCATCGCGGTCCGTAAACCGCTCTTTTTCTGTCAAATCGTTATATCTTCTTTTATTTTGTTAAATACTCCCTCTTTGATTCCCTCAATCTGCATCAATTCCTCAATCGACTGAAAACCTCCGTGCTCCTCACGGTAAGCGATAATACTTAACGCTTTCGCCTCTCCGACTCCTGTAAGCGTCATGAGTTCCTCTTTTCCGGCTGTATTAATATTTATCTTCCCATCATCCGTACGTTCGGTTATTTTCGATCCAACCCCTGTGCCTTGTACTTCTTCTGCCGAAGGCACGTAAATCTGTTCTCCGTCAACAATGACCCTCGCCTGATTGACTGCTTCCGGCGCGGCATTCTCAGTTGCTCCGCCTGCCAGCGCGATCGCCTGAAATACCCGAGCATCATGTTCCAGCTCATATACGCCCGGGTTATGCACTTCCCCGCACACATACACAAATACTTTTTTGCTTTTTGTTTTTCCGTCAGCCGTACCGCTGTCTCCAGCTTCGTTGTCTGCGCTGTCTGCATCCTCGTCTTGTGCAGTGAATACAAAGTCTTCCGTCCCTGTTTCTGACACTTCTGCATCATTTTTTGCACATCCGATGATCCAAGACGCGGCAGTAAAAAAGAGCGCTGTCATAACAGCATGTTTTTTCATTCTTTTCTTCAGATTGTCTCGCATATTCTTCTCCTCAGCTTTGCCGGGAGAATTACCCCTTTTTATATCGGACATTAGTATTGTAACGAATTTTTACTAAAAATACAATAGATAATTAACGTCTTGTTACATCCTTATCCTTGTATTACTATTTTATTTCTTTTTCTTTACGAATTTTATACGAATATTTCATATTTGTTACTTTTACTTCCATTGAAAGACAGTTATGCCTACTACTGCAAGAAGCAGCCCTCCTGCTTTTCGCCATGAAAACGGCTCTTTATCCATTCCAAATAATCCAAAAAGCTGGATCAGATACGCAACCGTAAGCTGCGCGATCACGATCAAAAGAGCGGATCTTGCAGGTCCCAGCGCATCAATACTCTTTATGACCGTCCATGTGATTCCCGCGCCGATCACGCCTCCCAACAGCATATATTTGGGTTGTACTTCCATTAGCTGCGTCACCTGATCTCTCCCCGTAAAAAGCCACATTGCAAAACAGACCGCAAATGCAGTCAACTGTACCCAGCCGTTTCCGACCCACATCCCGGTTGTCTTTGTGACCTGTGTATTAAATACTCCCTGAATACTCATAAGCGCTCCTGATAGAAGGGCAATAAAAAAACCGATCATATACATACCTCCGAACTGTTTAAACGAAACAATTTTCTCACTTTCCTTAGTATGTCCTACGACCGGTTTCTTATTCTGTTTTTATGCAAGTATTCTGCGCATTTTCTCAACCATCTGATCGATATGCTCTTTTTCTACAATCAGAGGCGGAACGAAGCGGATCACATTTCCCTGCGCCTGTATAATAAGCAGACCTTCCTCAATCGCGCGATCATTGACTTCTTTGATCGGCTTTGTAATCACAAGTCCCTGCATAAGACCTTTTCCTCTGCGCTCTGTCACACAGTCAAATTCTGCCTTAAGTTCTTCTAATTTTTCTGTAAAATACGGAGTAACCGCATTGACATGTCCTACGATGTCCTCCCGCTCAAAGATATGAAGAACCGTCTTGACCGCAGTACATGCAAGAGGATTTCCGCCGTATGTTGCGCCGTGATCTCCCGGCTGCAGAGAATATCCGGCAACTTCTTCTGTCATGGCAAACGCTCCAACCGGAATCCCGTTTCCGATCGCCTTCGCCATCGTAAGGATGTCCGGTTTCACCCCGAATCCTTGCCATGCAAACATCGATCCGGTTCTTCCCATTCCGCACTGCACTTCATCACAGATCATAAGAATGTCATTCTCATCACAGATTTTCCGAATGCCTTCCATAAACTTCTGCTCTGCAAGATGGATTCCGCCTTCTCCTTGAAGCGGTTCTAAAATGATCGCGCATGTCTTTTCATTCACAAGCGCTTTCACACTTTCAAGATCATTGAACTTTGCAAACTTCACTCCCGGAACAAGCGGTTCAAATGGTTCTCTGTAAGAATCATGTCCTGTCACTGACACCGCTCCGAACGATCTTCCATGAAAAGAATTTTCCATGGCAATAAATTCATATCTGCCCGTTCCCTTCGTATATGCATATCGTCTCGCCGCCTTCAAAGCTCCTTCATTTGCCTCTCCGCCGCTGTTCGTGAAAAATACCCGATCCATTCCGCTGACTTTATTCAGCGCTTCTGCCGCCTCTCCGCAGCTTTCATGATAATAAAGATTCGATGTATGATATAGTTTGTCAATCTGTTCTTTGAGAGCCCCGTTCAGCTCTTTATTGTCGTATCCAAGTCCTGTCACCGCAAATCCTGCCGCAAAATCAAGATATTCTTTTCCTTCTGTATCATACAGATACATACCCTCTCCATGATCGAGGGCGATCGGGAAACGATTGTATACATGGATAAGATTTTCTTCTGCCGCCTGTATTTTACTGTTCATCGTGATTGTACCTGCTTTCTGTGCTGTTTAAAATCGCTGTTCCGATTCCTTTATTTGTAAAGATCTCAAGAAGGAGACAATGAGGAATCCTTCCGTCAAGAATATGTACTCTGGAAACGCCAGCCTCGATTGCGTCAATGCAATTCTGTAATTTCGGAAGCATTCCGCCGCCGATATAACCTTCTGTCATCAACTTTTCCGCTTCTTTTACACACAGCTCTGAAATCAATGTAGAAGGATCTTTCGGATCTTTATATACGCCTTCAATATCTGTCAGAAACGCCAGCTTTTCCGCCTTCACCGCACGAGCGATCGCACATGCCGCGTCATCTGCATTAATATTATATGTCTGATAATTATCATCTAAACCTACAGGACAGATGATCGGAAGAAAATCCTTTTCCAAAAGATCGTAAATAATCTGCGAGTTTACTTCTTTGACTTCGCCTACATAACCGATGTCCTGCCCATCAGAATACTTTTTATCCACTTTCAGAAGAGCGCCGTCCTTGCCGCTGATGCCGATTGCCCGTACACCAAGACTCTCCACAAGCTGAACAAGACTTTTATTCACCTTTCCGAGAACCATTTCCGCCACTTCCATCGTATCTTCATCTGTCACTCGAAGACCATTGATAAAGTTCGGTTCCATTCCGACTTTTCCTACCCATTTACTGATCTCTTTTCCTCCGCCATGCACGATGATCGGTTTAAACCCAACAAGTTTTAAAAGAGTCACATCCTCGATCACACGACGTTTCAGATCCTCGTCAATCATAGCGCTTCCGCCATATTTCACAACGATGATCTTCCGGTTGAACCGCTGAATATACGGTAAAGCCTCGATCAGGACTTCTGCTTTGTCAAGATATTGCTGCATATTTTTATTCATGTTCTCTCTCCAATCTTCCTGTCTGATATCCTTCATTTTGCAAATCATTCTTTCTTTGCTGATGTCTGTTAACTTCTGTAATCTGCATTAATGCTGATATATTCGTGAGTCAGATCACATCCCCACGCCGTCGCCTGAGCGTCTCCTTCTTTAAGATCTGCAACTGCCGTCACCTTCGATTGTGACAGGATCTCCGTCGCTTTCTCTTCACTGTAATCTAACGCAACTCCATTTTCGATAATCTGAAGTTTTCCTGCGGAGCTTTCAAAAAACAGATCCACTTTCTCCGGATCAAACTGTGCTCCTGAATATCCCATCGCGCAGAGAATCCTTCCCCAGTTTGCATCATGCCCTGCGATCGCTGTTTTCGTCAAGTTTGAACAAATAATTGATTTTGATAAGATCTTTGCCTGCTCTTTCGTCTTCGCACCGACTACTTTCACCTCGAAAAGCGCCGTTGCCCCTTCTCCGTCTCCTGCCATCTCCTTGGCAAGCGTCTCGTTCACATAATGAAGCGCTTCTTTAAACTGAAAATACTCTTTCGTTCCATACTTAATCTTCTTATTATCCGCCAGTCCGTTAGCAAGCAAAAGAACCGTATCGTTTGTAGACGTATCTCCATCCACGGAAATCATATTATATGTATCTTCCACATCTTCGCTTAGCGCACATTGAAGCGCTTTTTTCGTGATCGCCGCATCCGTTGTCAGAAAGGCTAACATTGTACACATATTCGGATGGATCATTCCCGACCCTTTCGACATTCCGCCGATCGTCACGGTTTTTCCTCCGATCTCCAATGTAACCGCCGCTTCCTTTTTCTTCGTGTCTGTCGTCATAATCGCTTTTGCCGCTTCTATTCCGCTCTCTCTGCCGCTGTCCTTTGTCTCTGCCAGCATTTCAATTCCTGCTTTCACCCGGTCCATCGGAAGCTGCATACCGATCACCCCTGTAGAACCGACAAGTACACTGTCCGCATCCACGCCGAGAACGGCTGCCGCCTCTTTCGCCGTCTCTTCACAATATTTCATCCCCTCTTCTCCGGTACATGCATTCGCGATGCCGGAGTTCACGATCACAGCCTGCGGTTTCCGTTTACTTTCTATAATTGCGCGATCCCATTTTACAGGCGCCGCTTTCACAAGATTGGTCGTAAAAGTTCCTGCTGCCTTACACGGCTTTTCGCTGTAGATCAACGCCATGTCTGTACGGTCTTTATACTTGATCCCCGCTGCTGCTGCCGCTGCCTGAAATCCTTTTGCCGCTGTCACTCCGCCATCGATTACTTTCATTTTATCCTCTCCTTCTCTTCTTTTCCTTCATTCTCTTTACCAAAACAGGTCAGAAAAACTTCTCCGAAACTCACAGACCTTCGCAAATATTTCCCATATAAATCAAGAAAACTCCGCCCCTCGAAAGAGGCGAAGTCAATCCGCGATTTCACTTTGATGAAAGAAGAACTGTTTTTTCCGAAACGTCTGTGCTGTTATTTTTGTTCTCCCCGCCTTTTTCTCTGTGATGATCTTATATCATCTCTTCTTCTGAATCTATTCGTAAATATTATTAGCTACTATATTATGAAATAAAATCCATTTTGTCAACCATTTCACCATTGGATTTTCAATCAGATTTTTAACCGGATTTTCAACTCTGCAATCATTTTACATCCTGAACTCGCTCACAGTAAACTAAGTACCGCTGATAATTGTGAGGGTATGGATGACAGGTCACAAGTGTCACCATATCTTTCCCTTCCTGTATTCTGATCTTATTGATCTCATCCGGAGAAATAATCTCGATCTTCTCCACTTTGTAAGTCATCGTTTCCCACAAATTCGTAATAAATATTTCATCACCGATTTTTAGTTTCTCAATTTCCCGAAACATCTTTGCATAGCTGTATCCCCTGTGGGCAACAACCGCCATATTCGTATTCTTCCCGCCGATGGGCATGGATGTTTCTGTAAGCTGAGCAGCTCCCTTTGACATATTTTCTTCATTAGCCCCCAAATATAAGGGCAGTTCGATCCCCATAGCCGGAATTCGGATATATCCTGCAATTCCATCTTCTATTCCGTATTCTTCCAAACGGATTGCCGGATCTTCATACGCATATGGATCCATCAGTTTTTCCTGATTGTTTTCTATAAGCTCTTCATTATACTTCTTCATCGCTTCATAAAGACGAGTATATTTTTCAGGATCTGTATGCTGAACGCTTTCCATGTTTTCTTCAAATTGCCGGGACATGATCCCTGTCTTTATTCCATAAAACAGCTGCAAAATGTGGGGATACAAAAGGATCCCGCATCCGATCAAAAGGAGGATCAGACCGAAAACAAAAAGTTTTCTTCGTTTTTTTACTTTTTTCATCTTCTTCTCCTTTGCACACCGCTTTTCTTCCCTGCTTTTTTCCTTCTTCCCCTTGTTCTTCTTCGCTTCTTTCTTATTTTCCTGATACATATCGTCACTACAGCCACAAATAAACTAAACAGTGCAAATGCCGCTGCTGCATATGCGATTATTTCTGTCATATCCCGCGTTTTTTTCACCGCATCTTGCTCTTTCACATCGTTTTCTTCCACAATTTCGTCAGACGTTTTTTCACCCCGAACAAGCAGTCTGTGACTGTTCACTCCGTAGGGCGTACATGTTAAAAGGGTCACATATTCCTTATCTGCTTCCGGGCGCAGCGCGTCTGTATCTTCCGGCTCGATCACCAAAATCTGATCCACCTCATAAGTCAGAAGATGATCCAGCACATGGATATAAAACAAATCCCCTTCTTTCATTTTATCCAGATCCGTAAACAGCTTTGCCGTAGACAGCCCTCTGTGAGCTGCAAGAACCGAATGCGTGCCTTTTCCCCCTATAGGAAGGGCAGTGGTTTCCATATGTCCGACGCCCTTCCTTAACACCTTCTCGCTGACTCCATGATAGATTGGGATCTTGACATCAATCGCCGGAATTTCAATATATCCCATAACCCCCTCTTTTTCTTCTACATCGAGCACATCCTTATAATTATCAGGCAGAACCGAACCGCTTCCTAAGATGAACGGGTCTTCTACAGACGTTCCGGTGACAGATTCATTATACTTTACCGCCTTTTCCCATTCCGCCTTCAGATCTGCCTTCGGAAGTTCTCCCACAGTTTCCGCATAATTGCTGATCATCTCTGCCTGATGCCGCTCCGCCAATTTATTACTGACTGCGGGATACAATAGAATACATGCTCCGATCAGAAAAAGAACACTTACGATTAGTTTCTTACTTCTGCTCATAATTACCTAAAGGGAGGTTCGTCCGCTGAGACTCCCTCCCTCTTCCTTCTTAATCTTTCAATCTATTTTCTATTGATTAACGATCCTTTTTCTTTCTGGACATCAGGATAATAATTCCTGCCGCCGCCATTACAGTCAAACCAACTGCCGTAAAGATGATCGTTCCTCTTCCGCCTGCTGCCGGAAGCTTACTCGGTTTTACGTTTACGATCGTTTCTGTGGGGTCTGCTGCGACAGATGACGTCTGGTTCACTTTCACTTCAAAATATTTACTTGGAAGCTGATAACCTTTTACTGTTTTTATCTCTACGATGTAGTACGTCTTCTCTCCGGTTCCTTCATTGTCGCCTTTCACTTTACCTGTTTCATTTGCCTTATTAGTATAATATGCAAGACCTTTGAACTCTGCAACACCATCAGAATTCGTCCTTACAATAGTTGTATACTTCGTTTGATTCGGATCATATACTTCCAATGCACCCTTAATGTCTTCTACCGGATTATTATTTTGAAGAACTTCTACTGCTGCCTGTGCGTTTTCCAAGGTATCAAAAATCATAAATTCAACACCCTCTAAAGGAGCTCCATCTACTTTTTCTCCTACCTTTTTCACAGAGATCCGACCCGTATGTACTTCCGGACGTTGATCCTCCGGTACGCTTACTGTAACAGTTTCACTGCCCGCCACATTTGTAAAATTCAAATCTGCACCATTATAGATAGCTTCTCCTGTTTTTGCCGTTTCATTTATTACTGTCTTAAATTGGATCTGAAGAAATGCCGCCGGTTCAACTGAAAGGTTGATTAATTTTTTCAATTTCACCTTTCCGGCATCTGTAAGACTTACTTTCAATGTATTACCATTATTTTCAGAAGGTATCTGCACATTATAATCTGTGTCTTTTGTCAATGCACCTCCGTCCACCGATCCATATGTCATAGTTACAGCCTGAACAACAACTTCACCGTTTTCATCATATTTCTTATAAGTAAGCTGAGAGTCAATTTTATCTACGACTTCATATATTTGCGCTACATTATATTCATCTGATCCCGAGTCTTTTTTTAATGCAATATTACCCGGAATAGCCGTATTAATGATCCATGTCTGTTCTTCATTCATGTTGAAAGAATCATGCTTATTGCCTACATATGTAACATCTTTTTCAATGGACAATACTTCATTTTTCGGATATACATGCACATCATAGTTAAGCGTCTTCCCATCAGCCTCTGTCATCGGAACATCAACAAAAAATGCTTTTCCTGCCATCGCATCGTCTGCCTCATTTGGAAGGACAGCATTACTTCCATCTCCTCCGTCAATCCCTAATTCTTCTATTTTATATCTGCCTAAATTAAGCTTGCCAAAAGTAATTTCTCCATCCTTATCTGTTTGAGCCTCCGCACTATAAGCGAGATCGCCTTCTGCAGATACCCACTCTCCGTTTTCATTTTGCACTACTCTTGTAATCTTAAATTGAACATTCGGCAAAGGGACTGCTGTTTTTGGCAACTTATCTTCACTCAATGCAGTACCGCCGCTCTCTGTGTTTGATTCAAATGCATTTTCTGTATCCGGCATTTTATACTTATGAATCGTAATCGATCCTTTCTTATTATTATTTACGGTAATTCCTTCGTTTTCATCTGCTGCAAACGCAGTTGTCATTGTTCCAAACAGCATTACTGCCGCCAGAGCTATTGTTGTTAAACGTTTCAAAATCTTTCCCATAGTCTTTAAGCTCCTCTTCTTTTAAATTTAAAATACAGTACCAGTGAACAACAAATGATTACAACTCCACTAAATACAAAAATTCCCGTACCGTTTCCCCCCAACTTTGGAAGACGGCTTGTCTCTCTATTAGAAATTTTAAATCCATCTATGTAATTTCCGCTAATTGCAGGTACATCTCCTACCGCTTTAAAAGCAACTTCCTCTGTGCCTTCTTTTGTAATTTGAATTACCACCTCCCAATATCCTGTCGGTTTCAAATACCCCTTAGGCGCTTTCGTCTCCACAAGGAAATATGTTCCCGGCTTTAACCGGCCAAAATCAACAACACCCTCTTTTGATGAACCAACCGGTTCTCCTACTTGTTCCCATTCACCCGAAGTTTCATCTTTTTCCTGATAAATGGTAAACTCCGCATCTGCAAGCGCATCGCCTGTTTTTTCGTCTATCTTTTGAAAGGAAAACGGAACTGTAGGATCATTCCCAACTACAAAGCTGTCTCCTTCAAGTTTAAATTCCGGTGTCATCGAATCGTCTTTATTTGTTTTCTTTACGGTAATCCTTTCTTCCCCTTTATCCGGATCTGCATTCACAGTTACTGTCCACGTTCCTTTTGGCAAAATAAAGCCTTCTAATGTTTCCAGCTCCTCTAATATATATGTTCCTGATGTAAGGTCTGAAAAGGTTACGCTTCCATCTTCAGCGCTTTCCTGCTCATTCGTCCATGTACACCCTTTCTTATCCGTATTACCCTTTACATCATTATGTGCATGTGTACAAAGTTCCGGAGAGTTCAACCCACCACATTCTTCATCATGCTTATGATCACACGTAAGTTCAAATGTAACACCTGTCATAGGATCTCCGGTTTCCACATTTATTTTTTGAAATGAGAAATCCGTTGTAGCTCTTTCATTTTCTGCTTGCAATGTCACCTTTTCCTGAGTAAATACCGGATAAACCGTCACCGTACCATCGATTATTCCGACCTTATTTGCGCCTCCTTTTCCTGCATTAATAAACGCAGCAGCATTTGTCGCAGCTTCATTTTTTTCCGTCTCGTTTTTAAATTCTTGATACACATTTGTCTGTGTCTCCCGATCAAAATAACATACAATAATCTTATATAGCTCCAGCCCTTTATCCGGTATAACCTCCATCGTCACCTCAGGAGAATATCGATCTATATAAGTACTGTCTGCTCCGGCTGAAGTCGCCTGCCCTCCCGTAGGAGTTACCGTCGGTTCACCGCCTGTAATCACCACTTTTCCTCCGCCAACTTGGAAAAAAAGCGGAGTCGAATCCAATTTAAATCCTTTTGGCGCCTCTGCTTCTACAAAACAATAACTTCCACTCGGAAGTGTTGCTTCAAAGGAGATCTTACCATTCTCATCCGTCGTATAATAGTTTGAATCATATAAGTCCCCTTGTTCTGAATTTCCTTCTGAGTTTACATATGCCTTATATAGCTGAAATTTTGCACCCTTTACCGGTCTATCCGTATCTGCTACCGTCTTTGTAAAATCAATCTCCGTAAAAGCTGACGAAGGTCCCGGTTTTACCTTCGTATAAACATTGAGCATTTGACTAAATTTATATTTAATACTTGTACTGCTGGGAGTGATCAAATCATCCACAAAATTTTCTGCCGTTCCCCAAAATTTAAACTCGCTGTTTTCAGCTACGGCTACTCCAATTACAAGTTTCCCGCTTCTTGAAATTCCGTCAATCGGCAGTTCTGTATTCGTCAAATGATTATAATCTATTACTGCCCCTTCATTGTCCTTCTGCAACGCAATATATGTATCGTCCTTGTTTTTCGATATCTCAAACAGTTTATCTCCCCGTTTCATTTCCGGAAGCTGTATCTTCTCGCTTATTTCTATATCAGGAATATTCTCATCCGGTTTTATATAAACAAACGAAGGGAGCTTCATTTCACTCGCAACTTTAGTCAAAGTATCAAATAGCAAACGTCCTGCTGCTTCTTCAGGAATCCTTTGGATTGGATTTATAGATACATCAATACTGACATTTTTCGCCTTACTTCCAAACCAGGCTTTCCCCTCTTGAATGTCCGTTTCTCCATTTTCTGAAGCGATCGCTTTTATCCGTTCTATAGACAATGGATTCAAATCTGAAATCGCATTATTTTTTAAATCTATTGATTCTGCCTTTCTAAGCCATTCAATTCCTTCGATATTTTTGATCAATTCACTTTCCGGCTTTTGTGTATTCGACGCAACCTTTTTTTGGGTAATTTTTTTATCAGCATATTGTTCCACGCCGGGAATATCTACTAATGAATCATAGTATACCGTCGCCTTTTCTAATGTATCAAATTGTTCTGAAACAGCTATAACGTGAGTACTTGGATTGAATAGTATTTTATTCGCAGTTACTATGTAAGTTAATTTTCTCTCGTATCCGTCTGCTTCTATCGTTCCCGTAAAAGATCCCAAAACTTCTTTCACAGTTTGATCTCCTGTTCCCAGCCATCCGGCTTCAAACAAAGAATCATAAACTGCCGAGGCAAAATTACGATCTGTAAAACCAACGTCCATAATCTGCCGGATTCCCGTCTCTCTGTCTGCACTGATTGCCGTTTCTGTTCCCGCATAAACAGGCAATACAGAAAAAGTTTCCGATGATTCAACTGTATCAGTTTGTGCAGTTTGTGCAGTTTCCTCTGTTTCGTTTTCCTTATTCTGCCCTGCCTTATCTGATGTCTGATCGTCGGAAACTTCCTTCGCTGTTTTTGTATTCTTTATTGATTGTTTCGTCACTGTGGTTGTCTGTTGTTTACTTGCCTGAACATCTGTCACGCTCCCTGCCGTAAGAATAGATCCAAGCAATAAGCTGCATAATAACAGTGACACGCCCCTCTTTATTTTATTCATTCTCTACTCCTCTCCTCATCTTCTTTATTGTTCTGCTCATGGCGTCCCAACTCCTTTCTACTACACTGCTGTGAAAAGCAGAAGATATCAGTGAGAATTATTTCTGTCCACACCGCCCCTTTTTTTATTGCCCTCTATTTCGAAAATAGAGGGCAAATTAGTTTTGCCCCCTCCAAAGAGTTACTTTTCGGAATGTTTTATCGGTTAATCCGCATATAGTAACTAGGCATTACCAATATTACCACATTAAACCTATACACTTCAAGTAAAAATGTAACTATATGTTGTCAAAATATTGCCAAGATTTATGGGAAACACTTAATATATCGACACTTAAAGGAGACATCATATGAAAAACCCGAAACAAATTTTTGCTTCCACACTGAAAGATTTACGGCACAAACATCATTTTTCGCAAGAAAAACTGGTCGCACAAATGCAAATCCGAGGAAGTACTATCTCACGAGAAGGTTACAAATTTATCGAATCCTCCTCCGGCAATATCAAAGTTTTTGACTTGGTCGTCTTAAAAAACATCTACAATATTCCTTATTCTGATTTCTTTGTTGATCTAACGCCCATTTCACTCCCAAGAACTTCGATAACTATGCTGCTTAGACATCCTGTATTTACCAATAATCTTGCTCTGTTAAGAACATCTCATGGCTATACACAGCAGCAACTAACTGATACAATGAGCACGATGGGAGCGTTTATCCATCGAACCGCATACGCAAATATTGAACGGGGAAAGCGTAACCTTCGAACAACCGATCTTGTTTGCCTAAAAATGATATACGATATTCCTTACGAAATGTTTTTTGAGGGAATCGATATCCAAAAATAAATTTTTCAAAACATTTTTTATCACTTCTTCTCTCTATATTAAAAGCAGAACTGTACCCTGTTACAGTTCTGCTCATATATCGGATTGCATTCTTCTCTTATTGTTCGTTGAACGCTGTTATATTTTCCTCATTTAACGTAAAATCATAGTAATTCAGATCCAAACGTTCTGTCCAGCCAATCGTATTCCAAAAAGCATTTCCTATATCATTTTCTGTAAATGCAATCAAAGATACTTTATTAATCTGTTCTTCTTTCAGCGCTTTCATGGCAAAGACAACCATTTCTTTTCCTATTCCATGACGCCTGTATTGCTCATCCACACACACATGGTACAGGCATCCTCTTCTTCCATCATGCCCGCATAGAATACTTCCGACAATACGTCCGTCCTTTTCAGCCACAACGCTTGTTGTTGGATTTCGTTTCAAGAAACGATCTACCCCTTCCCTTGAATCATCGATGCTGCGAATGCCGAACCCTTTTATTTTTTTCCACAGAGCATACACTCCGTCATAATCTTCTATCGTCATGACTCGTATCATAATGATCTCCCTTTTTTCTGTTTGATTTTCTTCTGATCGCTTTTTTGCATACCGTAAACATACCGTTCCAAAACACATTACGGGAACATCGGCACAAGTTCCAAGCCTTCACTTTCCGGAAGTCCGAACATCAAGTTCATATTTTGCACTGCCTGCCCTGCCGCTCCTTTGACAAGATTGTCGATTGCTCCCATCATAATAATTCGATTTGTCCGCGGATCGATCTTAAATCCGATATCGACATAGTTGCTTCCTTCTACCCATTTTGTCTCCGGACACACCTCTTTTTCAAGTACACGCACAAACTTTTCACTGCCGTAATATTTATCATACACAGCCTTTACTTCTTCATAGCTTACTTCTTTCGTAAGTTTTGCATACTCTGTAGCCAAGATTCCTCTGTTCATCGGAACAAGATGAGGAGTAAAATTAAGAACTACTTTTTTCCCTGATGCATATCCAAGCTGCTCTTCAATCTCCGGCGTATGTCTATGTGTCGCCACTCCGTAAGCTTTGATATTTTCGTTTACTTCGCAATAAAGATTCGGAAGTTTTGCACCTCTGCCTGCCCCTGACGTTCCTGACTTCGCATCAATGATCAAAGTGTCCATATCGATCAGTCCTTCTTTTGCCAGCGGATATGCCGTCAATATAGAACATGTCGTATAGCATCCCGGATTTGCCACGAGGCGGGCATTCTTTACGTCTTCCCGATTAACTTCACACAATCCGTATACCGCCTCCTCAATAAACTGAGGCGATTTGTGTTCCAGCTTGTACCACTCCTCATAAACTTCTGCATCTTTCAAGCGGAAATCCGCGCTCAAATCTATAATCTTCGTCTTTGACAAAATATCTTCATTTACAAGAGACGCGCATAATCCCTGCGGAGTAGCCGTAAAAATAACGTCTACCCGGGATGCCAGCTCTTCCATATTATCATCCATACAGACCGCATCTACGATCTGAAACATATTTTGATATACGTCCGCGTATTTTTTATCTATGTAGCTTCTTGAGCCATACCATTTGATTTCTGCATCTTTATGCCCAGTCAATATTCTTACAAGTTCACCGCCCGCATATCCTGTTGCGCCGATAATTCCAACTTTTATCATAATCTATCCAATCCTCTCTGCTGTTTGTTTTTCAGGTTCATATCCTGTCCGCACGGTTTCTCCATGCATTATGGTATGAATATGCACCGTTTTGCATAATAATACATCGTTTCTGCATAATATGCAAGTTTTTTTCTATTATATCACATATTCGTCTACATTTTACTCCTATTCATTTACAAAAAACACCGGAAATCAAAACGTCTCCCATAAGTAAACTTTTAAGGATCGGTTCCGTTTCCGATGTTTTTTACACTTCTTTCTATTATTTATTTCTTTTTATGATCTTTTTGTATTTTTCAACCAAGCTCCTTCATACACTCCGCTATAATCGCCGATATATTTTCTGCAAACTGTTCCAGCATTGCCGCTCCTTTTTCTGCCGTTGCAGGAATCGGATTTCCATACGTTCCCGAGACACTCAGATCCCCGATTGAGGTGTTATCCATCCCATACACAATCGGTCTGGCGGGATATTCTTCCACCGCCCGCTCCATATGAACGATCTCCGGCTTTACCGCCAGCATAAGTGATGTCTCAAATTCACATGCATGAAACATACCTCCCCATGTCGGAGTCTCCATATATTCATTATAAATTTCTTTCATTCCCGGATAAAACATCCCCAGTACTTTCACATCTGTTTCATCTTGTATTTCCCGTATCGCGTATTTCATCGTTGACCCGTTCGCCTCATGTCCATTCAAAAAAACGAGAAGTTTTACTCCATATCTTTCTACAGAGCGAACAACATCCTTCAATGTTTCCTGAAGAATATTCTGCCTGACCGCCACGGTTCCGATCCTGTCACGCCAACTCCACGAATACCCGAAATGAATACTTGGATACACAAGAGCCCCTGTTTTTTCTGCTGCCCTTTCAGCCAGTGCTTCTGCCAAATAAACATCGGTTCCAAGGGGAAGATGATATCCATGCTGTTCCGTTGATCCAATAGGAACGATTACTACCGGAAATGCATGTAACTTTTCCTGCACTTCCTGCCATGTCATATCTTTCACCTGATTACTCATATTTTTGCCGCCTCCACATACTTTCGCGCTGTTTGTCTAATTGTTTTTAGATCGGTACTCTGCGCATGTTTCGGGACAAGATTGCTTCCAGCCGCCACACCTTTATATCCTAATCTATAAAAGGTCGTCGCGTTTTCCGGCGTTACCCCGCCAACTGCAACATAGTCCATCCTTGGGAAGGGACCTTTTAATGACTTAATATAATGATTGGAAAATGCATCCGCAGGAAATAATTTCACAAGATGAATTCCACAATTTGCCGCTGCCTGAACTTCAGAGGGCGTCAACACGCCGGGAAGAACTTCTATCTTCCGTTTCAACGCATACCGGACAATCTGCTCATCAAATCCAGGAGTCAAAATATACGGCACACCCATATCTGAAAGGACATCAATCTCTTCTTTTTTTGTCACTGTCCCTGCGCCAATATAAACATCTCGACCTTTGAAATGCTTTCTGCTAGTTCTAATGCATTGCATCCCGTTTTCTCCGTCACTTAGAGAAATTTCAAACCATCGGATCCCTTCTTCCACAAGTCCTTCCATAATAGGAATAATTTCTTTTTCTGCCACCTCACGAATGATCGACACAAGTTTTGCATTTTCTAACATCATTTCACTCCCTAATAAACTGCCAGCCATCGTTTCGGATTTTCTACAAAAATTTTATTAATGACATCCTCACTTACTCCTTCATCGAGAAGTCTTGGAATGAATTTTGTTTTAATATATCGAAATCCCGGACCGCCTCCATATCCTTCCAAATAAGATGCTCTTCCCATATCACCCGAAATAAGAAGCTGATCGGTATATCCGTGGGATATCAATGACTTAATTAATGCAATTCTAACACTGTCCGGATAATATTTTACCTTTCCCGGTCCGTCAAATTGAATATAAATTCCCCGATCTGCAAGTTTCAGCAAGTAATATTCATCCGGATTCCGATCTAAATGTCCTAAAACAACGGTAGAAAAATCTACTTTTTCACGGGCAAGAATGTCTAACAGTTCCATTCCCATCGTTCCGGCTTCGGTATGCCCCCAAATTGGCGCTCCACACTTTTTCTGTGCCTGTGCCGCTGCAACTGCCGTTTTTTCTTCGAGCGGATGGATCATATTATAATATGTACCAATTTTTATGAACCCTGCTCTGATCCCGTCTCTTCCTTTTAGGATATCATCTGCAAGAATATTGGAAATCTCTTCTGTGCTTTTTTCTTCTACCCACTGCGGATAGTAAATATGTTTGTTAAATCCGGTTGTAGCAATAACATGAACGCCTGTCTCTTCAGACATTTTTTTCAAAAGAGGCAGATTACGGCCATAATCTAAAGTAGATGCCTCTACCAATGTCTGTCCGCCTACCGATTTAAACAGCTTCAATTCCTCTACGCTTCCTTCATAATCACTGACTTCCAAATCCCTGTCTTTCTGACATATTGGCGGAACTGCATACAAATGTTCATGCGGGTATGTAAATCCCATTTCATCCGCCTTAATGTCTCCGCAAACTGTTCTCGCAAATTTCATTCTCATACCGCCTTCCTTTTTCCACTTTCCTTTTAAACTCCTGCAATCATTCCTATCAAGCGCATGAATACAGCCACAAGAATTGCGTCTGTCGATGCAAACCACAGACCTTCCACTCCATATCCTGTCACATCAATTAACGGATACGCCAGCGCCACGATCAGCGTAAATAAAAATCCTAAAAGAAATGAAGCGACAACGCATCCTCTTTTGCCACCTAATTTATCGCCAAACACTCCGGCAGCTCCGCCCATGAAAAATAAGCCTATCACTCCCGGTAATACAACAACTTCCAACTGAGTCGAAATCAAAGTTGCAAGAATTCCGCCGACCATTGCACAGAGAAAACCAACTGTTGTAGCAACCGGACCACTTGCATAAAAGATCGGAACATCCAACGCAGGTCTTGCACCCGGAATGAGTTTCTCGCTGATTCCTTTAAACGCCGGAATAATCTCACCAAGAAACATTCTGACACCTTGAAGCAGTACGAGTACTCCTGCTACAAATGTCATTGCCTGAATAACTGCATACACGATCACATTTTGTCCACCGGCTAATTCTGAAACAACTTCCGTTCCAGCCATCAAAGCTGTAAAGATATAAACTACGATCATAACGATACTCATAAGAATTGACATATCTTTCAAAAAGTCAAGTTTGTTCGACACTTTTACCTTTTCCCATGTATCCGTTTCTTCATCACGATTTTTCTTTCCGACTAACTTTCCAACAAATCCACTAAAAACAATCAGAGAACTTCCCCAAAATCCAAATGCAACCTCATCTGTTTTTAAAATTTTTCTTGTATAAGGCTGAGCGATTGCCGGAAATGCAACCATACAAATTCCCTGAACAACAGAACCGATTGCAACCGCCGTCCATCCGTTGATCCCCATCTGATCCAACACGATCGCCATCGTTCCTGCAAATGAAAACATCATATGTCCTGTCAGGAAAATATACTTAAACGGAGTAATTCTCGCCAAGATAATATTAATCACAAAAGATAAAAGCATAATCATAGGCGTTTCAAATCCAAGCACTGTCTGAACAGCCGCTACTAACGCATTATCTTCGGGAACAACGCCCGACATTCCAAATGCCGCGTTAAACATTGTACTAAACGGTGTCAATGCAGATGCAATCAAACTTGATCCTGCGCTCAAAATCAGAAAGCCCAGCATTGTTTTCATTGTTCCTTGAATCACGGTTGATGGTCTGTTTTTCATCGCAATAAGACCGATCATAGCTACCAATCCCAATACAACTGTAGGCTCACTTAAAAATTTCACAAAAAAATTCACCATAATATACCGCCTCCTTACTCATTCAAATATGGTCTGATCTTTTCTTCGATTTCTGCTTTATCTAAGAGATTCGTAATTGCCAATACCGGAACATCTGCCTCGATCTGTTTTGCAATCTCTGATGACGCCACGATCAAGTCACAGCTTTTCCCTTTATAAGAACCTAGATCTGTCGCCTCGCCTTCTACCGTAATGCCTTGCTTTCTTCCAATTTCTTTCACCGACATTAACAACATAAGACTTGTCCCAAATCCCATTCCGCACACTGTTACAACCTTCATCTTCTCGCCTCCTTTTCCATCAATTTTTCCAGTTCCTCATATGTATTCAAAGCTGCCAGTTTTTCAATCATCTGATCGCCTGCCAGCAAAGAACTCAAATCCTGCAAAAGTTCAATGTGCCCATCGTCTGATACTCCCCCCAGTGCAAACACAACCCAAACAGGGTCATTACAAGGATGATGAAAACAAACCGGTTCTTTTAGTTTCACAAAACTAATGCATGGTTCTTTTACATTTCCACCTGGTCTTGCATGCGGCAATGCTAACCCCGGAGCCATTACCATGTACGGTCCGAGCCTTTGATAGGAATCTATCATTTCTTTTACATATCCTGCTTCTGCTTTTTTACTTTCGACAAGAATATTTCCACAATATTCGATTACCTCTTCCGGCGTAGATAAAAGAGGCGGATCCAACCGCACCATTTCTTTTGTCAGCATCCGTTTCAGTCTATTTCCCATAATACACCTCCATATAGCGTTCTACCTCTTCCGCCGATTTACAGGACAATAATCTGTTCTTATCTTCCAGGTTCAAAAAGAGATGGAATATATATTCTAATTCTTCTTTCATACGGTCATCCCCTCGTTGGAAACACCCCATAACAACTAATTTCACTGATGTTCTTCCCCAAATAATCGGTTCTTTCAATAACGCAAATACAAGAAAACTGTTGCCTTCGATCAAGCCGTGAGGCATTGCGATTCCCTCCACAATTTCTGTCGATACCAGATTTTCACGCCCCACGATCCCTTCTGCTTCCTGTTCCGTAATAAACCTTTTTTCTCTGCACAGATCACATAAGTAATTCAATAACTCCATTTTTTCCATATATCGGTCGATATACAAATACATTTTCGGTACGCTCTCATACCTCCATTTTTGGTGGTGCGCCAAATTTCCGACAAGTTGTTCCAATGCAATCTGTTCTTTAATATCCAGCATAGGGGACAGCCACACCCACGGTTTATCTGCAATTTCCGACTCTTCTATCGGAAATGTCGTAATGAAAAAGTCTACATTTTCTGCTTCTTTTTCTGCCTCCTCTAAAAGACAGATTCCTATCACTTCGAGGTGAGGATATTTATTGTGCAGTCTGCTTTCCAACAATTTTGCCGAACCGATTCCACTTCCGCAGATAATCGCGCATTTCCATTTTTTAGATTTCAGGCTTCTCTCCAAATAGGATGCGAAATGCATTCCCAAAAAACTGATCTCATATTTACTTAACGAAAGCTTTGTCCATACCGAAATCTCCTCCGCCACTTCCATCGCATAGTAATATGCCGTAGGGTAACTTTCCAAAACATCATTGTAAAACAGATTTTCTGTCTCCATCCCCAAAAGATATCTGCTGAAATTAGACGCCAAATGAAGCACGAGTCCGTTTACTAAAATATCATCCTGAAACAAATCTACTTTATAATCGTTTTTAATTCTCTGAAACGCTCTCTCTGTCAGATCCTGATAAAACTGAAGATTTTTTTCGTTAACACTGTCTACATACCCGTTTTGCCAAAAAGCCTGTCTGTAAACAAGGGCAAGATATATGTTTTCTATTTCCGCATCAGATTTCGGACAGGCTGCTGTTCCAAGCCTGTTTTGGATATCACGGACAACTTCCATATCATGATTCAAATGAACTGTCTGACTAATATTTGCGAAATAATCGGTCTTAATCGTTTTCCCTATCGCAATCCTCTGCCTTTGTATCAACAAATATTTCAAAAAGAATAGTTCATTTTCTTTCCTTTTATACACTGATTTCTGTGCAAGCTCCGCATCAATCTCACTTCTCACTTTCGTCAACATTTCTTTTGAAACACTAAAAATCTTCTCTGTCTCTTCTAATGACTGCTTCTGCAGCAATTTATATAAATAATTTCGTATATAAACCTCACTGCCTCCTACAAAAAAACCGACATATGGCTTATTTAAAAGCCTAAGACCTTCTTTTTCCAGCTTCCTCTCTGCTCTTTCCATAATTTTAGACATACCTGATCTGCTATAGTGCAAAAGCTCTGCAAGATCATCCAGCTTACATGTCGGCTCTAAAAACAATTTATAAAGCACCTTTGTCACTTCCGCATCTTCTTCAACTGCCAGCACATCCCTGAATTTTTCCTCTTCAACAATCTCTAACCGATATCCTCTTCCCTTTACTGTATGAACCAAAAATCCATATTTTAAAGACTGTTCTTTTAATTCTTTCATATACCGGATCACTGTCCGCTGACTGATTCCAACCAGCTCCCCAAGTTCTTGTGAATTCAAAAATTCTTTTGAGGATTCCAACAGAGCCTCTAATAACTGTCTGTATTTTTCCTGCATTTTCAAGCTCCTGTTCCTCCTTCCCTTTCTCTTCACTGTTGTTATATTGATTATAATAATATCCATTTATGAAGTCGATATGCATTTATGGCAGTTAACACATGCCAATTTTCTCACCTCTCGCCTGTTCAATAGCAATCATCAATCACACTTCGATTTGCCATAAAATCTCGGTACAAATACTACGCTGTCGTACAGATGATTCGCAGATCGGCCTTTTCAAATCAACGAGCTGCTCATCCCAAAGAACGTCTATATTGTATAGAACAGCATTTTCTACACGACAAAAAAAAGACAGATAACTCTGTCTTTTCTTTGTCTCACTATCTGCAATTATTTTCTGATCTGTCCATTGCCGAATATAATATATTTTGTCGTAGTCAGCGCTTCAAGTCCCATAGGTCCTCTTGCATGAAGCTTTTGGGTACTGATTCCGATTTCAGCTCCGAAACCAAACTCAAAGCCGTCTGTAAAACGCGTAGATGCATTTACATATACAGCCGCCGCATCGATCTCATCTTGGAATTTCAGGGCATTGTTATAATCATTTGTGATGATGGATTCGGAATGTCCTGTATTATATTTATTAATATGACTGACCGCCTCATCAATGGAATCCACTGTCTTAATTGAAATAATCGCGTCAAGATATTCCATTCCCCAGTCTTCTTCAGAAGCTTCTTTAATATCCGGACAAACCGCGCGGGCTCTTTCATCCCCGCGTATTTCAATTTCATGTTGTTTTAATTTCTCAACAATCGGTGGAAGCGCCTTTTCCAACACTTTACTATGGATCACAAGTGATTCACATGCATTGCAGACTCCCATTCTCTGCGTCTTGGCGTTTTCAATAATATCAACTGCCATACGGATATCCGCCGTCTCATCTACATAAACATGACAGTTTCCCGTTCCGGTCTCAATAACAGGCACTGTACTGTTCGCCACGACATTCGCGATCAACCCTGCGCCGCCTCTTGGAATAAGTACATCGATCAAGCCGTGCATCTTCATCATCTCATTCACAACTTCCCGACTTGTATCCTCGACAAGAAGAACAAGATCCTGACAAAGTTTCGCTTTGCGCAGCGCGGATTTGATTGCACGGACGATCGCCTGATTCGAACAGATCGCATCGCTTCCTCCGCGCAAGATCACCGCATTCCCGGTCTTAAAGCAAAGACCAAAAGCATCAGCAGTCACGTTCGGTCTTGACTCATAAATGATTCCAACAACACCAAGCGGAACTCGCTTCTGACCGATCCGTAAACCATTCGGACGAATTTTCATCGAAAGGATTTCTCCAACCGGATCATCAAGGGAGGCAATCTGCCGGAGTCCTTCTGCCATATCTTCAATCCTTTTTTCAGAAAGTGCCAAACGGTCGATCAGAGACTGTTTCACTCCTTTTTCCTCTGCTGCCTTCAGATCTTTTTGGTTTTCTGTAAGGATTATCTCCCGCTGCGCGATCAACTCATCTGCTACCGCGCAAAGTCCTTTATTTTTCTCCGCCGTTCCGAGTTTTGCCGCTGCCGTGGCGGCATTTTTTGCATGATTTGCAAGCATTTCCATATATGATTCCATTTATATGCTCCTTTCTTCCCGCCCGACGTCAGGCAGTACGCATTATTATAGCTGAACTGTTATAAATTTTTCTTATTGTATCACCTATCGCACTTTTGTGCTACTCTTTCTTTATAAAACAGTTTTCAAACAGCTTTTGAAGCACTCTTTTTGCAGGACTTTAATCTCGTGCCGCCGCCTTTTTATAGATCTGATAAATATCTTCCTGATCCAGTTTCTTTACACATCCTATCGTCCGTTTTCCGAAATGACTGCATTTTAATGCAAGTTCCCGCATCTGCTCTTCACTTACTTCAAGTTCAAGTCCTCCAAGATCTGTCGGCATTTCGATCTGTCTGAAAAATGTTTCCATCGCCTCGATTCCCTTTTGGATTACCATATCTCTGTCGCTGTCTTTTTTCACACCCATAACATTGACCGCAAACTGTTCAAACCGATTCGGAAGAGCATCCCATACATAACGAGCCCAGCTTCCCCATACCGCGGCCAAGCCTGCGCCGTGCGCCACATCGAACATTCCTCCCAGTTCATGTTCAAGCTGATGACATGCCCAGTCGCCGCCGTCATTTCCACATGCCATCAATCCGTTATGAGAAAGGCTTCCCGCCCACATCACTTCTGCCCTTGCCTCATAACAATCCGGAGCATCCATCAAAATCTTCGCATTTTTCATCACCGTACGCAGAAGATGTTCACTAAGTCCATCCGTTAATTCCATATTGTCGCAATGGTTAAAATATCTTTCCATCGTATGCATCATAATATCCACGCATCCGCTCGCAGTCTGATATTTCGGAAGCGTCATTGTCAGTTCCGGATTCATAACTGCAAATTTCGGTCTGCAATAACTGCTGTTATATCCGCGTTTCAGCCATCCGTTCTCATTTGTGATGACAGACGAATCACTCATCTCCGAACCTGCCGCCGCGATCGTAAGCACAACTCCGATCGGAAGACATCCGCATGCCTGACGTTTCTTCTCATAAAAATCCCAAACGTCCCCTTCATTCTTCACACCATATCCGATCGCTTTTGCAGAGTCGATCACACTTCCGCCTCCGACTGCAAGGATAAAATCCACACCCTCTTTTCGGCACAGATCGATACCTTCATACACAAGCGACAATCTCGGATTCGGAACAACTCCTCCCAAAGAAAGATAGGAAATACCTGCCTCATCAAGTGATGCAAAGATCCGGTCAAGGAGACCGCTTCTTTTTACACTTCCGCTTCCGTAATGAACAAGCACTTTCCTGCAATCTTGTTCTTTGACAAGCTGTCCGATCTGATTTTCCGTCTCTTTTCCAAACACGACCTTTGTCGGCGCATAATATTGAAAATTTTCCATTATTGTTTATCTCCCTTCAAATCATAATAAAAAATATACTGCTGCATTACTCCTGCGCATCCCTTGTATTTCTTAAACGGAAATTTACCCGCATATACTGTATCAAGCACCTTTTGAATATGCGTATCAACCGGAAAAGCATCAAGCTTATGAAGCGCAAACAGACAGATACAATCGGCAACCTTACCGCCGACACCTGACAGCTGCAGCAATTCTTTCCTTGCTTCATCATAAGACATCTCTTTTATTTTTTCAAGATTCACTGTGCCATCTGCCGCCATCCTTGCCGTCTTGCACAAGTATTTACTTCTGTAACCAAGCTTAAGCGCCCGAAGTTCTTCTTCGGACGCCTGTGACAGTTGTTCTGCTCTTGGAAACGCATAGTATTCTTTTCCGTCATATGTCTCTTTTCTGTCCCCATACTGCCGACTGATGTTCTGTATCATCATTTTGATCCGTGGGATATTACTCTGCTGGGACAAAAGAAACGTCACGATCATTTCCCACAAATCTTGTCTCAGAATCCGAATGCCGCTCCCGAATTGTGCAGCCTTTCTCAAATATTCATCCCCCTTTATAAGAGACAGGTAATCGTTATAGCATGTATCGAGATCAAAATATCCTTTCCAAACTTGTTCAAATTCTTCCTGCGTGCAGTAAAACCTCACCTTTCCAACGCTGTTTTCCGCTTTTTCTCCGTCATCTGGCGCTTTTGCTTCTTTTGGATCTTCTAAAACCTCAATTTTTAAATACCGGTCTCCTGCTGTAAGTTCATAGAATTTTTCCGTTCCCTCTATCGGGTCCAGCCTGAAACATTGCCCTGAAGCGCAGATCTGTGAAATGGAAAAATTTTCTTTTTCTATCGTAATCATCTTTTTGAGTTCTCCTTTTTTACGGCACTTTTCCTTCCAATGTCTGATCAATGATACTTCTCATAATATCTTCCGTAAGCTGTCCGGTCACATATCCATAAAGATTTCCGTCACGATCGATCATATATGTTGTCGGGAAAGCCGAAATACCGTACCACTCAAACATTTCGCCTGTTTCATCCATCAGCACCGGATATGTATATCCGTTCTCCTTCATAAAGTCCGTAATCTCCGAAACAGTTCCCTCCTGTCCGACTCCCGGACCTGCAACTCCAAGGATCACAACTTCTGCTTCCTCGCCCTTCTGTGCATATTCTTCATAAAGTTTTTGGATTTCCGGCATCTCATTCCGACATGGACCACACCATGTCGCCCAGAAATTCAAAAAGACAACTTTCCCTTTATAATCATCCAGATTATGTGTGTTTCCATACTGATCTTTCAATCCTGTCATATATGCGCGGACTTTTTCTCCATCCTGTTCTTCTGTCTGTTCTTCTGTCCCTTCTTCTGAAGATTCAGCCGACTCTTCTCCAGCGGCTGTACTGCCTGCCCCATCTTTGTCAACAGATGAATCTTCCTTCTCACTGTCCTGCGCGGTCTGCTGTCCGATCGAAGACAAGTATCCGGTAATATCATTCATTTTTCCGGTAAACATCAGCAGTCCCATGAGCACCATGAGCACTCCTCCAACCTTCACCGTATAACGAACAACTTTCATATGTTTTTTAAAGAAATTTAAAAGCTGTGCGGTAAAGATCCCTGCCAAAAGAAACGGCAGGACAAATCCAAGTGTATAAACTCCGATCAAAAGAAAGCCTTTCGCACCTGACTCTGCACTTCCTGCCATAAGAAGAACGCTTGTCAGCGCCGGACCCACACAGGGCGTCCACGCAAAACTAAATGTGAATCCCATGATCAAAGCCGTAATCGGCGACATTGTCATTTTATCAAGATGAAGCGGAAGCCTGTGTTCTGATCCGAGCACTTTGGAGCTTCCAAAAACTCCGAGCTGATATAACCCGAACAAAACGACTAATATTCCTCCGATCCTTGCAAACAGCATTCTCTGTTCATGGAAGAAACTTCCGGCAGCCGATGCGCCCAACCCGAGGATGAAAAATGCTCCTCCGATCCCTGCTACGAAAAAAAGTACTCTTAAAAATAATTTAATCCTATTTCCCTTCATTCCGCTGTCCTGCCCGCTTCCAAGCGCCGTATTCAAACCGCCTGACAAGTACCCCAGATAAAGCGGTACAAGGGGCAATACACAAGGAGAAAAAAAGCTTAGTAATCCTTGTACAAAAACTGTAACTGCGGAAATTCCGGTCTCAATCGAAAATCCCATATCCTACTCTCCGTTCTTTTTCTTTTTTGTTTTTTTGTTATCTGTGTTTCTTACTTTTTGCTTTCTTTTCTTATAACATATTTTTTACGCTTTGGACAGTGATATTATCACCAACAAAAAAGCGTCCGTGAACAATGACTTTTTACAAGTCTTGTCCGCGAACGCTTCCTAATTCAGCTTAAACAGTTATTGAACTGCCTGCATTCTGTATCTATACTGCTATACCACAGATCTGCATAACCCGAAATTTATGAATTTCCTCTTAGAGAAGTTCATTCTGATGTGTTCCGTACAGATATTCATCAATCGTATTAATAATGCGATCCTCGATCAATTCTACCGGATCGTTCTTCAAATATCCTTCACGTACTTTCGTATACTGGATCGGCATGAACTGGCTGAGCAGATTCAGCGGAATTCCAAGTGTGCGAAGGTTCGTAAGCAAACGGTCTGCAGCAGCTTCTACAGCCGGTGTCGGCATATAATATCTGCAGCGGTCTGAGAAAGAATATTTTCTCTTCAGACGAATCTCAAGTTCTGTTCCCTGATAATGTTTCTTCCAGTTTTTGTCATTTTTAAGCATCTCAGCATCAAGAACTTCTGCGAACTTACTCGGCTCTGTATCTGTTCCGTAGATCAGTTCTTTCTCGATATTTTCCAAAGCAAACATCGCTTCACGCATAGCAAATGTAAGTCCCGGACCTACTTTCAAAATGCCGACGCCATCTTCTACAAGCTCACGCAATTTGATCTTTGTCTGATAGTCTGTAGAATGTCCTTCAAATACAAGTGTCGGAAAATCTTTGATCGCAGCCATAAGATCTTTTGCTTTCTCGCGGTCATACTCTGTACATCCGCTGTCTTTCTCTTCTACGCCCGGCTGAACAACAACTCCGATTACACGCTCCCATACGTCTTTATCAAGACCTTCTTCTGCAAAAGCTTTCTCGAATGCTGCAACTGTATTCTTAAAATCTTCTACTTTCGTTACCTGAACTCCGTTATCTTCTGCTCCGACAGCTCCGCCCGGGATCGGCACTTCACTTCCGATTACATATACCGGCGGGATTGCTTCGGGATCACGCGCCAGCAGTTCCTTGTATGTCTCTTCTGCAACTTTTGCAAGATGAGCGCCGCGTCCTGCGATAATCTCATCTGACAGACGAACATCTTCCGGATCGCTGTTCACCTTCATACTTGTATCAATATGGATCTTTGTAAATCCTGCAGCTACATAGTGACGGATCAATTCTTCTGAATCAGCCATCGCCTCTGCTTCATCTTTATATGCGAATGTAAGCGGTCCTAAATGATCTCCTCCAAGAAAGATTCTGTTGCGGTCAAATCCGTTACGATCCGCAATCTCAAGAACAAATTTTTTAAAGTCAGCAGGTGTCATACCTGTATATCCGCCGTTCTGATCGCACTGATTTGCCGTACTCTCGATCAAAACGCAGGATCCGTCTGAAAGGCCTCTCTTAAACGCCGCCTCGATAACATAGCCGTTGGCGCTGCACACAGAATAAATTCCGACATTTTTACCCTGTTTCTGCAATTCAACAATTTTTTTCAATGGATTTTGTCGCATGATAAACTCTCCTTTTCGATTTACTTTGTTATATTTATCGTAGCACTTTCAATTTGCGCCTACTTTGGATTAATTAAACAATCGTTTGCATTTTTTGAGAAAGTGCAAAATGGAAATGCGAAATCACCTGTTCTGTGCTATACTTATAGCGAAAATAATTAATTAAAATGTAATAACAAGAAATTACATTAAATTCTAAAGAATCGAGGTTGACATTATGCCATTAGTTACAACAAATGAAATGCTGAAAAAAGCGCAGGCAGGACATTACGCAGTAGGCGCATTCAACGTGGAAAATATGGAAATGGTCATGGCGGTTATCAAGGCAGCCGAGGAAATGAACTCCCCGGTCATCATGCAGACAACTCCATCCACAGTAAAATATGCAGGACTTGACTATTATCTTGCAATGGTAAGAACAGCCGCAGAACGTGCAAGCGTTCCGGTAGCGATCCACCTTGACCACGGCAGCAGCTTTGAACTTGCAATGCAGGCTCTCCGCACAGGATATACTTCTATCATGATCGATGGTTCTCACGGCTCTTTCGAGGAGAACATCACTTTAACACGCAGAGTGGCAGACGCATGTCTTCCTTCTCAGATCAGCGTAGAAGCTGAGCTTGGTAAAGTCGGCGGTAAAGAGGATGATCTTGAAGCAGAGAACGATTCTCCGTACACAGATCCTCAGCAGGCAAAAGAATTTGTAGAGCGTACAAACGTAACTTCACTTGCAGTTGCAATCGGAACAGCACACGGACTGTATCAGGGAACGCCGAAGCTTGACTTCGAACGTCTTGCTGCAATTCGCGAAGTTGTTTCTATTCCTCTTGTACTTCACGGAGCTTCCGGTGTACCGGACGACGCAGTACGCGAGTCTATCAAACTTGGTATCTGTAAAGTAAACTTTGCTACAGAGCTTCGTATCGCATACAGCGACGGCGTGAAGAAATATCTTGCAGAGAATCCGGACGGTTTCGATCCGAAGAAATACGGAACTGTAGGTATGGAAAACGTTACAGCTCTCGTAAAAGAAAAAATCAGCGTATGCGGATCTGAAGGACAGGCTTAATTATAAGCTTTCCCCGCATAAACATATAAAAAATACAGACCGGAGAATTTATCAGATCTTCGGTCTGTATTTTTTATTTTTATCTTCCTGTCATTTATTTCATTTTTGTCAGCGCAATTATATGCAGAATTGCAAAGTATATACCAACAAGAGCAATTCCTCCACTGAGTACACATAAGCCGACAGAATACTTTTCTACATATGCATTCAATACGACAAGCACTGCAAGAAGAAGATACAGTATAATAAGAACGACCACTTTTCCCTTCGCCTTATTTTCCACGATGTACTGAAGCGCCGAAACACGGCGTTCAAAATCTACATCATTTACCACTTCCATTTTTTTCAAAAATCCGCGGCGGAACGCAAATTCTGCAATCGCCATCATTACTGCCCAGGCAACCGCTGCCTGAAGCCATGTCAAAAACGTTGCGCCGAACAAAATTGCCGCAAACAGAAGCACAACAAAACGATTTTTAAAAAACAGCGCCGAGTTCTCATGCTTTTTATCTACGAGATACCCTTTTTTGGTAATCATATCGTAAAAAATAACCCGTCCCTTTTTATCTGTATAAATATTTCTGCCTGACAGGCGGATCTTCTCCACCGGTTTCGATTTTTTCTTAGCCATTTTTAATCATTCCACAATCTTTCATTTTCTAGTTTTTATCTAACATTGCTTTTCCCATGCAGTATGTCTGAAGTACCTGATAATCACGGTCAAGAACAACAAGGTCAGCATCCAATCCGACTTTAATAGAACCTTTGCGATCATCGATCTTTAAGCATGCAGCCGGGTTCTTCGTACAAGAATTAATTGCTGTATCTACCGGAACAAGCGCTTCTTCGATCAGAATACGCAAACCGTCATTAATATGAAGTGTAGATCCAGCCAGTCCTTTTGATGATGTCAGATGCGCACTTCCATCTTCGTAAATCTCAATCTCGTTTCCGCCGAAAATAAATTTCGATCCTGCCGGTGAACCTTTTGCCATAAGTGCATCACTTACCATGATTCCGTAATGAGGTCCTTTTGCTTCAAAGAACTGATGAAGCGCTAACGGTGTTGAATGGTTACCGTCACAAATAATCTCTCCGTACATGCTCTTCATTCTGTAAGCAGCGCCTACAAGTCCGTTTGCACGATGATTAAACGGTGTCATTCCATTGTATACATGTGTCATTGATCTTGCACCATGAGCAAATGCCTGTACTGCCTCTTTGCTTGTTGCAGCGGAATGTCCGATACTTACAACGACTCCGTGATCTGCACAGTAGCGTGTCAATGCAAAATCATCATCTGTCTCTGTTGCCATTGTAATATATTTGATCAATCCGTTCGCTGCTTCCTGGTATTTCTTAAACTGCTCTACCGTCGGTTTTACAATATACTGTTCCGGCTGCGCTCCCTTGTATTTCATATCAAGGTACGGTCCTTCAAAATGAACTCCCAGAATCTCTGCGCCTTCATATCCGTCTTCAACAACTTTTGCCACGTTTTTCAAAGCGTTCGTCAAAACTTCTTCGCTCTGTGTAATTGTTGTTGCAAGGAGAGCCGTTACGCCTTCATCTACGATATTACGAACCCAGTAACGAAGTCCGTCTTCTTTCGCATCGTTTGTGTCAAATCCATACGCTCCATGGCAGTGTACATCGATAAATCCCGGTAAAATGCGGTTATCACCGTAATCACAGTCTACCGGATGTTTTCCGTACTCATAGATGTCAACGATTTTTCCGTCTTTCACTTCAATCTGTGCTTCTACGAACTGATCTGCAAACCAAACTTTTTTACTTTGAATAATCATTACAATTCCTCCTGTCTTTCGTAGGATATACGAATCCCACATCTTGATTTTCATTAAAAAATGTTATATTATTTAAAAAGTACAAATCGTTTTTTACAACCGAGGTATACCATCATGACAAATCAACATACAACAAACAAATTTGAACCTTTCGGATCATTTTATGATGAACCGCTCGATACTCAAAAACATAATTTAAATCAATGGGAGTTTTCTGCATCTTCAAAAAAATTAGATACTCTCTTTCTTTTTCCATGCGAAATATATATAGAGTGTCCCGCCGGGTTGGCGCTTCTTCTTATCGCCGCATCCCCTGACATGACGGATCTGAAAACAGTTCCGCTGCGTCATAATTTAAAACTTGCGCCGAACACTGCATTTAACCTGATTCCGTTGACCTCTTCTCTTACATGGCGCATTCTTATAGCGAAAAACTGCTGTAAAGAACAGCAGCCTGCAGATTTTACAAAACCTCTGCCAACGCCGTATACATACCAGCCTGTATCTGTACCGTTCCATTTGAGACGGATTGTAGACTGCTGGTTTACGAAGCAGTCCAAAGCGTGTCACATCGCACAGCCTGCGCATAAATCATACGAATTGATCTATGTATACGAAGGCAGTCTGGATATCACGCTTTCTTCCGGGAAGAACACGCTTCAGCCTCATGATCTGATCATATACCGTTCAGACAAAGCCGAAATGTCCGTTCAGGACGGCTGTTCCTATCTCACAGTTGTGTTTGAGGTAAATCACAGACGCTCTCTGCATGTCCTGGATCATACATTTCACTGTACAAGTGAGATGCAGCAGATCCTTTGGAAACTTTTGATTGAAAGTGAAGAACATTCCTACTATACGCACACTTTAATGATCTGCTATCTTCAGGAAGTCCTTCTGTTGATCATGCAGTTCTATGAGACAATGAACCATAAAACGCTTTTGACAGACAGCAAGTCGGCTCAAAATGACCTTCTCTCCGAGATCTTAGCCTACATGAACAAACGTATAACCGAGCCGCTCACGATTGAAGATATCTGTCATGAATTTTTTATCTCGCGATCTTCCCTGCAGGCATTGTTCAAGACACACCTAAATACTTCGCCGAAAAACTATCTGCTCAATATTAAGCTTCAAAAGAGTAAAGAGCTGATCCGCGAGAACCAGTACACAATCAGCGAGATCGCATACAGACTCGGTTTCAGCTCCATCCACTACTTTTCGAGGCTGTTTAAAAAATATTTTAACACAACGCCAAGCGACTATGCCAGAAAAGCAGCCGAGAACCAAAACCGCCAAAACAAACTCTGATTATATCTGCATGATGCTTTAGTCTGTGATTACGTTCTGAATGCTGTATCGGGAAATTTGGATCACAGTGCTTTTGTTGATCTCCACATCGATCACATCATTTTTGATCTTAACGATCTTTCCGTAAATACCGCCCGCGAACATGATGCGCGCTCCGACTTTGATTGCTCCTTGCAGATCGCGCATCGCTTCGCGGTTTTTCTTCATGTTTCTTGAAGACATTGCGATCAGAACGATTGCGCAGACGCCGACAAGCACTGCAACTGTAACACAAGTCCAAATAATAACTTCACTGTTAATAGCCATAATTATATTTTATCCTCCTTATCGGAACATGGTCTGCCTTTCGGCAAACCATGTTCTTTCTCTTCCAAGCCGGTCTTATTTTCTTGTATACGGATAAAGTGTAACACCTTTTACAACTCGGTTTACTTCACCTGTCGGACACGGATTATCCGGTGTAATGTCAAGTGAAAGTGATTTAAGAACTGCAAGTGTCTGTGCAAACAAGATATAGTCAAGTCCGAGAAGAATATTCTCATTCTCCTCTTTCATATCATATACAACTGTGTAATCTGCAAGCGCTGAAACTGCCTCGTCTGCGCTGCTCATAACAACTACGATCTTGTTTCCTTTTCTCTGTCCGCTCATTTCCTTGAGAAGATCAACTTCATACTGTCTTGTATAAGCTTCATCACTCAAATATACAACTGTCAATGTTGTGTCATCAACGATTGATTTCGGGCCATGACGGAATCCCATCGGTGTGTCATACATTGTAACAACACGGCCTGCTGTCAGCTCAAGCATCTTAAGAGCAGATTCCTGAGATGTTCCTTTTAATGTGTTGCTTCCAAGGTATACGATACGCTCGAAATTATATTCGTCAACGATCTGCTGAGCAACGCCATAGCTATTGTCAAGGAAGTTCTGTCCTGCTGCTGCAATCTTGCGAACTTTTTCAACTGTCTCTTCCAGCTCATTCAGGTGGAAGCAAAGATATGTTGCAAGATACATATTAGAGTAGCTTGATGTCATTGCAAAACTCTGGTCATGTGTCTCATCTGTCAGGTTGATTGCATAGCAGTTATGTGTCTCTGCTGCACGTTTGGAAAGAGCTCCGTTTTTATTACATGTTACAAAGAGATGATAAACGTTATCGCACACGCTCTCTGCCGCATCTACTGCTCCAACAGACTCCGGTGAGTTTCCTGAACGTCCGAAGCTGATCAAAAGCGTCGGTTTCGTACGGGACAGATAAGCCTCCGGTGTAGCAACGATATCTGTTGTTCCGTAAGATTTTGCTTTGTGGTCGAGCAGTCCTGCAAGATGAGCAAACAATGCGTTTCCTACGAACTCACTTGTTCCTGCTCCTGTAAGGATCACATCGAAATCATCACATTTGATTACCTGATCGATAAATTTCTGAAGTTCATCTTTGTGCTCTTCGATCTGACGGCATGTCTTCTCCCATGTCGCCGGCTGCTGATAGATTTCCGACAATGTAAATGTTGAAGATGTCTCCTTCATTTTGTCTTCTGTGATACCAAAAATTGTACTCATAATTTATCTCCTTTCGTGCTGCTTTTTGCAGCGTGTTTTATAGTATGCAGTTAATATTCAGACTTACGGCTGTATTCTTTCAAACGAACATCAGCCATATTTGTTAAAAGCCTCGTTTTAAATTCCGTCTTCAGACTCTTCCTGTACTACCTGCTTGAATTCATATTTTGTTACCTGCTCTTTTCCTGTCTCAAGTACAGACTCTACAAGTCCATCCAAATCGTCCATGAATTTACGCGACATTACGATCTCTACGAGCATCGGCAGGTTTGTGCCCGCAACAATACGTACATTCTCTTTTCCATGTCCGAGTGAAGCTGCAACGTTAAACGGTGATCCGCCCATCAAGTCTGTAAAGATAATAATTCCTTCACAATCTTTCAACTCATCCATTGCTTTGGCAATCTCTGTTGTCAATTCTTCCGTTCCGTATGTCGGAAGGAAATCTACATAGCGGTATGCTTCCTGCTCTCCTGCGATCAAATTCACAGAGCTTGTCATACCTGAACCAAAATTTGCATGTCCTGTAACGATTAATCCTACCATAATATATCTCCTGTTCTATTTACTGCCTGCATTTTCTGCAGCATTTTGCTTTAACTATCTTGCTCCTGCGCCTCGGCCTCTCTAAGATAACGATCGACAACGGGCATATAAACAGCTTTGGGATGTAAACAAGCCTTTGCGCTCTGCATATAGATCAGCGCGTTTTTGTCATCCCCCAGAGCAGTATATTGCTTTGAAATCATAACCAAGATCACTCCGAGTGCAAATCCATAGTACCGCTTTGAATTAATATCCTCGTCCATCTCTTCGATCAGATCTGTTCTGCCGTCAAGCATGACAGCATATGCATTTTCATTATAATGAATAAATGCTTCGTCCCCTGTTTTCTTAATTTCTTTTAAGATCCAGTCTGCATACTTCCTGTTTCCTTTGATCAGGAACGTATGGAAATATGTTTCCAGAAAACTTTGCTTATCATCAGGGCGCGGATATGTCGTATCCAACATGTGTATGAGCATTTTCTCGAATTTTTCTTCTTCTTTCGCCACATATAACGCTCTTAATTTATAGAGGTCACAGACATACTCTCCAAGAAGTTTTCTCGTAATCCACATATCTGCCGTTCTCTCTACAAGAACACAGTCCTTATTTTTAAGCCCGACATTCATATTATGCAGTTGAAAATTTTTGATGCCCTGAAAGATAAGATATCCGACAGCGGCAATCAATATAATAAAAATTGTTATTGTGTTCAAAAAGCCACCTAATTTCTCTGTAAAATAATGTAAGGGGGGGGATTAAAATCCCTCCCCTTACTTATACCCGACATAGATTTATGTCGGCATTTTCATAATGAATCGACTTATTCAGCCGGCTCCTCCGGAAGCTGATACCACTCAACAAGCGGTGTATATCCTCCCGGAATTGTGTTTCCTTCAGCATCCATAGCTTTGGAATCACCTGCCCAGATACCGAATGCACAACCTACGATACCTACTACGAGGATAAGGATGATACATTTAACCGGTGTCCAGCCTTTTTTGATCAGAACGTAAATTCCAAGTGTGATCAACAACGGGATCAGTTTCGGAAGTACTCCGTCAAGAAGTCCCTGAATGTTGATTGCCGGATCGCCAACAACGATACGCAGTGATGTTCCACCATAGTTAGCAATAAGTCCACCTACAACGAAGATACCAAGGATACTTGCTGCACGAGTAAACTCTTTTGCGCTTGATGTCAACAGTGTAACTGCTTTTGTACCAAGTCCGTAAGACCAGTACATAAGTCCAAAACGAACTGCAAACTGAACAGCATTGAAGATGATAAGGAAGAGAACCGCACCGATAATCTGTCCTTCCATCGCCATGTTCGCTGTCAAACCTGCTGTGATCGGAACAAGTGTCAGCCAGAAAAGAGCGTCACCGATACCACCGAGCGGTCCTGCTGCGGAAATACGTACGGAACGGATTGTAGCTGTATCAGCCTTGTTCTGCTCAAGGGAAAGAACAATACCCATTACAAATGTTACGAGGAACGGGTGAGTGTTCAAGAAGTCAAGGTTGTGTGCCATAGAAGCTTTAAGGTCTTCTTTGTTTGTATGTATTTTCTGAAGACCCGGAAGAATGCCCCAAAGCCATCCACAAGCCTGCATTCTTTCATAGTTGAAGGATGCCTGTAAGAAACAGGACAGCCAAACCATTTTGTTCAAAGTTTTTTTATCCAGCTGTGGTGCCGGAGTCAAGTCCTGATATTTCTCTGGAATATTATATGCCATCCTGGTCACCTCCTACAAAGCCTGCGCCTGCGCCGGCATTCTGTTTGATCTTTGTCTGTGTTGTGAAGTCATAGATTGCAATAGCTGCACCTACGAATGCACAAAGGAGAAGTGTTGCTCCTGCTGTTGTTGCGTTTGCAGCACAGATAAGTGCCATTGCGAAACCTGCAAGAAGGAATCCCCACATTTCTCCGGACATCATAACTTTCATCAGGATAGCAAATCCAACGAACTTCATAGCGCCGCCTGCTGCATCCAGACCAGCCATTACCCATGAGAACTGGTAAGAGAAGTCTTTCAGTGTCTCACCAAGAGCTGTTCCACCGTAAAGTCCTGCTACTGCAAGAACTCCGAACAGACATCCAAGTACTGCCATCTCAAGGAAGTTGATGTTGCGGATACCTTTAACATTTGCTTCCTCAGCGTATTTGTCAGCTTTAGCCATCATACCGGACATAAATGTAAATGTCAGTGTAACTGCATACTGTCCGAATACTGCGAACGGAATTGCAAGACCCATTGCTGCGCCTACACCGTCTGCTGTAGCTTCCATGTCAAGTGAAACTGCGAAAATAGTTGCCATAATACCACCAAGAATTGCGTTTGGCGGCTGTGCACCACCGATCGGCATACTTCCGATCTGAATAAGCTGGTAAGCACCACCTACTACGATACCAAGCTCGAAGTTACCAAGGATTGCTCCGATAATCGGACAAGTAACGATCGGCTGGTACAGGGACTCTAAGAAGCTGAACTGGTCAATACCCATGATAAAGGCTACTACGAAAACCAGAAGAGCTTGGATGATTGTAATATCTCCCATGTTTACTCCTTTCCAATTAACCGATAAAACTTAATTATCATTTGAATAATTTTTCTGTACTTTCTGCCGGTGTATCAGGAACTCGTTTAATTTCCAGTTCCACACCGAGATCCTGCAACTTTCTAAAAGTTGCAACATCATCGTCATCAACTGCAACCGAAGTTGCCACCTGACGTTTACCTTCAGCCATGTGCATATTACCGATGTTTAATTTCTTGATCGGTACGCCGCCCTCTACGAGCTTAAGCACATCCTGCGGTGATTCGCAGATAATTGCAATATGCTGATTTGCAGAAGCTTTGTGGATGATATTGATTGTCTTCTCGATTGTGAAGAAACGTGTCTGCGCATAAGCTGGAGCAGCCATGTTCATCAAACCTTGACGGAATTCATCCGCGGCAACCGCATCATTCGCAACAAGTAACAGGTTCGCGCCTACAACGCCGCACCACTGTGTTGCTACCTGACCATGAATCAGACGATTGTCAATTCTTGTCAATCGAATATCTGGCATTTTTGTGTCCTCCTTCCTTATTAAGATTAGCATTCATCGGACAGGTCAAAGCCCCTTTCCTCATGCCGTTTCAACAAGCTCTCTTTAAGAAAATAAAAATACCTAAAGAGTAAATCTGCTTACGAAGGTTATTATACCAAATTCCAAGCTGATTAGTTTGCACTTTTTATTTATCCATTTGCATTTTTGATTAGATAATTTTAATGAAAAAGTTATGCTTTTTTTATTTTTTTATCACAAAAGTTACAATCAATCCCTTTCGTTTTACATTTTTTTCATATTTAATATGGAAGAAACACAATTCCGGTCTTATTTTCCCCTTATTTTTACAATTTTGCGATACTTCCGGTTGTCTTTTGCATATTCGCATTTCATTTTTGCATTTTTATGCATTTTAATTACATTTTATGCATTTTTATTTATTTTTTCATTTTTCTATTGCATATTTATGAAATTAGGTGTATAGTATGGATAGTTCAAACAAAAAAATGAATTTTTAACAAGAAAAATAAATTTCAGGAGGCAATTAAAATGAGTAAAGAAAAAGTTGTACTTGCATATTCAGGAGGTCTTGACACAACAGCGATCATCCCATGGCTGAAAGAGAATTTCGACTATGATGTAGTCTGCTGCTGCATCGACTGCGGACAGGGAGAAGAACTGGACGGACTGGAAGAAAGAGCAAAACTTTCAGGAGCTTCCAAATTGTATATTGAAAATATTATTGATGAATTTTGTGACGATTATGTAATGCCGTGTGTTAAAGCCGGCGCTGTATATGAGAATAAATACCTGCTCGGTACGTCAATGGCGCGTCCGGTCATCGCCAAAAGACTTGTTGAAATCGCACGTAAAGAAGGCGCAACAGCCATCTGCCACGGCGCAACAGGAAAAGGAAACGACCAAATCCGTTTCGAACTTGGAATCAAAGCGCTTGCACCGGATCTTAAGATCATCGCTCCATGGAGAATGACTGACGTTTGGACAATGCAGTCTCGTGAAGAGGAGATCGAATACTGTAAAGAGCACGGAATCGATCTTCCGTTTGACGCAAAACACAGCTACAGCCGTGATCGTAACTTATGGCACATCAGCCATGAAGGTTTGGAGCTGGAAGATCCGGCAAACGAGCCGAATTATGATGATCTGCTTGTTCTCGGTGTAACTCCGGAAAAAGCTCCTGATGAAGGAGAATATGTAACAATGACTTTTGAAGCCGGAGTTCCGAAAACTCTGAACGGAAAAGAAATGAAAGTTTCCGAAATCATTACAGAGCTGAACGCTCTTGGCGGAAAACATGGCATCGGCATTGTTGATATCGTCGAAAACCGTGTCGTAGGAATGAAATCCCGCGGTGTATACGAGACGCCGGGCGGAACGATCCTTATGGCAGCTCACGAACAGCTTGAAGAACTCGTTCTTGATCGGGCTACATATGAGGTGAAGAAAGATCTTGGCAATAAATTTGCGCAGATCGTTTATGAAGGAAAATGGTTTACCCCACTTCGCGAAGCAATTCAGGCATTTATCGACGTTACACAGCAGTATGTAACAGGCGAAGTGAAATTCAAATTATACAAAGGCAATATTATCAAAGCCGGCGAGACATCTCCTTATTCTTTGTACAGCGAATCTCTCGCAAGCTTTACAACAGGCGAACTTTACGATCATCACGATGCAGAAGGATTCATCAATCTGTTTGGACTTCCGTTAAAAGTCCGTGCAATGAAGATGCAGGAACTCGAAAAATAAAGCGGTCGCCATTGCCAAATAGCAGCGCCCTGCTCCATTCTCAGAGCAAGGCGCTGCTGCTCTTTTATATTTTTGAAAATACCCATAAATTCTGAATCTGTGGTTCTAACCTCTCATAATCCCAAAGCTGCCCGCTTCTGATCCTGCTGTTTGGATCATTCACTTTGAGCTTTCCATCCTCAACTTTCGTCAATACAATAAAATGTCCTGTTGTCGTAAAGTCTCCGGGACGCATACTACAAATAACAGGATTTCCGCTTTCCAACGCCGAAAACACTCCTTCTTTACTTAATCCGATCTCTTCTCCCCATACTCCGAAAGACTGCACTCCTTCCGACATCAGCGTCCAGCTTGTTCCCGCATCCCCGGCATAATACCCTTGCTGTTGTGCAAACTCCGCCACTTTATACGGCGTAATCGAAGGATCTCCAAGCAGCCCGCAAAGAACCATAGATACGCAGGTCGGACCACATCCATTGACCGCAATCATTCCATCACCGTAAGTACAGTATCCCCATCGTTCATCCCATTGCAAAAGCAAAGGGATCTCTCCTGCATCCCAGTCACCGATCGTATCTGCCGGAGGATTCCCCTTCATTTGAGCATAATTTTTGACAAAATCTGCTGTCTCCGGGTTTTTGTCAAGAAGATCTTTTAAAACATCCGCGTTCTCTTCGTCTTCATCAATAAATTGATATGCTGATTTCGCTTTCAGCATCTCGCCGCCTTCTTCTATAAATCCGCTGAGCGATCCGCCTGTTCCGGACATTCCACCGGAAAGGAAACCCCTCACCCACAAAAATGCAGTCAGAAGAATCGTTCCCGCAGCAACCGCCGTAACAAGTTTCTTCAGCCTTCTGAACCTCTTCCTCCGTTTCCGTTGCTTCCGTTTCAGACTGCTGTTCGTTCTGCTTCTTACGTTGTTTCTTTCATATCTGCTGTTTTCCCGCATCTTATTGACCTCTTATAAACTTCTTTTTCTTTACAGCAGAAAGTATATCCCCAAACGCCCTTCTTTTCTTTAAACAAAATCCTAAAATTTCTTTAATTTTTCACTTCCCGGAACACTTCTTTCATCACCCGCAAAACGTTTCCAGAAGCTATCTTTTCAATCTGCCGACCCGTAAGACCTGTCCGTTCTAACTCTTCCCATAATTTTGCCACATCCATCACATCCCTGATTCCTTTCGGAAGGGCTTCTTTTGGAAATCCGTCAAAATCTGTACCAAGAGCCACCGCATCTTCACCTGCTTTATCGACCATCCATAAAACATGCCTTGCAAGATCCGGGATTTCCGCCCGTCCGCTTTCTTTTAAAAATGCAGAATAAAAATTCACTCCCGCAACGCCTCCGTTTTCTCCGAGAAGATGAAGCATTTCATCTGTCAGGTTTCTCGGATGCTTGCAAAGCGATCTTGCGTTTGAATGAGACGCCACAACAGGAACGCGACTGTATTTTATACAATCAAAAAAACCTCCGTCCGAAAGATGGGATACATCGATCAACATTCCCAGTTCATTCATCCGTTCCACAATCTCTATTCCAAAAGGTTTCAGTCCTTTTTCCATCTGCGTCCTGTCTTTACTGTTGGGACTGCCGATACAGTTTTCATAATTCCATGTCAGCGTCAGAAGGCGGACTCCTTCATCATATAATATCTTGAGCCGTTCCTCACGGTTTCCCAAAACGCCTCCTTCTTCCACCGTCAGAAGCATTTTCGGACAGACCGGCTCTGATACATTTGATGCGCTCTTTTCCTGCCGGAAGCTCGTTCTTTCATTTCCGGCATATCGGATCATATCAAGAACAGCCGCGTACGCCCTGTCTTCCACTCCGATCCGATCTCGGTCATAATCATTTAAGTTTACAAAACAGGCAAAAAACTGTGCATAAGCACCTGCTTTATCGAGCCGTTTTAAATCTACGCATAACGAATTGTTTATCAGAGTTTCCTGTCTGTTCTTATAGAGTTCACTTACCGTATCGCAATGCAGATCAATCCATCTCATATCATTCCCTCTTTTCCTATTTTTATTTCCCTCTTCTCATGTATAAGCAGCTTCTTTTTTACATATTCTGACTATAACACAAATAAGGCAGTCTTTGGCTGATCTGCCTTAAAAATCAATTTGAAAGGAAACGACATGTATCCAAAAATCGGCATTGTTATCTGCGGATTCCATGAGGATCGGCAATTTGTACCTAATGTTTATATTCAATCTATCCGTTATTCAAAGGGAATTCCTTTTTTGATTCCCCTTGTGCGCAGCGACCGGCTCATCAACGAATATGTCCATTCCTGCGACGGCTTCCTTTTTTGCGGCGGGGAAGATATCACCCCGCTGCTGTTCGGAGAAGAACCGCAAAAAGGAAACGGAAAGACAGACATCACCGTAGACCTCTTCCAGATACGGTTCATGAAACGCATCCTTGCGTCCCACAAGCCTGTCCTTGCAGTCTGCCGGGGAATGCAGATCTTAAACGTCGCATGCGGCGGTACAGTCTGGCAGGATCTTTCCCTTGCTCCCCAGCCTGTACTCGATCACATGCAGCATTCTTCTTCCAGAGGAGATGTCAGCCACCGGATCAAAATTGATCGGGGTTCAAAGCTAAAACAATTCATCGGTTCCTGCCTTTATGTCAACAGCTTCCACCATCAGGCTGTCAACACGTTAGGGAAAAATATCCGCGCAAGCGCCCGTTCCCACGATGGAGTGATCGAAGCGATCGAACTTTTAGGACATCCTTTTACGATCGGTGTGCAGTGGCACCCGGAATGCATGTACCGCACCTCGCCGGAAATGCGTTCTCTTTTTCACGAATTTATTGCTCATTCACTTATAAATAACCAAAATACCGGGCATACTACTTCCTGAAATCGTATTTATAAGGAGGTTGTATCTATGTCAGAAATATCGATCCTTGATCTTCAGAATCTTCGTCATCTTATCGGAGGTTATTCCACCACACACTGCAAGATGACAGATTACGCTTCAAAAGCAGAAGATCCTGAAATCAAAAAACTTTTCCAAGAGGCGGCAGATTCCGCCATGAAAAACAAACAGGAACTGATGAAATTCCTGTAATCTCACATTTTTACAAAACAATGAAACAAATCATTCCAAAACGAGGTGAATAAAATGGACGAAAAAACAATGGTGTCAGACGCCCTTGTAGGGATCAACGGAGAACTGAAAATGTTCGGAGACATGATTCCGCAGACAGAAAACAAAGAATTAAAACAATGCTTGAAACAGATCCGCAACCAATGTGAAATGGCACAGGAGAAAATGTACACTGCAGCTCGTGAAAAAAGCTACTATGTACCTGCAGAAAAAGCATCTGTTCAGGAAATCGAACATGTGAAATCAATTTTAAGCACAAAATAATCCCATTTTCTTTTTCTTACAACAGAAGGACTTACAAAAAGATCAGAGTGCATCCGGAAGAATAAATTCCGTCTGCACCCTGATCTGACTGTAGGTCTTTTATATTGAGAGGATATATTTTTCAATCGCCTCTGCCGCGCCGTCATGACGGTTTGACAAGGTTACATAATCTGCCTGCATTTTCAGAGTTTCCCCCGCGTTTCCCATCGCGATCTTCAGACCGGACTCATCAAACATAAACTGATCGTTCTCTCCGTCTCCGATGCACGCGATCTCCTCTTTCTCCACTCCCAGGTAAGAGGCAAGCGCTTTCAGTCCGTTTCCTTTGGATGCCTCTGCTGAAAATACTTCTGCATATATTCCCGTATAAGCAGCCTTCACTTGCGGATAACGAGAAAGAATCTCTTTTAGCTTCATTTTCCCTTTCGACGTAGGAAAATAAAATTGAAGTTCTTCTACATCACAGCCGCTTCTGACAAGAATTGCCTCCATATCTCTCACACAGCAGACTGCAGCCGCATCTTTCCCATAAACGATCCGTCCCGCCGAAGTAAACAGTTTTCCCTGTGCAAAATACCGATGTTTTACATGCGCTGCAACCCCGAATTTTTCCTGACTGCATGCAGAAACAATCGAAAGTGCGTCTTCTTGTTTGATCAGCGCCTGAAACAAAGTCTTTTTCTCCTTCACATCTGTTACCATCGCACCGTTTGATGTAATTGCGTAGCGGAACAATCCCTGGTTCTTCTTGTCATCTTCTGTTTTGCTCTCCCGCAAAACACCGGCCGCCAGCCTGTGGGGAACACAGCCTAAATTCCGGCCTGTACACGGCACAACCGTAATCCCTTCTTTTGCCGCCTTCCTCAGCGTTTCCAATGTTCTGTCTGTCATACGGCTTCTTCCGTCCAAACACGTTCCGTCCATATCCACTGCAAGTAATTTTATCATTTTTTCACCTGTTCATTTCTTTTCCGAGTCAAAAATTTATATCATTTTTCTGCAATACCGCGCGCAACATAAACTCCGCTGGCAGATGCGTGCGACAGAGAATGGGTCACGCCGCTTCCGTCTCCGATCACATATAATCCTTTATGATTCGTTTCAAGATGTTCGTCCAGTTTCACTTCCATATTATAAAACTTCACTTCCACACCGTAAAGAAGTGTGTCATCATTCGCCGTACCCGGCGCGATCTTATCAAGAGCATAGATCATTTCAATAATTCCGTCTAAAATACGTTTCGGAAGAACAAGACTTAAATCTCCCGGTTCTGCCGACAACGTCGGACGCACAAATCCTTCTTCGATTCGTTTTGCCGTACTTCTTCTTCCGCGTGTCAAGTCTCCAAAACGCTGCACAATCACACCGCCTCCGAGCATATTGGACAGGCGCGCTATGCTCTCTCCATATCCGTTACTGTCTTTAAACGGCTCAGAAAAATGTTTTGCTACAAGAAGTGCAAAGTTTGTGTTTTCAGTTTGCTTCTTCGGATCTTCATAACTGTGTCCGTTTACCGTAACGATACCATTTGTATTTTCATTTACAACGATACCATGTGGGTTCATACAGAAAGTTCTTACTTTATCTTCAAACTTTTCTGTTCGATATACGATCTTGCTTTCATACAACTCGTCTGTAAGATGAGAAAAAATCACTGCCGGAAGTTCCACTCTCACACCAAGATCCACACGATTTGAACTTGTCTCTATATCGAGGCTTTCACACACTTTCTCCATCCACTTGCTTCCGCTTCTTCCTACGGAAATAATGCATTTTTCACATTCATCTGCCTTATCCCCGCTGATGACGCGATAGCCTCCTTCTACTATTTCCAGCTCATCCACCCGATAATTAAACCGGAATTCGACCTTTTCTTTCAATTCTTTATAAAGATTTTCCAACACGACATAATTAATATCCGTTCCTAAATGGCGAACAGAAGCATCCAGAAGTTTCAGTTCATTCTGAATACAGAGTTTCTTAATATCTGTTCCTGCTGTAGAATACATCTTTGTTCCTTCCCCGCCATAGGCAAGGTTGATGTCATCAACATATTTCATAAGATCGATAGCAGTATCTTTACCGATATATTCATATAAAGTACCGCCAAAATCATTTGTAATATTATACTTCCCGTCTGAAAATGCACCTGCGCCTCCGAATCCGCTCATGATCGCACATGTCTTGCAGTTGATGCAGCTTTTTATTTTCTTCCCATCAATCGGACATTTTCTCTTCTCAAGAGGATTGCCTGCTTCAAACACAGCTACTTTCAATTCCGGCGCCTTTTTCACAAGTTCATATGCCGCAAAAATTCCTCCCGGACCTGCACCGATTATAATCACATCGTATCTGTTCATTTTCTTTTTTCCTTTCTATGCTGTTTCTGCTCTCACTGTTTTTATGTTTCTGTTTTTTATTTTTCTCTTTTTCAGCTTCTTTATGAAATGCAGAGGTAAAAATATGACAAAACATTTTTTCCAAAGGTACACACCGCTTACATGACGGCGCAAAAAGAAAGACCGCTCTTCGTTGTTCTCCCCGAGAGCCGCCTTTCTCTTTCTTTCCTGTCGGTTTCTGTCGCCTGTGATTACTCTACTTCAGAAAACTCGTCTTTTCCTACTCCACAAAGCGGACAGAGGAAATCTTCCGGAACATCTTCCCATTTTGTTCCTGCTTCGATTCCGTTATCCGGATCTCCGATCTCTTCATCATAAATGTATCCACATACGTCACACACATATTTTTTCATGATAATACCTCCTGCAAATTTTCATCTTATTTTATCATTAATTGATAATTCTTTCTCATCATAGCATAGAAGCTTTCTTTTTTCAAGCCTAAGTCTGCGCCCTCTTAGAGGTCATCGACCAGCGCTGTTGATTTTGCATAAGCAGTCGAGCGTGCCTCAAAGAAATCGGTTTTCACCATATTTGCATTCGAATATTGAGACACCCATTTCATCGTTTCGGGTTCTCTTTCACACCCCGGATAAATCGTCTCATATCCAAGACTTTTCCATCTCAGATTGCCGAGATAATGAATGTAATCTGTTATCATTTTTTGATTCAGACCTGCCACTTCATCTCCGATCACATAACCTGCCCATTCGATTTCCTGACTGACCGCCTCCATAAGAAGCGCTTTGAGCTCAGATACCATTTTGTCATCAAACAATTCCGGCTGTTCCTTCCGAAGTTCGATCATAATATTTCGAAACAGCCATAAATGAGTATTCTCATCCCGGTTAATATAACGGATCTCCTGAGCAGAACCCGGCATCTTCCCATTACGGGACAGATTATAGAAAAACATAAACCCGGAAAAGAAATAAATCCCTTCCAAAACGAAATTCGCCATCATAACTCTCAGCAGTGTTCTGGCGTCTTTTTTATCTTGAAACTCATTATAGCATTCTCCGATAAACGTATTTCTTCTCAACAGACGTTCATCCGTTTTCCACTGATATAAAATATCCATTCTTTCATCCGGTGAACAGATTGTATCCAGCATATAAGAATAGGACTGTGAATGAACGCATTCCTGAAACGTCTGGATATTAAGGCACAGATTCACCTCGTTTGCCGTAATGTATTCCCCGACACACGGCAGATTCGCCGTCTGGATCGAATCAAGAAAAACTAAAAAAGATAAAATCTTATCATACGCTTTTCTCTCTGCCGGGGCAAGATTCGGATAATCCTTTATATCCTGCGACAGATTGATCTCCTCTGGAATCCAGAAATTGTTCATCGCCTGACGATACCAGTCTGACGCCCATGAATACTTCAGGTTATTATAATCGTTCAAATTCGTCGTATTTCCGCCGATCATGCGGCGCTTAAGCACATCCGTATCTCCCTTCGGATTGAAAAGCGGTTTACGCGGAAGAGGTTTTTTTATATCAAATTCCTGCATCGTTTCTCTCCTTTTTTCATTTTCCGGTCAGATTTCATTTCTTCTTTTATTTTTACGAAGAACAAGACTCACATTCCTCCACTTCCAAAGATTTCGATCTGACATAATACACAGTCTTTACGCCGCATTCCCATGCTTTCAAATAAAGATCAAGCACCTGACGCATCGTATAGTCATTTGTTATATAAAAATTCATCGACTGCGCCTGATCTATATGCCGCTGTCTTACTCCACACGCGCGCACAGACCATTTCTGATCAATATGATGTGCGTTTATGTAATACCAGTACGTCTCTAAACTCAGATCAGGAGCAACCCGCGGAAACATTGCGCCTTTTTTCTCCTCTAAAAAATATTTATTCATAACCGGATCAATCCCGGCTGTCGTTCCGGCGATGATCGATGTAGAACTGGTCGGCGCCACCGCTAAAAGATAAGCGTTTCTCATCCCCTGCCGGCGTACCTTTTCTCTCAGAGCATTCCATTCATCCGAACAATATCCACGTTTTTCAAAATATGCTCCGTTCTCCCAGTCAGATCCTTCAAAATACTGATAAGAACCTTTTTCCTGCGCATAGTCGCTGCTTGCTTCGATAGCAGCATAATTAATCTGTTCAAACAGTTTATCTGCAAACTCCAAATGCTCTTCCGACTGCCATTTAATCTTATTTTTCGCCAGCATATGATGATATCCGCTCACTCCAAGACCGATGGAACGGTATGCGTGATTTGTAATCTTCGCATAAGGAACCGGATAAAAATTCAAGTCGATTACATTATCGAGCGCTCTGACAACCGTGCGGACAACATTTCGAACATACGCAGAATCATGAACCGGAAGTTTTCCAAGAGACAGGGACGCCAGATTACATACGACAAACTCTCCCGCCTTCATCCGATTGACAACTACCGTATCCCCGTCTTCCGTCTGAATCTTCGTATCGATCGTGGAGATCGGAGACATATTCTGTGCAATCTCGGTACATAGATTCGAACAATAGATCATTCCTTTATGCGGATTTGGATTTGCACGGTTGACAATGTCTCTGTTAAATGCAAATGGGGTTCCCGTCTCTGCGGCAGATTTAATAATCAGGCGGACAAGATCTTTTAAAATAACCGTCCTTTTTCTGATCCTCTGATCTCGAACACATTCCCAATAGCGTTCTTCCCATTCTTCTGCATAGCTGTCTTCCAGACAATATCCTTTCACGGTCATAATCTCATGCGGACACATCAGATACCATTCCTGATTCAGATCTTCCGACGCCATTTTCCAAAACAGATCCGGATAACAAACAGCCGGAAATACGTCATGCGCCTTCATCCTCTCATCACCGTTGTTTGTCCGAAGCTGAAGAAATTCCGGCAGATCTCTGTGCCATGCATCCAAATAGACTGCTGCCGCTCCTGCTCTTACTCCCAACTGATCTACCGCAACCGCCGTATCGTTTACAATGCGGACCCAGCGTATCACTCCGCCTGCCGCCCCTTCAAATCCCCGGATCGTACTTCCCGATGCGCGGACCTTTCCGAAATACATCCCCATTCCGCCTCCGTATTTGCTCACCATCGCAAAGTTATCAATGGAGCGGAAAATTCCTTTCAGACTATCCGGCACTGTATCGATAAAGCAGGAACTAAGCTGATGAAAGGGTTTCCTTGCATTTGCCAGCGTCGGGGTCGCCATTGTCACTTCCAGCTTCGAAAGCATCTCATAAAACGATCTCACCCACATAAGCCGGACGTCTTCTTTCTCACGCATCGCAAGATGAAGAGCTATCCCCAAAAACATTTCCTGCGGATCTTCCAGCGGAACGTGATGATGTGTGGAGATTACATATCGTTTGATCAGAAGCTCCAGTCCCGAATAATTAAACAGCCTGTTTCTTTCGGCACAAAGATAAGTCTCTGCCTTTTCAATGTCTTCCCTTGAATAATGTTCCAGTATATACGCACCATAAAGTTCCTGCTCTGTCAAATATACGATCTTATCATAGAGATTTGTAATTCCAAGCGCCGCCTCTTCCGCTTTCAGTTTCCTTGAAAACTGAAAATCAAGCAGCCAACCCGCAATCATTTCCCAGCGGGGAGCTTCCTGACTCGTAAGTTCTGCCGCTGCTTTAATGAGAGAGTCAAGCCGCTGCGCTTCCCCCATATCAGACTTCAGGAAACCGGAAAACTTCTCGAAAAGAAGTTCCAAAGAATACACTTCTTCAGGAAACGCTCTTTCGATCTCATCTAAAAGCAGGTCCAATTCTTTCTGGAACTCCAAATCAAAGTTCTGAAAACTCTCTTTTATCTTCCGGCTTTCCCGCCCTGCTTTTTCCTGTATACTTTTTCTTAAGTTTTTATTTGTGAATATTTCTGTCATCAATTCCTCCCTTTTCTTCCTGTATTTGATTCTCACTTTCCTGCAATCCCAAAATCCCTTCCACGAGGATCTTGACATCGTCAAATATATAATCAAAGGCTCCTGCCTGACACATATTGATCAAAACCATTCCGACAGGCACTGCCAAAATCATCCAGATCAATCCTCCCGCCTTATACCCTGTATATAAAAGAAGCAGCGTGACAAGAGGGTTCAGACCGACACTGTCCCCAACCATTTTCGGCTGGAGAAGCTGTCTTATAACCTGTGTAATCACATAAAGTACAATCAGAGACACCGTCATCTTATAATCTCCCATAAAAAACTGGTACACGGCCCATGGGATCATGGCTGTTCCTGTTCCAAAAAACGGAAGAAAATCAAGAAACGAAATTAAAAATGCCACAAGAATAAAATATCCGGTTCCTAAAAAGCCAAGCCCGGCAGCCAAGATCACAAATACAACTCCCATGATCTTAAACTGCGCTTTAAAGTAACCGCCTAACGCATATTTTAAATTATCTGATACAAGAGTCATCCTTTTTTGAACAGATACCGGAGCAACCTTTTTCAGCCACGCAAGCACCTCTTCTCTCTGTACGATGAAAAAATATGCCGACATGACAGCCACGATAAACGATACGAGATAATACGGAACTCTTTTGGCAATATTTCCCGCAGCAGAAACCGTTGGCTCGCTGATGCCTGATACGACTTTTCCCATATATTCATCAAGATTGGCAGTCATCGTGTTCCACCCATTTTGAACCGCATCCGGAAGTCGCTCAAACAGCCCGGACAGCATCGCTCCGATCTGCCTTAATCCGCTTTCCAACTGCGCATATATCGAAGGGAAATCTCTGATCAAGCCGACCGCCTCTGTAATAAGACGGCTGATCCCTAAATATAAAATGCCGACAATTCCGGCAAGCACTAAAATTACGATCAACGCGGATCCAAGTTTTTTCACGATCCGCAGACGTTTTTCCAGCCAGTTTACAAGAGGCGACGCGATTGCCGAGATGATCCATCCAATCACAAACGGCATAAGGAAACCAAGCGCCTTCACTCCAAGGATCACAAATGCGGCTGTCGCCGCCAAACTGAAAAGCAGCCGGATGCCAACCTGCCAATACGGGCGTTTATTCTCCATCCTGCGCCTCCATACAAAGACATTCTGATTCGATCAGTTCCCAAATCTCTTCTTTGCCCTGTTTTGACACAGAAGAAAACGGGATTACTTTTGTGCCCGGAACGAGATCCAGTCCTTGTTTAAGCATTTTCACATGCTTTTGCACCTGGCTTCTCTTGATCTTATCGAGTTTCGTCGCAATAATGATCGGATGATATCCTTGCTCCACAATCCACTGATACATCATCCGGTCATTCGCCGACGGCTCATGCCGGATATCTATCAAAAGAAAGACCGCTTTCAACTGTTCCGAACAATGCAGGTAACGTTCGATCATCTGCCCCCACTGTTCTTTTTCCTTCTCCGAAACCCGGGCATACCCATATCCCGGCAGATCGACAAGGTACATTTCGTCATTGATATTATAGAAATTAATCGTCTGTGTCTTTCCCGGAGTCGCAGAAATGCGGGCGTATGATTTTCTGTTCATCAGCGCATTGATCAGCGACGATTTTCCTACGTTTGATTTGCCTGCGAAAGCCACTTCCGGCTTTTCATTTTCCGGCAGCGTACTCGTGATCCCGCACACTGTCTCAAGATTAATATTTTTGATTACCATAACGATTTCCTTTCATTTTCGTTTTCTGCTCATGGCAGCTTTCAAAACTTCATCCATACTTTCTACAAATAAAATTTCCATTCCTTTTGTAATCTCCGCCGAAAGCTCTTCGACATCTGTCCGATTTGCCTTCGGAACAATTACAGTCTTCATTCCGGCGCTTTTCGCCGCCAAAAGCTTCTCTTTCAAACCGCCGATCGGAAGTACGCGCCCTCTCAGTGTAATCTCTCCTGTCATAGCCAGATCTGCTCTGACTTTCTTTTCTGTAATAGCGGAAAGCATCGCAACCGCCATGGTGATTCCTGCGGAAGGTCCGTCTTTTGGAACTGCCCCTTCGGGAATATGAACATGAATATCATGCTTTTCAAAAAAGTCAGCTGCAATGGCGTATTTCTTGCTGACAGAGCGGATATAGCTGATTCCGGTACGCGCAGATTCTTTCATGACGTCGCCAAGCTGTCCGGTGAGCATCAGTTCTCCTTTGCCCGGCATAACGTTTACTTCGATCTGAAGAGTATCGCCTCCCACGCTCGTCCATGCAAGTCCGCGAACAATTCCCACTTCCGGCGCGGAATTTGCCATCTGATAAGTATATTTCTCTTTTCCGAGAAAACGATGGATATTCCGGTCTGTGACAGCAATTTTCTCACGATCTGTCGTAAAGATTTCTTTTGCCGCTTTTCTGCATATATTGCCGATCTCCCTCTCAAGCTGGCGCACACCTGCTTCTTTCGTATAATTTCTTGCCATCTTCCAGATGGAACGCTTGCTGAACGTGATCTGTTCCGGCGTCAATCCATGCTTTTCGATCTGTTTCGGTATTAAATGCTCCTCTGCAATATGCAGTTTTTCATTTTCTGTATAACTGCTGATCTCAATCACTTCCATACGATCGAGCAGAGGACGCGGGATCGTCTGTAGTGTATTCGCTGTCGTAATAAACAGAACTTCAGACAGATCAAGCGGAACTTCAATGTAGTGGTCTCTGAACTTTTTGTTCTGCTCACTGTCTAAAACTTCCAAAAGAGCAGAAAAAGTATCTCCTTTATAGTCTGTACTTACTTTATCAATCTCATCCAAAAGCATGACCGGATTTTTCACTCCGGCAGACCGAAGACCATTGGCGATCCGCCCCGGCATCGCTCCTACATAAGTTCTTCTGTGTCCGCGAATTTCCGCCTCATCCCGAACTCCGCCAAGCGAAATACGAACATATCGCTTTTTCAATGACCTTGCAAGAGATTTTGCGATTGATGTCTTTCCTGTTCCCGGTGGTCCCACAAGACAAAGTATCGGACTTTCCCCTTTCTTTGTAAGCGCCCGCACTGCCAAAAACTCCAGGATTCTTTCTTTTACCTGTTCCAATCCATAATGATCTTCATCAAGTACTTTGCGGGCATATTCCAGATCATTATGATCTTGCGACAACTCATCCCATGGCATCTCAAGCATCGTTTCTATATATGTACGGATCACTCCGCTCTCTGCCGGAGAATTCAGGGAACTTTTGAACCTGTTGATTTCCTTTTTCAACTTCTCTTTCACTTCTGTCGGCGCTTTTAACTTTTTCAGTTCTTTCTCAAATTCTTCCGCATCAGATACCGTAGACTCTTCCCCAAGTTCTTCTCTGATTAGTTTTAGCTGTTCGCGGAGAATATATTCTCTTTGATGTTTATCTACCCGCTCTTTTACTTTTCTTTGGATCTCTTCTTTAATATCAAGTATCTGCACTTCATTGACGAGTTTAAACGCCAGCTTTTCATATCGTTTTAACAGATCCGTCTCACTTAAAATATCCTGCTGATCTGTATAATAAAGCGGAATATTAGCCGCAATCTCATCCACCAGTTTTTTTAATCCTTTGACCTCCAAAAGCTGTGCGACCGCTTCCTTTGACATTTTCCCGTTTTTCGCCGCATAATCGACGAACATGTCTTTCAGTCCCCGCTCCATCGCCTCTGTATTCACATCTTCAGGAATCGCAAGTTCTGCATCGTCGAGAATCTCTACACTTGCCCGCAGATACGGATCTACATATTCAAGCTCTTTTAACCGACCTCTTGCCTCCCCTGATACGAGTACTCGCACAATATGTTTCGGAAGCTTTATAATCTGTTTGATCGTTCCTATCGTACCGATCTCATATACATCTTCCATTCCCGGATTCTCTATATCGATTGATTTTTGAGCAGTCAAAAATATCTTCTGTTCTTCTGCCATTGCCTCTTGTATTGCGGCTACAGAACGCTCTCGGCTCACATCAAAATGAACTACCATCTCAGGCATGATCGTCATTCCCCGCAAAGCTACCATAGGCAGGCTTTTTATCTTATTTTCCATGTCCTAACCTCCTGCTGTATATCTGACGCCGGTCTGTTCCGGCACGGTTCTCTTTTTAAGATTTTACCTACATAGTAACAAAAAGAGGGTGTGATGACAACCCCATCACACCCGTTTTACATGGTTACCCGTATATCTGTTCGCTGTTATGCGCTCTGCGATGTCAGCAAAGATCTTCTTTCCTCTCCATCGCGAAAATACATCGGTTCTGCTTTTCCTTCGACTGCATCTCTTGTGATCCTGCACTCTTTGATCGTCTCATCCGACGGAACCTGATACATCGTATCCATCATGATTTTTTCCATAATAGCGCGAAGTCCGCGAGCGCCTGTCTTTCTTTTCAACGTTGTCTCCGCCACTGCAACAAGCGCGTCATGATCAAACTCCAGTTTCACTCCGTCCAGCTCTAAAAGCTTCTGATATTGCTTTACAATCGCACTCTTCGGCTCTGTCAAGATACGGATCAGCGCCTCTTTATCAAGCAGGTCAAGCGTCACTGTCACCGGAAGTCTTCCGATCAGTTCAGGGATCAATCCGAATTTTACAAGATCCTGCGGAAGTACTTCCTGCAAAAGCACATCCATATCATATTCATGCTTTTCCGCGATCTCAGCGTTAAATCCGATTGATTTTCGATCAAGACGAGTCTCTATGATCTTGTCGATCCCTTCAAACGCACCGCCGCATATAAAGAGAATGTTTGTCGTATCGATCTGGATCAGTTCCTGATGCGGATGTTTCCGTCCGCCCTGCGGCGGAACTGACGCGACCGTACCTTCAATAATCTTCAGTAAAGCCTGCTGTACACCTTCCCCTGAAACATCTCGGGTAATCGACGGATTTTCGGATTTTCTTGTAATCTTGTCAATCTCGTCAATATAAATAATCCCATGCTCTGCTCTCTCAATATCTCCATCTGCCGCCTGAATAATCTTCAGCAGAATATTCTCTACGTCCTCACCTACATAACCTGCCTCTGTAAGCGCCGTTGCATCTGCGATCGCAAAAGGCACGTTCAATACTTTTGCAAGTGTCTGCGCCAAAAATGTTTTTCCGCATCCGGTCGGTCCGAGCATTAAAATATTACTCTTCTGCAATTCAACTCCAAGATCCTGCTCTGCCATGATTCGTTTATAATGGTTGTAAACTGCCACTGAAAGCACTTTCTTCGCTTCATCCTGTCCGATCACATAGTCGTCAAGAAACGCTTTCATCTCTTCCGGTGTCAAAAGATTGATATCATCAAACAGCTCTCTTTCGTTATAATCCAATTCCTCTTCAATGATCTCAGAACAGATCCCGATACACTCGTCACAAATGTATGTGCCGTTCGGACCTGCGATCAGTTTTCTCACCTGCGCCTGCGTCTTATTACAAAAAGAACATCTGACGATATCGTCTGTCGGTTTTCCTGCCATATTCTCTCACCTCAAAGCCAAATTAATGTTTTATGATCACCTCGTCGATCAAGCCGTATGCCTTTGCTTCCTCAGCAGACATAAAATTATCACGCTCTGTATCCGCTTTGATCGTTTCAAGTGATTGTCCCGTATTCGCAGCCAATATTTCATTTAATTTCTGTTTTGTGCGCAAAATATGTTCCGCTGCAATCTGGATCTCCGTCGCCTGTCCCTGCGCTCCGCCTGACGGCTGATGGATCATGATCTCCGCATTCGGAAGGGCAAAACGTTTTCCTTTCTTTCCGCCGGAAAGAAGGAACGCTCCCATACTTGCAGCCATACCGATACATACGGTGGAAACATCGCATTTGATGTACTGCATCGTATCATAGATCGCCATTCCTGCCGTAACAGACCCTCCCGGACTGTTAATATACAGTTGAATATCCTTATCCGGATCATCTGCCTCAAGGAAAAGAAGCTGCGCCACGATCACACTTGCTGACACATCGTTTACTTCCTCTCCGAGAAATATAATTCTTTCCTTCAAAAGTCTTGAGTAAATGTCATACGAGCGCTCTCCCCGGCTCGTCTGTTCAATGACATAAGGTACTAAACTCATGATCTATACTCCTTTCAATCTGTCAATTTTTCGACATTTACGAATCCCTTTACATAAATGTCGGTTAAAGCAACCGTTCTGTCGGTTGAACTGTTACATATTTTTTGAAAAAGGTGCGCCATACAGCACACCTTCTTTGCATTCCTTAACCTTCTACTGCAGCATCTGCGATCAGGGTAACTGCTTCTTGGATCGCGATGTCTTCTTTCATCTGTTTCTTTTCATTTTCGCCCATGTACTCTTTGAGCTTCTCAACTTCCATCTTGTAAGAATCTGCCATCTTCTGAAGTTCTTCATCAAGACGCTCCTCAGATACTTCAATGTTCTCAGCCGCAACGATCGCCTCAAGAGTCAGTCTTGTACGAATTCGTTTCTCTGCTTCCGGTTTGAACTCTTCCATCATCTTCTCTTCTGAAAGACCTGTAAACTGGAAGTACTGCTCCATCGTCATTCCCTGCTGCATGATACGGCGCGCAAAATCATCTACCATCTGTCTTGACTGGAAACTGATCATTGCTTCCGGAATATCAATCTCTGCATTGGCAACCGCCTGCTCTACAGACTGATCTTCTCTCTTCTGTTTTCCTTCATTTTCTTTACGCTCTTTGATCTTCGCTTTTACTTCTGCTTTATATGCATCAACTGTTTCGCTCTTCTCAGATACGTCGGATACAAACTCGTCGTCAAGCTCCGGAAGTTCTTTTGCTTTGATGGAATGTACTGTGCATTTAAATACAGCTGCTTTTCCTGCAAGTTCTTTCGCCTGATATTCTTCAGGGAATGTCACGTTGATCTCTTTCTCTTCGCCAATATTCGCTCCGATCAACTGATCCTCAAATCCCGGAATAAACGCGCCGGATCCGATTGTCAGCGGATAATCGGAAGCTTTGCCGCCTTCGAATGCAACTCCGTCAACAAATCCTTCAAAATCAAGTGTGATCTGATCTTTGTCCTGAACAGCTCTGTCAGTTACATCAATCGTTCTTGCATTGCGCTCACGCTCTTTGTCGATCTCTTCTTCTACTTCTTTCTGTGTTACTCTTGTGGAAACCTTGTCAACTTTCAGACCTTTATATTCACCGAGTTTTACTTCCGGTTTCACAGCTACCTCTGCCGTAAAGATAAATTCTTTACCTTTCTCAAGCTGTGTGATCTCGATCTTCGGCTGTGACACAAGTTCAAGCTCACACTCGTCATATGCTTTTGCATATGCTTCTGAGATCATGCGGTTTGCCGCCTCATCATAGAACACTTCCGGTCCGTACATCTTTTCGATCATCTGGCGCGGAACTCTTCCTTTACGGAATCCCGGAAGGCTGATCTTGCCGCGTTCTTTCAGATAAGCTGCCTGAAGCGCTTTCTCTACTTCCTCTGCCGGTACTTCGATCGTTAATTTTGCCATATTATGTTCTAATCTTTCTACCTGTAAACTCATTTTTTTCCTCCTTGAATGTGCTAACTTCAAAACTGCCTTTTTGCCATATCACTTTCTAAAAAAAATACACTCGCAGTCATTGTTATAGTATAGCATACACATCCGCATATTTCCAGTATTTTTTCGTCCAAGTTCAGACAAGGGTTGTCAATTATGAAAAGCATTCATTTCGTCATGAATTTATTGCAGTCAAACTTCACAGATCCTCTTTTCGCAATCTCTCGCGCGGAGCTTCGATTTCATCAGCAATCGTATGTTCTGTCAATTCAGATAAAAGTTTTATTTTGGCATTGATAATAGGTCTCATGCAGTTTGGAACATGCTCCTGATGCGCCCTGTGAATAGCCACACACTCTTTACAATTTCCATGATAACGGCAGGCTTTTTTACAGGAACAATGGTCTTTCTCTTGATATTCCTCTCTAAAAGCAGATACAAATTCTTCTTGCAGTCTCAACCCTTCCCGTCTATTTCCCTTATGAAATTGCTCCATTGCCTCTAATTCCTTCTGATTACCTTCAATAAGCATGTTTACATCCCCTCTCTGAATTGCCTATGCATACACAATAGATTCTGCGATCTCGTTTGCTTTTTCTGTTCCACAGAGCAGTTCTGTCAATTTCAAAGCAAATGGAATTGCCGCCCCCATTCCTCTTCCGGTCGTAACATGTCCGTCTGTAACCGCTGCCTCACGCACAATCTGCGCACAGTCAAGCCCTTCTTCAAAAGACGGATAAGCACATGCTTTTCTTCCTTTCAAAATACCAAGTTCGCTCAAAATACTCGGAGCTGCACAAATTGCCGCAAGATATTTTTTCTCCTCATCAAATTCAACGATCAGTTTGCGAAGTCCTTCATGTGATTTCAGATTCAATGTTCCCGGCATTCCGCCCGGAAGTACAAGCATATCCCCATCCGAAAAATCTGTCTCCTCAAACAACCGGTCCGCTTCCACTATGATTTTGTGCGCCCCGTTAATCTGCTTCTGTCCGCTAATTGAGATCGTCTCCACATCAATCCCCGCCCGGCGCATAACGTCAACAACTGTCAACCCTTCAATCTCTTCAAATCCATCTGCCAAAAAAATATATCCTTTCAAATTACTACCTCCACATTTTCCTTTTTCTTTATTTCCCGCATTCACTCTGCTATAATTATTATAGCTTAAAAATACTGCCAAGTTCAACTTAAAGCATTGCACCGACATCATTTTATGTAACAGTTCCCCATACAGTGTGCGGAAAGTACAAAACATATGTGGTTTTACGAACGGCGCAGACTGAACTGTTATCGTTTTCTTGGCAGGATTATAAAATTTATGCCGCAAAAACGCGGCGGAATGGAGAATATTTATGGAAATCGAACGAAAATTTCTTGTAAATCTTTCTGATCTTCCGTTTGATCCGAAAGCTTATCCGTCCAGGAAGATCGAGCAGGCTTATCTATGTACCGCCCCGGTTGTCCGTATCCGAAGAGACAATGACGATTTTTTCCTTACTTATAAATCAAAAGGACTGATGGTCAGAGAAGAATACAATCTTCCGCTGACAGAAAAAAGTTACGATCACCTCCTGCAAAAAGCCGATGGACGAGTCATTACGAAAACCCGTTATGTCATACCTATTGAAAATAACCTTTCTGTCGAACTGGATATTTTTGAAGGAGACCTTTCCCCGCTTGTTCTCGCCGAGATCGAATTTCCAGATGAAGCACTTGCCAAAACTTATCAAGCTCCTGCATGGCTCGGAGAAGAAGTAACGAACTCCGCCAAATATCATAACAGTACGCTCAGTCAAAAAGACTGAGCCTGACATTTTCGGCTTTTCGCTTCGATGACACTAAAAATTTGCAAAAAACCACATTTATATTGTTAGTAACAATTCCGTCCGCGTCATTCATAAAACCGCGCTGCATATTTATCGTGGCCAGCGCCGCTTTTTTATTCATAAACGGACATCTGTATGGCCGAACTGTTACTCTTTGTTATATTATTTTTTTATTTTCTTCATGGACATGCGTTCTCTGTCGTGATACTATATTACAGTAAATCGTGTCTGCATCTGTTCTTTTGGATGCTTATATACGATCGCCGTATTTATACGGCAGTTTACAGTTTAATCCGGAGGAATAAAATATCATGGGACTTTGCAACAACAGAATTGTAGTAAAAGTGGGAACATCCACACTGACAAACGACGCGGGAAAAAGTGATCTGCGCGCCATTGACCGCCTTGTCTGCACACTTGCCGACATTCAGAATATGGGATATGAAGTTATTCTCGTATCATCGGGAGCGATCGCAGTCGGCCGTAATAAGCTGAACATGCACGAAAAACCGGACAGTATGCGTATGAAACAGGCTGCCGCGGCAGTCGGACAATGCAGTCTGATGTATTTATATGATAAATTTTTCGGAGATTATGATAAAACAGTCGCTCAGATTCTTTTAAATGCAGAAGATATCGAGCAGGAAGAAAAGAAAGAAAACTTAACGAACACATTTGACGCCCTGCTTGAAATGGGAGTCATTCCGATCGTAAATGAAAATGATTCGGTAAGTTATAAAGAAATCGAATCCGAAGACAGACTTTTCGGCGACAACGATATGCTTTCTTCTGTCGTATCTGTTCTCTGCCGTGCAAAACGACTTGTCATTTTCTCTGATATCGATGGTTTTTATGACAGCGATCCCCGCCTTCACCCGAATGCGAAACTGATCGAGGAGATCCGTCAGATCGATGAAAGCGTCTACTCCCTCGCAGGAGGTGCAGGATCAAGACGCGGAACAGGCGGTATGAGAACAAAACTTCAGGCTGCTGAACTTGCCGCTTCACAAGGAATTGATACGATTGTAACAAACGGAAAACACCCGGAAGTTTTATACGATATCGTGAACGGAAAACCGGCAGGAACTCTGTTTGTCGGCAATAAAGATTGTCTGTAATAAAAGATCTCATACATAGTAAAAATCAGTTTACTGAATTAAGAAAGGATTGCAGCACGGATTTCTCCCGCTGCAATCCTTTCTTCTGCTGCAATTTACATATTACAGCCTTCACTACAGGGCTGCAATATCAATCAGAGTAAGTTTCTTAATATCTGTATTTTCAAGACTTGTGATCAACGCCTGTGCCGTATCGATCGCCGTAAGGACATTCACTCCTGTTTCAATGGCATTTCTGCGGATTACAAATCCATCTTTGGAATGTTCTGCTCCCTGAGCCGGAATATCGATCACAAGATCGATCTTATGACCGAGGATCAGATCAAGAAGGTTCGGAGACTCCTGTTCGATCTTGCGGACCGTGGTTGCTCTTACTCCTGCCTCGTTCAATGTACGGGCAGTTCCTGACGTAGCAAAAATGTGATATCCGATCGCCTCGAATCTGCGGGCAATCTCGGCAGCGTCTTTCTGATCTTCATCCCGAACAGTCATAATCATATTTTTGAATTTCGGAAGTCTGATTCCCGCCCCGATAAACGCCTTATACAAAGCTTCATCAAACGTCTTCGCAATTCCAAGGCACTCCCCTGTAGATTTCATCTCCGGTCCTAAGCTGATATCTGCGCCGCGTATCTTTTCAAAGGAGAATACCGGCATTTTGACCGCCACATAATCCGCTTCAGACTGGAGTCCCGGCGTATATCCAAGTTCTTTTATTTTCTTTCCGATAATCACCTGCGTTGCCAGAGGAACGATCGGAATTCCTGTCACTTTACTGATATACGGAACCGTACGGCTGGAACGAGGATTCACTTCGATTACATAGACGTCCTCTTCGCCGCAGACGATAAACTGAATATTGATCATCCCTATAACGTGCAGTAATTTTGCAAGTCTTCTCGTATATTCTGCAATTTTTGCTTTCGCACCTTCTGTCAGACTTTGTGCCGGATAGACAGAAATACTGTCTCCTGAATGAATTCCCGCGCGCTCGATATGTTCCATAATACCCGGAATCAAAATATCCGTTCCGTCACATACTGCGTCAACTTCAATCTCTTTTCCCTGAAGGTATTTGTCTACAAGGATCGGGTGATCCTGCGCGATTCGGTTGATAATACCGATAAATTCATCAATATCGTCATCATTGATCGCGATCTGCATTCCCTGTCCTCCGAGAACATAGGAAGGACGGACAAGAACCGGATAGCCGAGTTTATTTGCCACTTCTTTCGCTTCTTCTGCCGTGAACACTGTTCCCCCTGTAGGACGCGGAATTTCGCACTCCTCAAGGATCTCGTCAAACAATTCTCTGTCTTCTGCTTTGTCAACATTTTCTGCGGAAGTTCCAAGGATCGGAACTCCCATTTTCATGAGCGCTTCCGTCAGTTTGATCGCTGTCTGTCCGCCGAACTGCACAACCGCCCCGTCCGGTTTCTCAATATCTACAATGCTTTCCACATCTTCCGGTGTAAGAGGTTCGAAATACAGTTTATCTGCAATATCAAAATCGGTACTTACCGTCTCCGGATTATTATTTACAATGATTGTCTCGTATCCTTCTTTTGCAAACGCCCATGTACAGTGCACAGAACAAAAATCAAATTCGATTCCCTGTCCGATTCGGATCGGACCGGAACCAAGAACAAGCACCTTCTTTTTCCGGTCTGTTTTTTCCACTTCATTTTCGCCGCCGAAAACAGAATAATAATACGGCGTTTCTGCTGCGAATTCCGCTGCACATGTATCGACAATCTTATACGCCGCAACAATTCCGTTTTCATGACGCATATCATGAATGTTTCGCTCACTTTTTCCGGTCAGACGAGCAATCACACTATCAGGAAACTCTATCCTCTTCGCTTCTTTCAACAACTCAACTGTCAGTTCCTGCGTCTTCAAAGCTTCTTCCATCTCTGTGATAATCGCAAATTTATCAATAAACCACTTATCTACCTTCGTAATGGCATGGATTGTATCATAATCGATTCCCCTTCTAAGAGCTTCCGCGATTCTCCACATCCTCATGTCATCTACGACTGCAAGCTGTTCCAAAAGTTCTTCTTTTGAAAGTTTCGTAAAATCATACGACATCAGGCTGTCCACATGCTGCTCCAGCGAACGGATTGCTTTCATAAGCGCGCCCTCAAAACTGCTGCATATGCTCATAACTTCTCCGGTTGCTTTCATCTGCGTTGTCAGAGTACGTTTCGCGCTGATAAATTTGTCAAACGGAAGACGGGGAAGCTTCACAACCACATAATCGAGCATTGGCTCAAAACTTGCGTACGTCTTCTGTGTAATCGCATTTTTAATCTCATCAAGCGTATATCCAAGAGCAATCTTTGCAGCTACTTTTGCAATCGGATATCCGGTCGCTTTGGACGCAAGCGCAGAAGAACGGCTCACTCGCGGGTTCACTTCAATCACACAATACTCAAAAGTCTCCGGATGAAGCGCATACTGCACATTACATCCTCCTGTAATATTCAGCTCACTGATAATATTCAAAGCAGAAGTCCGAAGCATCTGATATTCTTTATCACCAAGTGTCTGCGACGGCGCAACTACGATACTGTCTCCTGTATGGACGCCTACAGGATCGATGTTTTCCATATTACATACTGTAATACAGTTCCCTTTGCTGTCACGCATCACCTCGTATTCAATTTCCTTCCAGCCTGCGATGCAACGTTCTACAAGAACCTGTCCCACACGGGAAAGTCTGAGACCATTCTCAAGGATCTCAATCAACTGGTGCGAATCGTGCGCAATACCGCCGCCGCTTCCTCCGAGTGTATAAGCAGGACGAAGCACAACCGGGTAGCCGATCTCATTTGCAAAGGCAAGTCCGTCTTCTACATTTTCTACAACAAGAGATGCCGCGACAGGCTCTCCGATTTTCTCCATCGTCGCTTTAAATTCCAAACGATCTTCCGCTTTTCGAATCGTTTCTGAAGTTGTTCCGATCAGACGTACACCGTTTTCTTTTAAAAATCCGGCTTCTTCCAGTTCCATCGCAAGATTTAATCCTGCCTGACCACCAAGCGTCGGCAAAACACTGTCCGGTTTTTCCTTTTGGATAAGCTGTTCTACTACTTCTACTGTAAGCGGTTCGATATATACACGGTTTGCGATGTCTTTATCTGTCATGATCGTGGCAGGATTGGAATTAAGAAGAACTACTTCGATCCCTTCTTCTTTCAGCGAACGGCATGCCTGCGTACCTGCGTAATCAAACTCCGCCGCCTGTCCGATCACGATCGGGCCCGAACCTATGACTAATACTTTTTTGATACTAAAATCTCTAGGCATTATTTCGCTCCTTTCATCATATCAACAAACCTGTCAAATAAGAAATTGGAATCCTGTGGTCCCGGACATGCTTCGGGATGAAACTGTACCGTAAAAATCTGTTTTCCCACATAGGACAACCCTTCGTTTGTTCCGTCATTTACATTAACAAATGCCGGAACTGCCGTATTTTCATCTAAACTGCCCTCGTCTACAACATATCCGTGATTTTGAGATGAAATATAAACCCTTCCTGTACTTAAATCTTTAACCGGGTGATTGCCTCCCCGATGTCCGTATTTCAGTTTATGTGTCTTTGCACCTGTTGCAAGAGCCATAAGCTGATGTCCGAGACAGATGGCAAAAATCGGAATATCCGTCTCATATAATTTTCTGATCTCCTCTATAATAGAAGTACAATCAGACGGATCTCCCGGTCCGTTAGACAACATGATCCCATCCGGTTTTGATGCGATAATCTCTTCCGCAGATGTATCGGCAGGATAAACAGTTACTTCGCATCCTCTGTCATTTAACGACTTCACGATATTATTTTTTGCCCCAAAATCAAGAAGCGCAACTTTCTTCCCGGCCCCTTCAACAACATATTTCTCTTTGCACGTTACTTTTGATACGACGTCCCCGACTGTATATGCCTTAAGTTTCGGAAGGATTTCTTCCAGATCATAGGACTCGTTCGTTGTGATCATTCCGTTCATCGTACCCTTTTCCCTCAGAAGCTTTGTAAGAGCACGAGTATCTATCCCCGCAATCCCCGGAATGTCCTGTTCTTTCAAAAAATCCTGAATCGTTCCTTCACATCGAAAATTGCTCGGCATACGGGATAACTCCCTCACAATATATCCGTCCGGCCATGCTCTCCCGGACTCCATATCCGGCGTGATTCCATAATTTCCGATCAGCGGATATGTCATAACAACTGCCTGCCCCGCATAAGAGGGATCTGTCAGCACCTCAAGATAACCTGTCATCGAAGTATTAAATACAATCTCACTGATGCAGTCCCGCGTTGAGCCGATGCTCGTTCCTGTAAACACCGTACCATCTTCCAATATTAGAAATGCTTTCATCTGTTCACCCTTCCCTTTCGTATATTCATTTAAGACTCTGACGGCAGATCGTTCAGCCTGCAATCTCCCCCTCCAACCGCCCGTTTTCCAAAATGTTTTTGAAAAAAATCTTCTCTGCGAAACAGTTGATACAGGAAAGGCGCTCTTGGAGTCTTTTCATCCAGAGCGCCCTTGTTCTCAAATTGTAAAGATTATACTACAACCGAGCCCATATTTCAACTGATAAATTTTTCTAAATAAGAGGTGAATTTTCGGTCAAATATGATCAAAATTTCAAAAATAAACTTTCTTTTTACACGCCTTTCTTTACTTTCGGCTGCCACATAACAATCTCGCCTTTTTCAAGACTTTTTTTCGCATTAATGACCCTTTGGTTTGATGAACCTCTGAATACAAGACGGATATCTTTTAGCGCCTCCACGAATTCCCCGTCCACAAGCACATCGATCATAGAGAGCATTTCATCGGTATACTCGCATCTGGCGCGGCTGTCATTTAAAAGTTCCTCATCATACAGATATCCGGTGTAGCACCATATATTTTTCTCAGGGTATCTTTCTCTTACTTTGCGCAGAAGTCCGACAAGCGTTTTTTGATTCTCCGGCTCAAACGGTTCGCCGCCAAGCAAAGTCAGCCCATTAATATACCCCGGTGAAAGGGCATCCAAAATCTCTTCTTCGGTACGCTCTGTATATTCGCTTCCGTATTTAAAATTCCACGTATCTGCGTTGAAACACCCCGGACAATGATGCGTACATCCTGAAACAAACAACGAGACTCTCACGCCTTCCCCATTTGCAATATCACACTTTTTTATTTCTCCGTAATACACCTGAACTCACACCTTTCCTCTACACTCTTATCCCTTTGATATCCATATCCGCCATTGCCAATCACCGGAAGTGCCAAAAGACGCCTTTTGGGATTGTAAGCGGTCGTCATACCAAGAAACAGGATACCAAGCAGGGCATCCTGTTTCTGTTGATTCATTTATCCCTCTTTGTTTCTTGCCCAGCCTTCTACAGGTGAAGCACCCTTTCTTTAATCTCCTGCGTTCTTCCCTGATTCCAAAACTGTGTTCCGATATAACCGCATGTACGTCTTGCAACATTCAGCGTATCCTGATTGCGGTTTCCGCAATGCGGGCATTCCCACTCAAGCTTTCCGTCCTCAGATGTCACGATCTGGATCTCTCCGTCAAATCCACATTCCTGGCAGTAGTCACTCTTCGTATTCAGTTCCGCATACATGATATTATCATAGATAAAACGGATCACCTGAAGAACAGCCGGAATGTTATCCTGCATATTCGGCACTTCTACATAACTGATCGCTCCGCCTGTGGAAAGCGCCTGGAACTGGGATTCAAATCTCAGTTTATCGAAGGCGTCGATCGGCTCGCATACGTTTACATGATAACTGTTTGTAATATAGCTTTTATCTGTCACACCCGGAACAAGACCGAATCTTTTCTGAAGGCATTTTGCGAATTTGTATGTCGTACTCTCGATCGGAGAACCATAAATGCTAAAACCAATGTTCGTCTCTGCTTTCCATCTGTCACAAGCCTGATTCATATACTTCATTACATCAAGAGCAAACTGTGTTGCAGACGGATCCGTATGGGATTTTCCTGTCATATATTTCACACACTCATACAAACCTGCATATCCGAGAGAAATCGTAGAATATCCGCCGTAAAGTAACTTATCGATCGTCTCTCCCTTTTTCAGACGAGCCAAAGCGCCAAACTGCCACAAGATCGGAGCCGCGTCAGAAAGAGTTCCTTTCAGACGGTTATGTCTGCACATCAATGCACGGTAGCAAAGATCCAGCCTCTCATCAAATATCCTCCAGAATTTATCCTCATCTCCGCCTGAAGACAGAGCTACATCTACAAGGTTGATCGTCACAACACCCTGATTGAAACGTCCGTAGAACTTATAGTTTCCGTTTTCATCTTTCCATGGACTAAGCGCGCTGCGGCATCCCATAACAGGGAAGCAGTTGCCTTCTTTGAGTTCTTTCATCTTCTTCTCGGAAATATAATCCGGGACAAGACGTTTCGACGTACATTTTGCCGCAAGTTCTGTCAGATAGAAATACGGAGCGCCCTCTTCGATGTTGTCCTCTTCCAACACATAGATCAGTTTCGGGAACGCCGGTGTCACCCATACGCCGGCCTCGTTTTTCACACCTTTGTAGCGCTGTTTTAATGTCTCTTCAATGATCATTGCAAGATCTTTTTTCTCCTGCTCGTTTTTCGCTTCATTAAGATACATAAATACTGTAAGGAACGGAGCCTGACCGTTTGTCGTCATCAGAGTGATCACCTGATATTCGATCGTCTGCACTCCTTTTATAATCTCTTTTTTCAGACGTCCTTCCACGATATCGTTGAGCACCTGCTTCGGATAATCAATTCCTACCATCTCCATCTCCTGAAGAACTTCTGTGCGGATCTTGTCTCTTGACACCTGAACGAACGGTGCAAGATGCGCGAGGGAAATGCTCTGTCCGCCATACTGATTGCTTGCCACCTGTGCAATAATCTGCGTTGCAATATTACATGCCGTAGAGAAACTATGCGGCTTTTCAATCATTGTTCCGCTGATAACTGTTCCGTTCTGAAGCATATCTTCCAAATTCACAAGATCACAGTTATGCATATGCTGCGCATAATAATCCGAATCATGAAAATGAATGATCCCTTCTTTATCTGCCTCCACGATATCTTCCGGGAGAAGCATTCTCTGTGTCAGGTCACGGCTCACCTCTCCGGCCATATAATCGCGCTGTACACTGTTAACCGCCGGATTCTTATTAGAATTTTCCTGTTTTACATCTTCATTGTTGCATTCGATCAGGGAAAGGATTCTATTATCCGTCGTGTTAGCCTTACGCACAAGTGATCTCTTATAGCGATATCTCACATATCTTCTTGCCAGCTCAAACGCGCCTGTCGCCATGATCTGATCTTCCACAAGATCCTGTATCTCCTCAACGGAAACTGCACGGTTCAGCTTATTACACTTAAATTCAACAAATTCTGCGATATCTTCGATCTGAGAATCTGTCAGGCTTCTTCCTTCTGAAGAAGAATCCGCTTTCGTCACAGCAACGACAATCTTCTTAATGTCAAATACTTCTTCTGCTCCATTTCTCTTGATAATCTTCATATTCTGCCTCTCCTCATCTATCTTTTTTTTCATATGCATTCCGCTTCTCTGCTCCTGCGGATGTTTTGCGGAAAGTTTGCCTCATATCTCGCATCACACGGCTTTCATGTTCCGCGCTGTCTAAATCCTATTCTAATACAAAATATAGTATAATGCAATCCCCAAAACACATGATAATGTATTTTCAGAACAACTGTATTTTTACGAAAGATTGTCGTTTTTATAGGAATATTTCCGTTTCCTTTTACACAAATAAACACCACAGATAAAATTATCTGTCACTTTACCCATTTTCTTATGAAGTACACAAAACGAAGAAATTACCGGAAATGGTCGCCAGCAAAAAAAGCCTGCCCTATCTAATTGATAAGTACAGACTTTTCTTTTTCGTTTACAATTTCATTCTTTTCTTTACTTTGCCTTCTTCTGTCTTGCGAAATAGTCTTTCGTTTCGCTCACGACAACTCCGCTCAGCGCCAAAAGAGCGATCAGATTCGGAAATGCCATCAACGCGTTAAAGATATCCGCGATATTCCAGACAGCCGCAACTGTCATATACGGTCCGATAAATACTGCAAGGATATAGAGCCAGCGATATCCTTTCACTACAGATTGATTTCTGTTAAAGAGATATTCGATACATCTCTCACCGTAATAGTTCCAGCCAAGTATTGTCGTAAATGCAAAGAACACAAGGCAGAGCATCAAGGCAAACGAAGCCACAACCGGAGGGAATGGCAATCCTTTTTGGAATGCAGCCACCGTAATTTCAACGCCTTCAAGTTCCGGATTCATCCAAGTACCCGCAATCACGATAGAAAGACCTGTCATCGTACAGATTACGATTGTGTCAATAAATGTTCCCGTCATAGAAACAAGTCCCTGACGAACCGGTTCTTTCGTCCTTGCCGCTGCCGCTGCGATCGGCGCGCTTCCAAGTCCTGATTCATTCGAGAAGATCCCGCGCGCAATCCCTTTCTGCATCGCAACAACCATCGTTCCCATCGCACCGCCTGCCAGCGCACTGCCTGTGAACGCTGATTTTACAATCGAAACAAGCGCTGCCGGAACAGCCGTAATATTTGTAATAATGATAATCGCACCAAGCGCCACATAAAGCACCGCCATAAACGGAACAACAACTTCCGACACTTTTGCGATTCTCTTAATGCCGCCGATCACGACAAGTCCGACACAAAGCGTCAGGATCAGTCCTGTCACAACCGTAGCCATTGTATAATCATGACCAAAAGCAGAAAAAACAACATTTGCCGATTTCGGATCAAAAAAGTTTTTTACTGCTGACGAGATACTGTTTACCTGCGTAAACGTACCGATACCAAAGAGACCTACACCGGCTCCGAAAAATGCAAAAACCTTAGCCAGCCATCTCCAGTTCTTACCCATTCCGTTTTCAATATAATAGAACGGTCCTCCGAGGACATGCCCGTCTTTGTCGATCGTGCGATATTTGATCGCCAAAAGGCCTTCCGCATATTTTGTCGCCATTCCGAAAAACGCCGCGATAACCATCCAAAACAGCGCTCCCGGACCGCCTGCCGCCAATGCGGTTGCAACTCCTGTGATGTTTCCGGTTCCGATCGTTGCCGATAACGCTGTACAAAGCGCTCCGAAACTGGTCACTTCACCATGTCCATCCTCTTCATTTTGAAACATAAATTTTAGTGCTTTCCCGAGATGTCTTATTTGTAAAAGACCCAGCCGGGTTGTGAGAAGAAATCCTGTAAACAGGATCAGAATGATCAATGGCAGTCCCCACACTGCCTCGTCGATCACCTTAATGATTTGGTCGATTTGCTCTAACATTCCTTTATACCTCCATCCTTTTGCCTGAGAGACTCGCAGCATTCGCTATCAAAAGCCGAATCCGCCGCTTACACCTTCGGCGCTCTTTCGCCGCCCTCACCACAGACAGCAAAGAGACTCTCCTGAGTTTTCTCTTTCGTGCTTTAACACGACACAGTTCAGAATAGCATAGAAGATAATAAAAATCAAGATTTTTCTATGAAAGGCTTTGTACGACCTTTTTCATACAATTCACTTATAATCGGTATGATTACTGACGACGTCTTTTTCTTCCAAAAAATGCCGCAGCAGCCCGAAGTTTCTGCTCTATTTTTCGACATTCCTCTGTAAGGTTTCCAACATTTCCGTTACAGTCTTTCCGTACAATGGATGACGGACATACGGTGCAATCTCCGTCAGTGGACGGAGCACGAACTCCCTTTTATGCATTTCTACATGAGGGATACATAAATGATCCTCCTGGCACACAAGATCATCATATAAAATAATATCCAGATCAAGCGTTCTCGGTCCCCAGTGGATCTTTCTCTCCCTGCCCGCCGCTTTTTCAATTTTGTTTAACTCTTTCAAAAGTTCCTCAGGATAAAGCAGTGTTTTTAATTTCAGACATCCATTCAGAAAATCATCTTGATCCGTCACTCCGTACGGAGGCGTCTCAATCAGAGCAGAAACTTTTTCAACACGGCAGCCTTTTATCCCATCCAATGCTTTTACTGCATCGGCAATATATTTTTCTTTATCTCCGATGTTAGAACCAAGCGCAATATATGCCGTATGCCATCCACGCTCGATCGAAACGCTGACCGTTTTCAGCGGAAGCCGTACAGGCGCCCACGGTTTTTTAATCTCCAGCCGGATCTTCTGAAGTCCGGCCGTATCCAGCAGAAGTTCTTCTGCAAGGCTTTCCGCCGCCCGTTCCAAAAGCTGAAAGGTATGTTCCCGCAAATAGCGATCTATAAAAGCGCTCACTTCTCCGTAATGAATGGATGCGGTCAGATCATCTGCAAGCCCGGCTCTTCGTGTGTCTGTATAAAGAACTGCCGAAACCAAAAATTTTTGTCCCAGCACATTTTCTTCCGGAAACACACCGTGATTTGCAAACACTTCCAGATCTTCTATTCTAATTTCATCATATTTTTTTCTCATTTTCTATCTTTCTTCCTCTCCGCTGCACATTCTCCTGTACGTCAAACCTTCCTTTATCTAAACTGCACGCAAGCGAAGCAGTCAGCCCGACAGCTTCGCTTGCCTGTTTTACAGTCCTGATTATACTTCATGTTCCCGCATGATCGCCTGCGTCATAAGAATTGCCCTTTTATTTTTTTCCACATCATGAACGCGTACAAATGCACATCGCTTCTGTACTGCATAGACCGTCGTCACTGCCGTTCCTTCTTCCCGCTCGTCTGCCGGAAGATCCAGTGTAAGACCGATCACGGATTTCCGGGACGTTCCAAGAAGGATCGGAAGATGCAATTCATGCATCACCTCCAGCTTCTGTATGATCTCCAAATTCATTTCATATGTCTTTCCAAAGCCGACTCCGGGATCAAGAATCATCTGATCCCGAGAGATCCCTGCCCGTTCTGCAATTTTAACACACTCTCTCATATCTTCCATAAAATCAGGAAGAAACCTGTTGTATGACGCCTCCGTCCGGTTATGCATCAGGCAGCACGCAACTTGATTTGCAGCAATAACGCCCGCCATTTTTTCATCATATTTCAATCCCCATATATCATTTACAAGATCGGCTCCGGCACGAATCGCCGCCTCTGCCACCGCACTTTTATATGTATCAACAGAAACAGGAACATCAAATTCCCTCTTCAGTTTCTCAATAACCGGAACGACCCTGCCGATCTCTTCCTCATCTGTAATTTGAACATGACCGGGACGGGTTGATTCCCCGCCTACGTCCAAAATATGCGCGCCCTCTCTCACCATCTGCTCTGCATGAGATAACGCCGCATCCATCTTATCAAAACGACCTCCATCCGAGAAGGAATCAGGGGTCACATTCAAAATCCCCATAAGATATGTATTATGTTCTGTGTCAAATTCTTTTCCGCCTATGATCATATTTTTATCTCCATATTTTTCTTTTCTTTTTCCCAGTTACATTCCCTCTGTGCCGGACAGGCAAAACATACCCTGGACGCCTTATCCGCTTCATACAGAAGCTGTTCCAATCTTCCTGCATTTTTTCGAAGCCGCCGATGTCCGCGCACCGCGGCGATGATCTCTGTCTTCTCTTCTTCAGAAAAAGTGATTTCCTTCGGAAGTTCTGCCAGGATCTTTCCGGCGATCTCCTCTCCGGCGATCTCATGGGGAATCCCTTCCTCATACTGAAGAGACTTTCCTATATCATGCAGTACTGCCGCCGCATAAATCACATCTTTTCGAAATCCGTCTGCATTTTCCAAATTAAGAATATACGCGATCCTTGCCACATCAAGAAGATGAGACATCTGATGTCTGCAAAAAATCCGGTCTTTTTCCGCCTTTTCCAGCCTGCTGTAATATTCTTTATATAACGGATGACTCATCACCGCATTTACTCTTTCCATATCTTTTATCTTTTCCTCCGGCAGTCCTTTTCTTTCATCTGTCTGATCTAGCCTCTTTCAAGCATTCTGAAAAAACGTTCTTCCAAAAGAGGATCTGTCTGAAACGCTCCTCTTTTTGCAATCGTCACGGTCTTACTTCCCGGTTTCTTTATTCCCCGCATCGTCATACACATATGCTCCGCTTCAATAATAACTGCCGCCCCTTTCGGCGCGATCTCTTCCATCAGTGCATCTGCAATCTGCCCTGTGAGCTGTTCCTGAAGCTGGAGTCTTCTTGCAAACACTTCTACAGTTCTAGCCAGTTTACTAAGACCTACGACTTTCCCATCCGGAAGATACGCAATATGAGCTTTCCCATAAAAAGGGAGAAGATGATGCTCACACATAGAATAAAAAGTAATATCCTTTTCCACAACCATCTCGCTGTTTTGCGCATGAAACGTTTTCCTTAAATGGTGTTTTGCATCTTCTTCGTACCCGCCGTATATTTCCTCACACATTCTGGCGATCCGATCCGGCGTATCAATCAGCCCTTCCCTTCCGACATCCTCTCCGATTCCTTCCAATAATAATCTGACTGCTTCTTTTACTTTCTCCTGATCTATCATTTTTTCATCCTTCATCTTCTATTAAATGCCTTTTTTGCTCCGTCTGCTCTTTGTAAACCGCTTCTTTTACCTGCCCTAAATAAGACAGAGATCCGAATGCAAGAATAATATCGTCTTCCCCCGCATCCCGAAGCGCTTTTTTCACCGCCTGTCGGATCTGTCCGACTGCATATACCGGCACATCTTTTGATTCTGCCAAAACGGCTTCTTTTAGTTTCTGTGCACTTAAGGTCCGTTCCGTATTGGGAAGATCCACTGCATACACACATCTTGCATAAGGGATCATGCTCCGAATGATCTTATCATATTCTTTATCCCGAAAAACGCCCATAATATAGATCAGTTTCTTTCCCGGGAAATACGTCCGTACCGATTCCGCCAGCCTTTTTGCCGCATCCTCATTATGAGCGCCGTCCACAAGAACGATCGGACGTTCTGAAATATTGGTAAATCTTCCGAACCATTCTGTTTTCAAAAAACCTGTCTTCACCGACTGTTCCCAGTCTTGTTCCTTCTGCCAAAACGGCTTCTCTTCTGACTGTTTCAGAACATGTACGGTCTCCCACGCAGTAACTGCATTGATCAGCTGATAAGTTCCTGACAGACGGATCTGTATATTTTCGGTACTTTTATAAGAAAACCTCATACCGCGGTAATCTTCTTCTAAGATAACAGCTTTTTCCGGCTCTGCATAAAAGAGCGGGCATCCAAGTTCCTTTGCTTTTCGTTCCAAAACAATCCGCACTTCAGATTTTTGCGGCGCCGACACTACCGTACATCCCGGTTTCATGATCCCGGCTTTAGTTTCCGCAATCTCAGAGAGTGTATTGCCGATGATCCCGACATGATCCATACTGATCGAAGAAAACACGGCACAAACTGTATTTTTCACAATATTGGTCGCATCTTCTTTGCCTCCCAACCCCGATTCCAAAACAACAAAGTCACATTTTTTCTTTTCAAAATACAAAAAAGCTATCGCCGTCTCAGCCTCAAAGACTGTCGGAAGCGGTTCTTTCGCTTCTTTTAACCGAACGATAGCATCTTGAACTTTTTCTGTCTCTTCTGCAAAACTATGCTTCGATATCATATCTCCGTCAACTTGTATCCGCTCACGATATGAAACGACTGTCGGTGATACATAACGCCCGATCCGGTATCCTGCTTCACTTAATATTGTAGAAGTGTAAGCGAGCACAGATCCTTTTCCATTCGTTCCTGCGATATGTATGAACCTCAGCCGATCCTGGGGATTACCAAGTTCACGCAGCAGACCTCGAATTGTATCTAAGCCAAGTACACTTCCGTATTTGGACAACTCATCCAAATATACCCTTGCTTCTTTATAGGTCACACTTTTATTCCTTTCCTGAAAATAAATGATAAATTTGTTCATTGCCGGCTTGCTTGCCGAGCAGACTTATCATAGCACTATTCGTTTCATTACACAAGATTTACATTCTTTATCTCTCCATATTTCTCTCTTATTTTTCTTTTTCATATAGACATTATGCAAAATTCATGATACGATAAGTGTACTATATATCGTAATACACTTAATACACTCATTTTAAAGGAAGGAACAAATATGATCTCCATTGACTATCAAAGCAAACTGCCGTTATATGAACAGATTGCAAAAAGATTTCAAACTCTTATTTTAAAAGGCGTACTTCCGCCCGATTCGCAGATGCCTTCCGTTCGCTCCCTTGCCATAGAGCTTTCAATCAATCCGAACACGATACAGAAAGCGTACGCATTATTAGAGCAGGAGCACTATATTTATCCTGTAAAAGGACGGGGAAATTTCGTTTCTGACACGACAGAACTCATTGAACAGACAAAAAAAGAACTTTTGGAAAATACCGTCCGCCTCATTAAGAATGGAAAAGAACTGGGAATCAAACGCGCAGACTTTACTCATCTTATTGACCAGATCTATCGAAAGGAGAACTCTCATGATCGAGTTGAAGAATCTTGACAAAACATTTCGGATGATCCACGCTTCCGATCACGTCACAACCTCTATTCAGGACGGAATGGTGTTCGGACTCATCGGATCAAACGGGGCCGGAAAAAGTACGCTCCTGCGTATGATATCCGGTATTCTCAAACCAAACGAAGGGGAAGTTCTCATTGACGGACAGCCTGTTTTCGAGAACCCTTCCGTAAAATCACAAGTCTGCTTTCTATCGGACACACCTTACTTTTTTCCGAATGCAGATATCGAACAAATGCGAAATTACTACATGCTCTGTTACCCGTCATTTAACAGAAAACTGTTTGACTCTCTTACAAAAAAATTTAATCTCAACCCAAAAAGAAAGATCAGCAGCTTTTCAAAAGGAATGAAAAAACAAGTATCGATTTTGCTCGGTCTTTGTACCGGAACAAAATATCTCCTTTGTGACGAGACATTCGACGGACTGGATCCGGTTGTCCGTCAGGCTGTTAAAAGCCTGTTTGCCGCAGAGATATTGAATCGGGATTTCACACCGATCATCTCTTCACATAATCTGCGGGAGCTCGAAGATTTCTGTGACAGCATCGGACTTTTGCATCAGGGAAAACTTCTGCTTACCCAAAGTTTAGATCAGATGAAATACTCTGTCTGCAAACTGCAATGTGTCATCCAAGACTCACATAAGGAACAGCAGTTTCTGTCTTCCATAAAAATACTGAAGATGGAGCGCTCCGGTTCTTTACTGACGCTCACTCTTCGCGGAAATCAATCAGAAATTCTTTCTGCTGTACAGACTTATGATCCTGTTTTTGCGGAAGTCCTTCCGCTCACACTCGAAGAAATATTTATAAGCGAAACGGAGGCAGCCGGTTATGATATCAAAGATTTCTTATATTAAACTTATTTGGGAGGACATACGTCACAGAGGATGGCTTGCCGCCCTTTCCGGCGTCCTGTTCTTTCTGTCAATGCCTGTTTACACACTGATCTACCTTGACAGCTATCCCGATCTTCCGGAAATATCAAAAGAATTCGCGGATACATTTTCCGGATTCATCAGTGGATATAATTCCGCTTTTCTCATCATACTGATCGGAATTCTCGGAGTAACGATTGGAATAAGCGGATTTCAATTCATGCATAAAAAAGAAAAGCTTGATTTTTATCACGGACTTCCACTAAAGCGCCATCAGTTGTTCGGGATCTCTTATCTGTCAGGACTTTTCCTTTTTCTCGTTCCTTATGTAATATGTACTGTGCTGACGATCCTTGTAGGCGCCGGAAAAGGAATTATGACCCCGTCTCTTGCCGCAGAATGTTTTCTGTCAATGGGAGTAGGTATCCTCGGATTCCTCCTGATCTATCACACATGTATTTTTGCAGGAATGCTGACCGGACAAAACGTAACGATGTTCCTCGGAACACTTGTCATCGGCGTCTATCCAAGCCTTGTATTGACGCTGCTGCCTTCACTGCAGGACGCTTTTTTCCAAACAACATTTAACACCTACAGCACGTTATCTGTAAAACTTGCGGAATATTTTTCTCCGTTTCCATTGTTCATCCGTCTGCTTGAACGAAACGCTTCCTATCTCAATATTCCCATGATCGGCGCCGCCCTTGTTTTAATCATCGTTCTTTTTGCCGCTTCGATCGTGCTGTACCGTTTTTACCCTTCGGAAGCCGCCGGAAACGCCCTTGCTTTCAACCTTACAGCTCCTGTATTCAAAGTGCTGATCAGTATTCCTGCCGCCGTGTTTGCCAGCCTTCTTGCCAGTTCGTTTATCGGAACTTCCGGCACTAAATGGATCATCATCCTGAGCATGATCTCCATTATCCTGTTGTGCGGACTGATTGAATTTATTTACTGTCAGGATTTGAAAATGCTTTTGAAAGGATGGCTTTCTTCTGCAATCGCCATCGGATTCGTAGCCGTCCTGCTTGCAGTTTTCCATTTTGACATATTCGGGTATGACACTTATCTCCCAAAAGAGGAAAAGATTGCTCGGATCGGGGTTCTCCCGGATTCATTTGCTTCCTATTTTTGGTATCCCGAAGACTATACTTCAGCAGCTGACAAAGAAGAATTCATTCTTTCCGATGACATTGATATTGCATATGAACTGGCGCAGTCAGGAATCAAAAATGTTAAAAAAGGCATTACTCCAAGTACGCTCTACTCCGATGAAGCGCTGCTTCGAACGTCTGAAGATTCCGATGATTATCTGTGTGCCGGATTTTGCTTCGAACTGGAAAGCGGAAAGAAAATTTATCGGAACTACTGCGTCTCCTATGCTGAAACACTTGAAACAATCACACAACTCTGCGAAAAGGAGACTTACCGACGGGAACTTTTCCCGATCTTCCATGTCGGGAAAGAAACGGTATCTTCTATCGCGGTTCAAGATATCTATATGTCTTCCGAAGAGTTGCTTCTGACACCTGAACAAAGAACGGAACTTCTGACCGCCTATGAAAAAGACGTCTTGAGTGCAGATATCCGAAAACTGGAGAGCGAAACTCCGATCGGAGAATTGACTCTTACCATTCACTACGATCCTCACAAGGCGAAAAATACCGATCTTCCATTTCATTCATCGGTAAACGGAGCACAGTCATGGAAAACCGCAATAGATGTCAACTATCCGGTCACGTCACCTGAAAACGGAGCTCATTACCAGACGATCTCTGTCGGTGCACTGTATATTTATGAAAACTATGACAACACCCTCTCCTGTTTGGAAAAATACGGATATAAACCAAAAAGACTTATCAGCGCAGAAGATATTGACACGATCACCTTATATTTAAGCGGAGACTCGATGGAGGCAAACAAATGGGACAATCTTCTGGCATCCCTTTCTTCTGCCAAAGACGAAAACAATTCCGATCCTAATGCAGATACTTATGACCCATCAGATGAAAAAGACGCAACATCCATGTTCACAGTCACCGCGCCTGAGGATTTCCGACTTATTGCAGAACATCTTCACCTCAATAACCCCGAATTTCTCGACCATACCGGAGACTCCCGCGATTATGCCGACGTAACATTTAAAAAAGAGAAAGATTGTTTCAGTTATCTCTTGTACTAAACATTTTTATCCGGTATTTCTGACAAAAGCAGCATTGCCTTTCGTAAGCAGATCCTTTTCTTATCTGCTCGCGAAGCAATGCTGCTTCTTTCTTTCACTTTTTCATCCCGAAAAAACACTTAATAATAACTTACTTTTACTCTTCTTCCCATCTTTTCCGCTGTAGAAACAAGCTGCTCTACCAGGTTCTGTCTCATACTTAAATCAAAATTCAATTCCGACTCTCTGTGAGCATCATTGACTGCTGTCCCTACGAACAGATTCAATTCCGTACATTCTTCGATCAAAAGTTTTGCCAGTTTAGACGCTCCGTTTTCTGCATCAAGCTCATCAAAAAATTCCGCGTCAAACTCATCTCTTACATATTTTTTCAAAAGCTTCAAACATTTCCCCAGAGTAAGAACCCCTTCCGTCACAAGATCGATTCCTTCAATAACCGCTGTCGGAGGAACATCGGGATTACGGCTGTCCGCCTTTGTAACAATGTCCTTTCCGAGAATCCGCGCCGCAATGTTGGCGCTCGTTCCTCCGGCTACAACTTTCTTTCCTTCCATACGCATAAACTCGTGCATTATCCGCTCATCGTCTTCCTTCTCTTTCGGAGGTCCTGTAAAAATATTCACAACTCTTCTCTCAATCACTCGCGCAACCGCAACCGTTGTGTCATCTCCCGGTTTTTCTTCGTACAGTTCATCGCAGGCCTGACTTAACATCACTGCCAGACGTGAGGCAGACATCGTCTTCTTCGTACATTTGAGTGTATACTCCGCCATGGCTTCCCATGTCCACCCCTGAAGATTCAAGATCGATCCTGCCCCAGCATAGATCACTCCATCGCTCATCAGAACAAAGCAGTCATTTTTCTGTACTTTGAACCGATATTCATGGATCTTCTTCCCCTCGATCTCACGGGTTTCATACGCATAATCTACAATTTTTCCATTACGGATAAACACACAGGACGGATTGTCAAACTCCACAAGGTACGCATCACCGCTGTGAAAGATCTGCAAGACAGAAAATGTCGCATATGCCACCTTTCTCACCTGACAGATTGGAAGTGTTTTCGCAATCGTTTCCACACAGGATTCCAGAGCCGCCCCTTCATAGAGCATTGTCCCGAGAATTTTGGATGTCAGTGTCGCTAAAATATTCGCCTTCACACCACTTCCCATCCCATCTGCAAGGATCAGAATGTCGGAGTCATCGGTCTTTAGCACTTCCACCTTATCTCCGCACAGCTCTTCATGATGCTTATTCAGACTTTTCCAAGCCACATCAATACTTACACTCATTCTTTTTCGCCCTCTTAATCTTCTTCATTCAAGATCGAATCTCTTAATTTCGTCAATGTAACCTTCGTCTCAGCCGTCGTCTCTCCCAGAAGTCCCGCGATCTCCTGCGCAACCATCATCTGCTTTTCGATCACCTTCTGCGCCATCTCCACAGTTCCGACTTTCAGCTTATAATGCTGTTCCCGCACTTTTTCTTCCCTTGTCACATCCTGATATGTCACCAGAACAGCGTCCAGATTGTCGATATATACGATCGTCTCCTCAACTGTCAGCCTGTCGTTATCGATCTTAATTTTTTTATGCATCACAGATTGTTTCGTATTCAGAACTTCTTCGATGTCCTGGGTCTCAATAAATTCAAAAATATACCGTTGTACCGCTTCCTCCCGTCCGACTCCGAGAAGATCCTGCCCTTTCCTGTTGCAGTCTAATATCTTCATATCGCTTCCAATGACAAAGATCATATTCGGCGTCACATCCATCACAACATTGGACATCGATTCTGCCTGCGTCAGTGCATAGGGCATACACATCGACAGTTCGGCTTTCCCCTGAAAGACCGCAACCGCTTTTTCTCTGCATGTAGAATACCCGCATGCCCCGCAGTTCAATTCGTCTTCCGCAGAATATTTTCCTGTAGATTTTAAGATATGCCGGATCTGTTCTTCCGACGGCATCTCATCAGAAAGACTGTGATCTCCGAACTCTTTGTGCAATTCTTCCTCCGTCATATCAGGAAGATCTCTCGCTGCTTTATAGGAAACGCCGTTTTCTATTTTTACTTTTGTCTTTACATAAGATGTGTTCCAATGTGCAGACGCAGGACCTTTCGCACATCCGCCTTCACAGACGTTCGCCTCGATAAAACAATGATCCAGCTCTCCTTTTCCGAGACATTCCAACATCTCCATACAGTTTTCCAGTCCGTCCACAAATACTTTATGATATCCGTCCGCATCTTCTTCTGTGATCACAGACTGAATCACCCCTCCGCTGACAGGATAGAGCCTGTTAATCTTAGGATCCGGATTCCCCATCGGTTTCTCTTCGCACTGACGAAGATTGATCCCGGCTTCCGAGAACCAGTCTGCCAGCTCTTCAAACGTCAGAATCGCATCGATCGCTCCGAACACTCTCTCATCTCCGATCGCCTCCTGCTTCTTCGCAATACACGGTCCTAAAAATACAACCTTCACATCCGATCCATATATCTTCTTAATATATCTGCCGTGGGCTACCATCGGCGATACGACAGGCGCCATATACTTCGCGCAGTCGGGATAATATTTTTCAATCAGATCATTCACACTCGGACAGCATGTCGTAATGATATTGGACATCTGATTTTCCCGCACAAGTTTCTTATATTCATTTGTCACAAGAGCCGCCCCTTCCGCAGTTTCTCTCACCTCATAAAATCCGAGTTTCAAAAGTGCGTCCACGACCTGCCCCGGCTGATCAAAATCAAGAACTCCGGCATACGACGGAGCGATCGATATGATTGTTTTGAATCCCTGTGCCAAATACCCTTTCACTCTGTCCAGATCACTTGCAAATGTTTTCGCATTCTGCGGACAGACTTCCAGACAACGCCCACAGTTGATACAATGATCGACCATAATGCGCGCCTGCTCGTCTTTAACACTGATCGCTTTTACTGCGCAGTTTCGTACGCATTTATAACAATGACGGCATTTTGCATCTTTAAAATCAATGACTTTCATTCCTCATACCTCCTGTAGGATGTCCGCTTTTTTACAAAAACGGCTCCATAAATGTAAACGCCAAAAGCATCAGTCCGTTAAACAGATTATAACCAATATAAATGACCGCTGACGGTGTCGTAAGCGCGTTGAGATAATAACTTCCGGGCGCCGCGTTTTCTTTCAGCCAGCCGATCCACTCTTTTCTTCTCATGATCAGAAGGATAATGCCAACCACAAAACCAATACCTAAAAATGCAGTAAACGCAATTCCTTCCACATGATCCGGAAGCAGTTCAAACAGCCCGCCGATCACATCTCCGAGGATAAAATTATTCGCAATATGAAGGACAATCGACCATTTTATCGAATATTCGATCGCCACATATCCTAAAAGAAGTCCCATGAGTATTCCAAATACGATCTGAAGCGGATTCATATGCATAATGCCGAACAAAACTGCCGAAACGATAACCGCAAAACCTTTTCCATATTTTTCGAACCGTCTCATAAGAAAGCCTCTGAAAACAAGCTCTTCCACAACCGGTCCGACGAATCCGGCATAGATCATTATCATAATTCCCATATCCCCGCCGACCGAAGCAAGCTCCGCCAACGTATCCAAAGAAACTCCCAACTGATCCAAGAACAATTCCGCTGCACCTATAGTCAATGAAAAAATCATCTGCGCCATGATTATATAAATACAAAATCTTGAAAACGCGCCTGCCGTCATCTTCCGTTCCGTTTTTTGGAAAAGATTGATCTTTTCCGCATTTGAACCGTCAATCTTAAAAAGACAGAAAACTCCGATCAAAACTCCCGCTATCATCCCTGCGGAAGCTGCTGTTCCGGTTACCTCCGAAAGGAGCGACTCCGCAGAACCTCCTGTCTTCGTCAGCGCCCCAACCATGGCAGAAACCAGCTCTGTCACAACCGTCATGATCAGACTGTACCAGATCAGATTTCTTGTCGCAAACGCCGTATCTTTCCGAAACAAATGCCAATCCCATCCCATATACAATTCCCCTTTCCTGATAAATCAACAGACAGAGGCACATCTTTCACAGCCTGTTTTCGGTTTTATCTTTGTCCCCTGTCTGTCCTCTTTTGAATAAAACAGCTTTTATAATTATAACACAGGAAAGTCTAAAAGACTTTCCTGTGTTATAAAATATCTGTCATATAGTAACAGTTCCGCCCATAACAACCCGGATCAGTTGTTTCACAGACTTTTTAATTCACTGTACGTTTTACATATGTCGTATGAAGGATGTGATGTGCCTTCTCACTTCCCGGTTCCCCGAGATATTCGCTGTAAACCCGTTTGATAGACGGATTCTCGTGAGATTTTCTCAATGTTTTTGCAGCGTCGTTATCGTAAAGCACTTTTGCACGGATCGCCTTTACATCTTCAAAGTTGCGTACATCCGCATGTACTTGCGGCTGACCGCCGCCGTTGACGCATCCGCCCGGACAGCACATAATCTCAACAAAATGATAATCTGCCTCTTTTGCTCTTATTTTATCCATAATGATCTTTGCATTGGAAAGTCCTGAAGCAACGGCAACTTTCACATCCATCCCGGCAACGCTGTAAACTGCCTCTTTGATACCTTCTGTTCCGCGCACTTCTGTAAATTCTACTTTTTCAAGTGTCTCGCCTGTCAGTTCTTCCACTGCTGTACGAAGAGCCGCTTCCATAACACCGCCTGTCGCGCCGAAGATCACGCCCGCACCTGTAGATTCTCCGAGCGGATCGTCAAAGCCTTCCTCGGGAAGACTGCGGAAATTAATTCCGACTTTACGGATCAGACGGGCAAGTTCCCTTGTCGTGATCGAAATATCTACATCAGGAACACCGCCTGCGTCCTGATCTTCTCTTTGGATCTCAAACTTCTTCGCCGTACAAGGCATCACGCTGACACAAACAATATTTTCCGGCGCGATGTTCATCTTTTCCGCATAATATGTCTTCGTGATCGCTCCGAACATCTGCTGCGGTGATTTACAGCTCGACAGATGGTCAAGCTGATCCGGATAATAATGTTCGCAATATTTTACCCATCCCGGAGAACAGGATGTCATAAGCGGAAGAACGCCTCCGTTTTTCACTCTGTCGAGGAATTCATGCGCCTCTTCCATGATCGTAAGATCCGCGCTGAAATCTGTATCAAATACTTTATCAAATCCGATCCTTCTAAGAGCGGCAGCCATTTTGCCTTCTACATCTGTTCCCATCGGATAACCGAATTCTTCACCGAGAGCCGCGCGCACCGACGGAGCAGGCTGCACGACAACATGTTTTGTCTCGTCTGCAATAGCAGCAAGGACATCATCGATATTGCTCTTTTCATAAAGCGCGCCTGTCGGACATGCCGCAATACACTGTCCGCAGCCGACACAACTTGTATCTCCCAGCCCCATCTCAAACGGAGAGCCGATAAATGTCGCAAAACCTCTGTTGTTTGGTCCGATCACGCCTACGCTCTGCACTTTTTCACAGACAGCGGAGCATCTCCGGCAAAGAATACATTTATTATTATCGCGAACCATATGAACTGCGCTTTCGTCTAATTCATAATGGGGCGTCTCGCCTTCAAAATAATTTTCATCTGTCACTCCAAGTTCCTGACAAAGTTCCTGAAGCTCACACTGTCCGCTTCTGACACAGGACAGACATTTCTTGTCATGGTTCGATAACAACAACTCCAATGTTCTTCTTCTTGATTCGAGAAGCTTCGGTGTATTTGTCTGTACTTCCATTCCTTCTGCAACCGGATGCACACATGCCGCCACAAGATTTCTTGCGCCCTTTACTTCTACAACGCACATACGACAGGCTCCGATCTCATTGATCTCTTTCAGATAACACAAAGTCGGTATCCTGATTCCCGCAGCCTGCGCCGCTTCGAGGATTGTAGAGCCGGCAGGCGCTGTCACATTCAAACCATTGATCTTTAAATTCACATTTTCCATCTTCTCTGCCCTCCCTATTCTTTGTAAATTGCTCCAAAGCGGCATTTTTCCATACAAGCTCCGCACTTAAGACATTTCTCAGGATTGATCATATGCACTTCTTTTACCTTGCCGATGATCGCATCCGCCGGACAGGTTCTCGCACAAAGCGTACAGCCTTTACATTTATCCGGATCGATCTTATATTGAAGGAGATCTTTACATACGCCGGCAGGACATTTCTTATCTACAATATGAGCAATATACTCATCTCTGAAATACCTCAAAGTCGAAAGCACCGGATTCGGCGCTGTCTGTCCAAGCGCACACAAAGAGTTGGACTGAAGATGATAACATAACTCCTCTAACTTATCCAGATCTTCCATCGTTGCCTGACCTTTTGTGATCTTCTCAAGGATCTCAAGCATACGGCGTGTTCCGATACGACACGGCGTACATTTTCCGCAAGACTCATCTACCGTAAACTCAAGGAAGAACTTCGCAATATCGACCATACAAGTATCTTCATCCATAACGATCAAACCGCCGGAACCCATCATCGAGCCGATTGCCAGCAGGTTATCATAATCGATCGGAATATCCAAATGTTCCGCAGGAATACATCCGCCTGACGGTCCTCCGGTCTGAGCCGCTTTGAATTTCTTTCCGTTCGGAACGCCTCCGCCGATCTCTTCTACAATCTCGCGAAGCGTTGTTCCCATCGGGATCTCTACAAGACCTGTATTATTGATCTTTCCGCCAAGAGCGAATACTTTCGTTCCTTTTGACTTTTCTGTTCCCATCGATGCGAACCATTCCGGACCATTCACAATGATCTGCGGAATATTCGCGTATGTCTCTACGTTATTTAAGATCGTCGGTTTCCGGAACAATCCTTTCAGCGCCGGGAACGGCGGACGCGGACGCGGCTCTCCTCTGTTTCCTTCAATAGATGTCATAAGCGCCGTCTCTTCTCCGCAGACAAACGCTCCTGCTCCGAGTCTTAATTCAATATCAAAATCAAATCCGCTGTCGAAAATGTTCTTTCCGAGCAGACCATACTCTCTTGCCTGTCCGATCGCAATCTCAAGACGTTTTACGGCGATCGGATATTCTGCGCGGACGTAAATATAACCTTGAGACGCCCCGATTGCATATCCGGCGATTGCCATCGCCTCAAGAACTGCGTGGGGATCTCCCTCTAAGATAGAGCGGTCCATAAACGCGCCAGGATCTCCTTCGTCCGCATTACAGCAGACATATTTCTGATCCGCGTCATTTCCTGCCGCAAATTTCCATTTTAATCCGGTCGGGAATCCTGCTCCGCCTCTTCCCCGAAGTCCGCTGTCCAAGAGGATCTGGATCACATCTTCCGGCTTCTTCTGTGTCAGCACGATGCCCAGCGCCTCGTATCCGCCTGTACCTATGTACTCATCGATCTTCTCAGGATTAATCACACCGCAGTTTCGAAGAGCAACTCTGTGCTGTTTTTTATAGAAATTCGTCTCATTGAGCGGAATGATCTTATCAGTCTTTACCGTCTCATCATAGAGCAGACGCTTTACAACTTTTCCTTTCAGTAAATGTTCTGTTACGATTTCCGGAATATCTTCTTCCTGAACCATCGAATAAAATGTTCCTTCCGGATATACGATCATGATCGGGCCTAAGGCGCACAGTCCAAAACAGCCTGTCTTAACGACACACACTTCTTCAGACAATCCATTCGCTTCGATCTCTTTTTCCAATCTTTCCCTGATCCGCGCACTTCCGGATGAAGTACATCCCGTTCCGCCGCAGACAAGTACATGTGAACGATACATATGTTCAAGCCTCCTCTTCTATGATTCTTTCTGTTCCTGCGCCGCAGACGTATATTCCGCAGCCACCTGTCCTCCGAGCAAATGGGTACTCAGCACTTCCAGCGCTTTTTCCGGAGTCATCTTCACATAAACAACTTTATCTTTTCCTTTTTCCACGACTTCCATAACCGGCTCTTGTCCGCTCATTTCCAAATATCCGTCCTGCGTCACTCTGATCTTATGTGTCAGATTCTGTTCCTGAACCGCATCGGAAAGCGTTGTCAGAACTTTTCCGGCTCCGGCAGCCTTTCCACTCTCAGACACGCCGACCGTTACAAGGATCTGATCCGCATTCTCTGCTCTAAGTCCTACGATTCCCTGCATCCGTTCACGGATCTCATGTAATTCCTCAAGAGATTTCATATTGCTCCTCCATTTCCTGTTTCCAAACAAATATCTTCTATTCCCGGCTCTGTATCCCCCGGAAATATCATTTTGGCATTACTCATATTTTGCTAAAATGTCATCCAGATCATCTACAGTCAAACGTCCGTATACTTCGTCATTGATCATCATGACCGGAGCTAATCCACATGCTCCGACACAACGGCATGCATCAAGAGAGAATTTTCCGTCCGGCGTACACTCACCGCCTACAATTCCCAGTTTTTCCATCAATGCATTGTAAATATCTCCCGAACCTTTCACATAACATGCCGTTCCAAGACAGACGGAAATCCTGTATTTGCCCTTCGGACTTAATGTAAACTGTGAATAAAATGTTGCCACACCATAGATCTTCTCCATCGGAATCCCTGTCTCATCCGAGATCATCTTCTGAACTTCGATCGGAAGATACCCATATATATCCTGCGCTTTCTGCAAGATCGGCATCAGCGCCCCTTTTTCATCTTTCAGCTCATGGATTACTTTCATGAGTGCTTCTTCCTGTTCTTTTGTTCCCGAGAAAGGAACAGTCGCCTTTTTTGCTGCCATTCTTCAACCTCCATTCTTACTGTTAATGCCCATTAGAGATATCATATCATACAAAATATCAAAATTCCACTTCTTTATTATTAATTTTTTGTATATTTTTCCGCATTTTTACTTATCCGGTCTTCTTTTTGTTTTACGATTTATACATATTGCACTTGTTATTCTTTTTATTTTTATGCTTTTTGTCGGCTCGTCATTTTCTGTCGCCTGCGACAATCTGTCCGCTCTTCATTTTACAAAACAGCGTCCCCCCCATAAACAACTCGCCGGAAGTTCCAAAAGGCGCATTCCGGGATTGTAAGCCATCGTCAAGGTCTCAGGCAAGTCCGAACTTTGGCTCGTCGCCATTGTAAAAAAACTGCCAACAGATTTCTCTGCTGACAGCATCATAAAGCAATATCCTTTCACCTGTTCCATATTATTTATTCAGAACGATAATCTCTTTCGTTTTCAAACATTGTTTCGATAACCGATCTCGCTTCTTTCACCTTCTTCGGATCATGTTCCATTGAATTCATACCGATAACAAGATCTTCCGTCACCACAACAGATGGAAAATAAAAATCACACAACCGCCTGTCATCCACCGTATTGACTAAAACTCCTGCCTCTTTACATGCTTCATACACGCAACGATTTACTTCCTTACCGTTTGATGCCGCAATCACAAGATCCGCGCCTTGTATATCATTTTTCTCATACTCTCTTTCAAAAAAAGTAAGTGTTCCTTCCGACTCCAAAGAATAAAACTCTTCTCGAATCTTCGGTGCGATCACACAGATGTCTGCGCCAAAACAAAGCAATGTCTTCACCCGCCTCAGCGCGATCTTTCCGCCGCCGATTACCTTGATCTGTTTTCCTGCAAGATCGACAAACATAGGAAAATACGGTTTTTTCATCTTCCCGCTCCTCCGTCTTCCATATACAAAAGCGCATTACATATACATGCCGCAATATTACTGCCGCCTTTGCGTCCTCTTGCTACGATATGCGGAGTATCTTCCAGACTCAGGATCAGTTCTTTCGACTGGACAACATTCACAAATCCGACCGGAACTGCTATAACAAGCTCAGGATTGATCCGACCTTCCTTGATCAATTCATACAGACGAACAAGCGCGGTAGGCGCATTCCCGATCGCATAGATCACATGATTTCCCAATTTTGCCGCCTTGTCCATACTGGCAGCAGCCCGCGTCGTTTTATTTTTCTTTGCCGCCTGAGCCACATCTTCGTCAGACATAAAACAATAGACTTCTCCGCCGTATCGCGCAAGACATTTTTTATTGATCCCTGCTTTTCCCATCTGTGTATCCGTCACGACAGACGCGCCGTTTCGGATTGCTTTCAGCGCCTTTTCAACTACACTGTCCGAAAACACAAGATTGTCTGCATAATCAAAATCCGCGCTCGTATGAATACATCTTTTCACGATCATCTCTGTACCCGGAATCAGTTTTTTGTCTCCCAGCTCCTCTGTAATGATTTCAAAACTTCTTTTTTCAATATCAGATGGAAGCACTTTTTCTATTTCTCTCAACATCATCTTCTTCGAATTCCTCCTATCTGTTTTCTTCTCATTTGATCCTTTGACCGATCCCGCAGATCACGCGATCTGCCCGCACTGCCTTTGCAGTCAGTTCTGTCATGATCCGACCGACCGTCTCCCGGTATTCCCTCTCAAAAGCATCCACCGGAACAAGACCGCATCCGATCTCATCGCTGACGATCACAAGATTCCGATTTTCATCGCCGATTGCTTCCAGTAATTGCTCTTTCCCACGCCCTGCTTCCAGCCAGCGACGCACAAAAAGATGAAACTGATCTACCGCTTCCCAAATTCCGACTTTATCTAAACTACAGTCGGCTCCGCTGCTCCAGTTTAATTCAGGATAACATTCCATGGCATACTTTCGTTTACCCTGAAACGCTCCTCCCGTCACGATCTTAATGCCTTTTGCAGGCCCGCTCATTTTCTCTGTGACCCCGCTCATCTCCCCTGTGTTCCATCCTTTCTTCTTGACCGGTCTTCCATAAACAACCTCTGTAACCTGATCCGCCATCTGCGCAAGTTCTCGGTTGATCGTTCCCATAACATACTTATAATATCTCATCTGTTCCGAATCTTCCGATGACTCTGAAAAAATCTCATTCGTCACAACAACCAGATGGCTGCTTTTCTCTTTCAGCAAAGCAGCCGCTTCTAAAATGCCCCCGACAGCCTCTTCTTTTGCTCCTTCTTCCATATAAAGTTCATTGGCCGTTAAATTGGAAATGCATTCCAAAAGGACGCATCCGATTGATCTTCCTTCGGCTTCAAACTGTCGGATCTTCCCTGTAATATCCGTATACCACTCCAATGTCTGAAACCCTTTCCCTGCCCTTCGCATCCGATGATCGGCAATCTTCTCTTTCGTTTCAGCTCCATAAGGATACATCGTCGCTATATAACTCAGGTTTTCCCCGCCATTTTCTTTCGCAGCGCAAAGCGCTCTGTGCAGCGCACAGATACGTTCTTCTGCATATGCGGATTTCCCGCTCCCGCTGCCTCCTGTTACTAATTCCATCATCTTTTTGAAACCATCCTTCTCTCCAGTTTCATAATAGAATGAAACATATATTTTTCTTTCAATCCACATTCTTATTTGAAAACATGATATACTACCTCTGTATAAGCGTCAATATTATGAACCGAAAATTCACAGGAGGAACTTTCATGTCTTTTATCAGCGTATTCGATGTGCTCGGACCAAATATGATCGGTCCGTCCAGTTCACATACGGCAGGCGCAGCGGCAATCGCCCTTCTCGCAGGGAAAATGCCCAACGCTGCTATTAAAAAAGTAGATTTTATTCTTTACGGCTCTTTTGCCAGAACTTACAAAGGACACGGAACCGACCGCGCCCTTCTTGGAGGAATCATGGGATTTTCAACAGATGACCGAAGAATCCCCCATTCATTTTCCATTGCAGACGAAAGAGGACTCGTCTATTCCTTTACTACAAACACGACAGAAACCGAAGTCCATCCAAATACGGTCGATATCCATATGACCGATGAAAGCGGACAAAAACTTATGGTTCGCGGAGAATCTGTCGGGGGAGGAAAAATCCGAATCACACGGATCAACGAAGTAGAAGTCGACTTTACCGGAGAATACAGCACTCTCATCGTCGTCCAGCAGGACAAACCCGGAGTCATCGCTCATATTACGAATTGTCTGAGCGAGATGAACGTCAATATCGCATACATGAAACTTTATCGTGAAGAGAAAGGCTGTACGGCATACAGCATCGTCGAATCGGACGGAATCCTTCCGCAGACTGCCGCCGACCGGATCAAAACCAATCCTTATGTACATGATGTCATGCTCGTGCTTCCCAGCAAGAAAGGAGTAATTTAATGGATTTTAAAAACGGACGTCAACTGATCGAATTATGTAATACAAACAACTGTCCCATTTCACAGATCATGCTTATAAGAGAAGAGACTTTCACAGAAAGACCAGGAGAGGATCTTCTTCAACAGATGTCCGAAACGTGGCAGATCATGAAAGACTCCGCTCATTTTGCAGTTGAAGATCCAAAGCCTTCTATGGGCGGACTCATCGGGGGAGAAGCAAAGCTTGTCAGCCAGCACCGGGAATCAGGGAAAAGCATTTGCAAAGATCCTTTGAGCCTGGCAATCACCTATTCCATGGCAGTACTTGAGACAAGCGCCTCTATGGGACTGATTGTCGCCGCTCCTACCGCCGGATCTGCAGGAATCGTCCCCGGGCTTCTTCTCGCCCTTCAGGAAACTTATGACCTCTCCGACAGCGACATTGTCTCTGCCCTTTTTAATGCAGGGGCTATCGGCTGCCTCGCCATGCGCAACGCTACCGTTGCCGGCGCCGTAGGCGGCTGTCAGGCGGAAGTAGGCGTCGCTTCTGCAATGGCTGCTTCTGCCGCTGTTGAACTGATGGGCGGCTCTGCGCAGCAATGTCTCGACGCAGCATCTACCGTGCTGATGAATATGCTTGGACTTGTATGTGATCCTGTCGGTGGTCTTGTGGAATGTCCCTGCCAGATGCGAAACGCTTCCGGGGTTGCCAATGCATTGACCGCAGCCGAAATTGCCTTGAGCAACGTCCGACAGCTCATTCCTTTTGATGAAATGTTAGACGCCATGTATACTGCCGGAAAACGGCTTCCTTCCGAATATAGAGAGACGGCTCTCGGCGGCTGCGCTGCAACAGCTACCGGATGTACCCTCTGTCATTAACCGACATTATTTTGTGCTTTCAGCAGATGATATCACCGTTTCTTCCTCTTAAGATTCTTTTTCGGCATAGCGGTATTCCAAAGCGCCGCTTGCCGGAATCTGTCGGATTCCTCTGACTTTAGGATTGACAAGATTCACACTCTTCATCGCATAAAGAGGAAGTATATAAAACTGCTCTCCAACCGCCAGTTGTTCCGCTTCATGCATCAGCGCCGACCGCTTTTGAGGATCCGTCTCGGAATCTGATTTACGGACAAGATCGTCATACTGCTGATCCTGAATCCCGCTGCAATTATAAGTACTGTCTGACAGAAGCATTGACAGATATGTGTATGGATCTGAAAAATCTGCTGTCCAGTTCATCCGGCACAGATCAAAATTACCGGCATGACGCATACTGTAATTCGTCTGTAATTCCTGTGCATTTAACTGAATCTCTATATTGAGATTTTTTTTGAGCTGCTCCTGAATGACTTGCGCCGTATCCGAATCAAGTTCCAACGAAGGATAACTGTATGTCAGTTTGGGAAACCCCTTCCCGTTCGGATATCCGGCTTCTGCCAAAAGTTCCCTCGCACGTTCTACATTTTCTTCAAAAGGCTGCTTTGCTTCTTCTGTAAAATATTTCCCTGTATTTTTATCTTTCATATATTTTGCCACAAGATTATAGGTCGGCTCCGTATCTTCCCCGACGATCTTGCACAGTTCTTCTCTGTTTACCGCAAGATTAAAGGCTTCTCTCACACGGACATCGTCAAACGGTTTTACATTCAGATTAAAATAAAGATATCGGGTAGCAATCTGATCTGTCACAAGCAAATCCTCTTTCCCTTCATATAACTTCATGACTGCAGACGGCAGGGAAGTTGCCACATCCACTTCTCCTGTTTCGTAAGCTGCTGCCATAGACTGCGTATCGTCATAGAACCGATAAGTGATCCGATCCAGATGAACCGCATCTTTCTTCCAATAACGTTCATTTTTTTCAAGGACAAAATACTGATTCGGAACGTATTCTGCCAAATAAAAAGGTCCGTTTGACAAACTTCTCTTCGGATCTTTGTCCCAGCCGCTGTTATCTGCGTCTGCATATTTTACACAGGACGGCGTATACACAGGCAATCTGAGAAGATCTAAAAAATATACGCAAGGTTTCTCAAGATGGAAAACGATCGTCTTATCATCAGGAAGTTCAACTCCCAGCGACTCCATATCTGCCTCTTTCTTATAGATCTTTTCCGCATTTAGAATCGGAAAAAGATATACTGCATATCCGCTTCCTGATTCCGGTTTCAGCGCCCGTGTGATCGTATTTTTAAAATCTGCCGACGTCACTTCTGTTCCGTCAGACCAAAGGGCGTCCTGACGCAGATGAAAAGTCCATGTTGTAAAATCTTCATTCACTTCATAAGACTGTGCTGCACGATATTCAATCTCCCCGTTTTCATCAAATGTCAGCAGTTCATCCAATGCGCTTACCGAATATGCAAGGTAGGTCAGCGCAATCGATCCTGCGGGATCCAAAGAACCGGTTTCACTGTTAATCGCAACTGTGATCTCTTTTTTAGAACGGTCACTTTTTCCCCCTTTCTCTCCCGACTGCTCTGTATGGGCGCAGCCGGTCAAAACAGTTCCAGCAAACAGCACAGCCGACAAAAGCAGTGCGATACCTTTTTTTGCCGTCACTGTAATCTTTCTCCTGTTTAGACTCTTGTTTTTCTTTTCTTCTGTATATTTTCTATCTCTCAACAATTCATCTCTCCTGTTTCAAATTTTCCCTTCTCTATATTTGCGAAGTCATCTTGTATGCAGGATCTCGCCCGCCGCTTTGTCTTTCAGAATAAAGACAACAGGCGATCTTCCTGTCTCCGAACGTATCCGTCTTCGGCATCTCTTTTCGGCACATTTCCATCCGATATCCGCACATCCCAAAACAGGGACATCCGCCTTCTGTCTTCTGTTCATGAACGACAGGCGCTTTTCGTTTTCTCGCTTTCAGCGGATCGGGCGGAATCACAGATTCTAAAAGAACCTTTGTATACGGATGCCACGGATCTTTACACAACTGGCGTGTGTTAGCACATTCTATAAGTCTTCCTTTATAAAGAATCCCCGTCCTGTGACTGATCCTCCTGATCACATCCATATCATGAGAAATAAACAAACACGCGATCCTCTTCTCTTCCACCTCTTGCAGAAGCAGGTTTAAAATCTGCTTCTTTGTAGCAGCATCCAAAGAAGATACCGCCTCATCACAGATCAAAAGTTCCGGTTCAGCAAGAAGCGCTCTTGCAATCGCCGCGCGCTGGCGCTGACCTCCTGAAAGTTCTCCTGGATACCGTTTTGCATCTGTCCGGCTCAGTCCGACACGAAGAAGCATCTGTTCAATCTGCTGTTCCCGGCTCTTATGTTTTCCTTCTGAGACACCCTGTTTTTCTTTTGCCCGCAATGTTTCCGTTAACATTTCTTCTATCGTCATACACGGATTCAGAGAAGAATACGGATCCTGGAAAACCATTCTGACTCTGCCTGCCGCTTTCCCTTTCTCTCTTTTGCCCGCAGGATCAAACTCTTCGCCCCGATAAAACAGTTTTCCACGATCCGGCCGCTCAATCCCCGTAAGGATCTTTGCCAGCGTTGTCTTTCCGCTTCCGCTCTCTCCTGCAAGAGCAAACAGTTCTCCTTCATAAATATCAAATGATACTTCATCCACCCCTTCTTCTTTTTGGAACTGTCTTTTCAAACGGCTTACTGTAAATAATGGCACCTTACCTACAGCGGATTCTTTTTCTTTTACCAAAAACCGTTCTGCCTTTGCATCAGATAAAAGTTTCTTTGTATATTCTGTCTGAGGATCATAAAAAAGATCCTCTGCGCACCCGCTTTCAATCATTTCCCCATCTTTCATCACATAAACGTAATCGCATGCCGCTGCAATCACCCCCATGTCATGACTTACAAGGACAAGCGCTGCCTCCGTCTCTTTTACAACTTTCTTCAGCAGAAGAATCGTTCGGATCCGCATGGCCGCGTCCAGCGCCGTCGTTGGTTCATCAGCGATAATCAGCTTTGGTTCACAGGCAAGGGCGATGGCGATGACAACTCTTTGACGCATTCCGCCTGAAAGTTCAAAAGGATATTGTTTCATCCGCAATCTTGGGTGTTGGATACCAACCGACTCCAACAGTTCTTCTGCACGTTTTTTCGCCTCATGCCATGTACATTTTTTTCGATTTCGAACAGTCTCGGCAATCTGTCTTCCAACTTTCACCGTCGGATTCAGACATTTTAAAGGATCTTGAAAGACGATCGCTGCATTTTCTCCTGCCTTGACCGCCGTCTCCGAAAGAGTAACCGCCTTTGCCTCCACAGCAGCCTCCTGCCCGAGAAGCCCCATGACCGCAAGCATTGCCGTACTCTTGCCGGATCCGGATTCCCCCACAATCCCTGTCACCTTTCCCGCTTCTGCTGAAAAATCGATCCCCCGCACCGCTTCAACCGATCCGGTTTTCGACAAATATGTTACATAAAGCGATCTTACATCAAGCATACTCAATCTGTCTGACCTCCCCTTCTCTCCATTGCCTCTGCAAGGATATGAAATACGATCAACAATACACATAAGACAAGAAGCGGAAACAAGATCTCATGAGGATAGAGAAGCATCCGGTCTCTTGCTTCCTGAATCAATGTTCCCAAACTTGCCGTCGGTGCAGATAATCCAACGCCCAAAAAACTTAAAAACGCCTCTGTAAAAATTGCCTGCGGTATCAGAAATAAAAAATTTACCGCGATCATTCCCGCCGCATTCGGAAGCAGATGTTTAAACAAAATCCGCACATCTGAAATTCCGTCAATCCTTGCCGCCGCGCAAAAATCTGTTTCTTTTAAACGGATAATCTCTCCCCGTACAACTCGCGCCATGTCAATCCATCCGGCAATACAAAGTCCAAGTATCATACTCTGTACCCCCGCGCCCATAACAAGTGTAATCAATATCACATACAAAACCGACGGGATGGCAGCAATCAAATCCGCAGCCCGCATCATAAACAGATCAATTCGTTTCCCACAATATCCGGCTGCTGCGCCGTACAAAATACCGATCATTCCGTTAAGCAAAGCACTTCCCAGTCCAATTACAAGACTGATCCCTGCCCCATACCAAACACGCGTAAAATTATCCCTCCCAAATTCATCTGTTCCGAAAAGATGAGCACCCGAGAACGATTCATTTCGTATTTGTACATTTTGATCAGTGGGCGAATACGGTCCGAATAATGGGACGCACACCGCCAGTAAAATCCAGACAAAAAGGATTGCAAGCGCCGCCTTTTCATCTAAGTATAAAGTTTTTCTTTCTCTTTCTTTCTGCATTTTGTGCCTCCCGCAGTGTTTCGCATCGGACTTTTTCAAGTTCTTTTGTAGGCTCTTCTGATCTTCGGATCAAACCATGCTCCAAGCAGATCGGTAATCAAATTAAGCACGATCACAACGGTTCCCATAAATACTGTCAGTCCGAGGATCAACGTGTAATCTCTGTTTGCGATCGACATAACAAACTCTCTCCCCAACCCGGGGATCGTAAAGACACTCTCCACAGCGAAACTTCCTGTAAGAAGAAACGCCGACGCAGGTCCGATATAATTCAACACCGGAACCCATGCATTTTTCAGAGCATGAGTAAAAATGATCCGGCTCTTTTTCAGCCCTTTCGCTCGGGCAAAAAGAACATATTCTTTTTGCATTTCTGCCGTCAATGCGTTTCCGGTCATCCGGGTGATCACAACCGCTGGATACATCGCCAGAGCCGTAACCGGAAGAATATAATGTGAAAAAGAAAGCAGTCCTGAAGAAGGGAGCCATTTTAATTTCACACTAAATACAATCAAAAGAAGAATCGCCGCAGCAAAACTTGGAATCCCTGCGATTATCATTCCCACAGAACCGATCATCCTTCTGACTGCCTTTTTCTCGGATGCAGCATAAATGATCCCGCACCCTGTCCCTACGATCACTGATACGATCAACGCCGGAAATCCGATTGATACCGTAAGCGGCGCAGCCCTTCCGATGATTTCTTTTACCGACGTACCCGGATCCTGATAAGAGATTCCCAAATCTCCTTTCAACAGATTTCCCATATAGGCAAGGTACTGATCAAGTACCGGATCGTTTAACCCGTACTCTTCTTCAATAGCTTCTACTACATTTGCAGAAACACCGCCTCTTTGAAACGGACTTCCAGGAATCAGTCTTACAAGAAAAAAAGTAACCGTAGCAAGAATGAACAATGACACGATCCCCGTCAATATTCTTTTTCCTGCATAGCGCATCATTGCCTCTTTCACCTCCTTGTTCCGCTCATAATATTGTTGCCGCCTGCTCTTTTATTCTGTCACATCCGCCAGCTTTGCGGGAATTAATTTCAACAGATCTTCTGGTGCAAGTTCCACCTGATACCCGATCTTACCGCCGCTGAAAATAATCTTGTCCAAATCTTTCGCTGTCTCATGGATCACTGTCAGAAACTGTTTTTTCATTCCGATCGGTGAACAGCCGCCGTGAACATATCCGGTAAGAGGAAGCAGTTCTTTTGACTTCAGCATTTCAATACTTTTCTCTTTCACGACATGCGCCGCTTTCTTCAAATCCAACTCGCAGTTAACCGGAATGACAAACACATAATTTGTTTTTGATTTCCCGACCGTCACAAGAGTTTTAAACACCATGTCGGGGTCTTCTCCCAATACCTCTGCCACTTCAATTCCACTGACTGCTTCTGTATCAACGTAGCTATGGCTTTCATAAGCGATCTTCTTCTGATCTAAAATCCGCATCACATTTGTTTTCTCTTTATTTTTCCCCATTATTCTTCCTTCCTAAATCCACTTATTATTATGCTTCTGTAAGAATCCAAATTTCCACACAAAAGACAAAGAATAACAGACCATCTACTGCCCAATTATACTGAATATCATTCAATGGTGTTCTGGCAAACCGAAACATAAAATCTTTCACTTTTTTATTTTAAATTTTAAAAACTTACATCCCCAAAACATTCCACGATCTTCTCTGTCATTGCATCCATGTCCGCTCGTTCTGCAACCTGGATCTTCATCCCATATTTCCGCGCTTCTGCCGCTGTCTGCTCTCCGATGCAAACGGCAGACACGTTTTGTAATTCTATATTTTTCATCGCTTCAACAAACCCTTTTACTGTCGAAGCGCTCGTAAAAGTAACTGCATCGATTTCCTCCTTTTGAAACATCTTTTCTATCTTGTGTCTAAGTAAAGAAGAAACTTCATATTCCGTGCGGTATAATGGAATATCTTTCACTTGAGCGCCGGATTCCGTAAGCGGCGGAAGCAATTCGAAAGAACCTTCCTCCGCCCGAAAGATCGTAACCGAACTATGAGCCGAAAGATTGTCTGCAAGCGTTTTTCCCAGCTCTCCTGCATTATAAATCTTTGGCACGATATCTGCAAATAATCCGTGTTCTTTCAACGCTGCTGCTGTTGCAGAACCGATCGCAGCAATTTTGATCTGAGTTTTCCCTGCAAACAGCCTCCTCAGATCCCATGCTTCTTTTTCCAACTGTTCAAAAAATACGCGCACTCCAATCGGACTTGTAAAGACAATCCATTCCTCTTTTTCAGAATGTTCAATCTCTTCCAACGCTCTTTTTAATCTGTCATTCGGATGGATCGTCACTGTATGGATAGACGGCATCTCGATCACCTGCGCCCCGAGATTTCGGAGACGTTTTGCCAAACCAGAACTATTTTGTCGTGGTCTTGTAATCAGAAATTGTTTTCCACCCAACACCCTGTCTTCCGCCCAATGAAATGTTTCTGACAGAGAACATACTTTTCCGACTACAATAATCGCAGGCGCTTTGATCTTCGCCTCATCTGCCCGTTGTTTTAATGTTTTCACAGTTGCACAGACTTTCCTTTGTTTCGCAGTCGTACCACGTTCCAGTACAGCCGCCGGCATAGTTTCCGGCATTCCTGCTTTCATCAACCCTTCCAAGATCGTTTCCATTGCCGATACTCCCATAAGAAAGACCAGCGTTGCGTTTAATTTTACAAGAGCCTCATAATCAATCTTTGGTTTTTCATCTATTCTCGTATGTCCCGTGATCACATGAAAAGACGATGTATAATCCCGATGTGTCACCGGAATTCCGGCATAAGCCGGAACAGCTACTGAAGATGTAATTCCCGGAATAATTTCAAAAGAAATTTTTTCATTTCTAATAGCTTCTACTTCTTCTCCTCCTCTTCCAAACACAAACGGATCTCCACCTTTAAGTCTCAATACCTTTTTTCCTTTTTTTGCTTCCCTTATAAGAATCCGATTAATCTCATCCTGTGGAACAGGATGATGTCCCGCATGTTTCCCAACATAGATTGTTTCTGTAGTTCGGGGAATCCGGCTTAATATCTCCGCACTTAAAAGAGCGTCATATACGATAACATCTGCTTCTTCGATCAATTCCGCAGTCCGCAAAGTCAACAATCCGGCGTCGCCCGGACCCGCTCCCGCGATCCACACTTTTCCATATAAAGTCTGTTCCATCTTTCTCACCTTTCTCCAAACTGCCTTTTCATTTTCAAGGCAAGATTTTCCCCGATACTAAGAGCTTTTTCAACATTAGAAGAAACTTTATCCACAAAATACTGTCCACTTTCTTCATGATAATACAATCCGGTCAGCTCCACTTCATTTCCTCTTACCTGTGCATAAGCCGCGCAAGGAGATGTACATCCCCCGTCAAGCACGCGGATAAAACTTCTCTCCGCTGCCGCTTGTATCCTGCTCTCTCTATCATCCACATACTGACGCCACTTTACGGTGTCCTCTAAAAACTCTTTTCTTCCCTGGACTGCAAGAATCCCTTGTCCTGCGGCAGGAATCACTTCTTCTACCGAAAAATATCTTCCGATTACCGCGTCCATTTGAAGCCGCTTTATTCCGGCGGCTGCCAAAACAGCCGCATCATATTCCTCTTCCTCCAGTTTTCGAAGTCTTGTCTGTATATTTCCTCGAAGCCCTTTAAATACAGCATTCGGATATAACCTTTGAATCTGTATCATGCGCCTTTTACTGGAAGTTCCTATAACCGCCCCGGATCTTTCGAGAGCAGATTCTTCCTTATCATTCTTCTCATTTTCCCTGTTCCTGTAAATCAGTACGTCTCGAGGATCTTCCCGTTTACTGTACGCAAGAATCGGAAATTCTGAAGTTTCTTCCATCGGCATATCTTTTAAACTGTGAACAGCGAGATCGATCGTGCCCTCTGCCAGCGCCAGATCTAACTCTTTTACAAAAAGACCTTTCCCGCCGACAGATTCTAAACTTCGATCGAGGATCTTATCCCCTGTCGTTTTCATCGTAATGATCTCAACTAAAAGATGCGGATCGCACTTTTGGATCTGCTCTCTTATCATTTCGGCCTGTTTCACTGCAAGCCGGCTTTCTCTGCTTCCTATTCGAATGACAGACTGCATGTCGCTTCATTTCCTTTCTCTATAATCCGATACACTGTCTCCATCTGAAGATTTTCCCTTACGATTGCCGCAAGTTGTTCGTATTGTTCCTCTTTATACGCCTTTCTGTCCTGCACCTTAACCTCTGATGGATCGATTCCTTTTTGCTTCAAAATGGCAGTCAAAAATGCCCTTACCGTTTCGGACATATCAAAAAGTCCATGCATATAACAACCATACACCTGCTTATGCTGCGCTCCGTCCGGACGCATTTTCCCGCCTTCTTGCAAATAAACAAGCGGCTGTGTACCTTCGTTGAGGACAGTTTTTCCCATGTGGATCTCATACCCTTCATAACATACACCGCTTAATTCTGCAAGCGCTCCGTCTACTCTCGCAAATTTTCCGGTCACCCGCACCCTTCTCTTTTCCTGTGCAAACACTGTTTTAACCGGAAGAAGCCCCATTCCACGGACCGTTCCTTTCTGTTCTGCCCCTGTCGGATCACTGATCGACTCTCCGAGCATCTGATATCCTCCGCAGATTCCAAATACGATTCCCCCCTTTGCTGCATGACGCAGAACCTTTCCTTCTAATCCATTCTGCCGCATCCACAAGAGATCGCTGATCGTATTTTTACTTCCGGGAACAATCACCACATCCGGTTCTCCAAATTGAGCTGCAGACGCCACATAAGTTACTTCGGCTTCCTCCAATGCTTCAAAAGGTGCGATATCTGTAAAATTCGATATTCTCGGCAAACGTATAACTGCTATTTTTACAAGCCCCGGCGTTCCCTTTCTTTGAAAACGTTCTGTCAAACTATCTTCCTCGTCAAGGTCAAGATGGAAATAAGGAACAACTCCTAACACCGGTTTTTCTATTTTTTCTTCCAGCAAACGCAGTCCCGGCTGTAAGATTGAGCGATCACCGCGAAATTTATTAACAACCACTCCTTTGATCCGCTTTCTTTCTTCCTCTTCAAGAAGAAGAATCGTTCCTGCAAGCTGCGCAAACACACCTCCCCGGTCTATATCCCCGACAAGCAGAACCGGAGCGTCTGCCATTTCTGCAAATCCCATATTCACAATATCATCTTTCTTTAAGTTAATCTCTGCCGGACTCCCTGCCCCCTCGATCACAATCACATCATACTCTTCTTCCAGTTTTTTATAAGACTCCTTGATCGACGGAATGAATTCTTTTTTCCGTTTATAATATTCGGACGCAGACATCATACCAAGAGGCTTTCCTCTGACGATCACCTGTGATCCTATATCGCTTGTCGGTTTTAACAAGATCGGATTCATATCCGCAGACGGTTCAATACCTGCCGCCTCTGCCTGCATAACCTGTGCTCTGCCCATTTCCAGACCATCTCTTGTGATATAAGAATTTAACGCCATATTTTGAGATTTAAAAGGCGCTGTCTTGTAACCATCTTCTTTTAAAATCCGACAGAGCGCTGCTGCCAGTACGCTCTTTCCTACATTTGACATCGTTCCCTGTATCATAATCGACTTTGCCATCACTGTCCGCCTCCTGTCTGTTCTTTCTTCATTTTATTTTTATGCACAATTTTTGCCAATGCTTTCAGCAGCCGCTCATTTTCCTCTTTTCGTCGAACCGCGATCCGATACCAGCCATCTCCAAGCCCACGATCCTTTGTGCAGTCCCGAATTAAAATTCCATATTGCATAAGTTCTTCAAACAGATTAATTTCACTATGAAGAAGAATGAAATTAACATCAGAAGAAATAAAATCAATTTCAAGGTATTTTAATTCTTTCTCAATTCTTTTTCGTTCGGCAGATACGGCCTGCCTCATTTCTGCCACACGTTCCGCTTCGTCAAGAGCCGCCTCTCCTGCTTTCTGAGCGATCACCGATACATTCCACGGCTGTTTCATTCCCTCCATTTTCTCTAACAATTCTTCATCCGACGTCATTCCAAACCCAAGCCGTATTCCCGGAATCGCATATGTCTTCGTAAATGCCCGCAGAAAAAACAAATGAGGATACTGACTAAGATCAATCTGATCGAAAAGACTTTCCGGAGTTTTTTCAAAATCAAGGAAACATTCATCCAGCACAAAACGAATCCGATACTGCTCGCATCGATCTGCAATTTCTCTGAGAAATGCAAGATCCATTTTCTTTCCCGATGGATTAGACGGCGAACACAAAAAAAGGATATCCACTTCTTCTGAAAGCTCTTCTAGGAAATCAAAATCAATACAAAAGTAATTATTTTGTGTTGTTTGATAGTATTTTATGTCACACTCTATTGTTCTTAGCGCCTGTTCATACTCAGAAAATGCCGGAACCGGAAGCAACGCCTTTTTTGGTTTTTCTGCAAGTACAAGCGTATATAACAGCTCGGCAGCTCCGTTGCCGAACACAAACGTCTTCTCTTCCGCATGAAGACATCCCGCCAGTTTTTCTCTCAATTTACGACATCGACTATCCGGATAGGCTGCGGACTGTAAAAGCGCTTCCTTCGCCGCATTGAGCACGTTCTTAGATGGACCGAGAGGATTAATATTCACAGAAAAATCAAGCATTTCCCCATATGTATAAATATCGCCCCCATGTGTATATCTCATATTCCGTCTCCTTCTTTATCTGATCTGATTAAAATCCGACAAAACACTGCTGCCCCAATGCAACACACAATTTTACCGCTGTAAAAACAAACAGCATCAGAATTGTCGTCATATACATCAATCTTCCGGATTTCAAAATATCTTCCGGTTCAATCGGACGCAGCGCCTCCCCGATAAACTCTTTCTTATAAAGCTTCCCAAAATAAACGGCATCGCCTGCAAGCCGGATTCGAAGCGCCCCTGCACAGACTGATTCTGTCTGAGCGGCATTTGGACTTGCATGTTTATTCCTGTCCCTCAAATATATTTTTTTTGCATTTTTTCCGTCCATTCCTGCAAGAAAACTTGCGCATATCATAGTCAACGCTGTCAGCCGCGCAGGAATGTAATTAAAAATATCATCCAGCTTTGCCGGTATCTTTCCAAAATACAAATATTTTTCATTCTTATATCCAAGCATGGAATCCATTGTATTTACTGCCTTATACAAAAATCCAAGAGGCGCTCCGCCCAGCATCATATAAAAAAGAGGCGCTGTCACTCCATCCGATGTATTTTCCGCCACAGTTTCTACAGCCGCCTTGATTACGCCTTCTTCTGTCAGATTCTCCGTATCTCGCCCAACGATCATTGAAACCGCTTTACGAGCCGCTTTCAGATCCTGTTCCTTCAGACATCGGTACACCTTTTTGCTTTCCTTCGTCAGTGATCTTGCCGCAAAAATCTGATAACACCAAAAAGATTCTAACAGAAACCGAACCATCGGATGAATCTTCTGTGCTGCCGCCAGACATACAAACGGGATCGTAAAAGACAGGACAGATACGCATAACCACAACACACCGCCTAAAATTTCCTTTTGCTTTTCACTGCCCCTTCGCAATCGTTTCTCCAAAAGTGAAATCAACTTTCCGATCAGCCGCACCGGATGATACAGCCATACAGGATCGCCGAACAAAAAATCCAGCAAAAATCCGGTTACACAGGATGCTAATGATATCAACATTTTCTCTTTCCTCTCCCCTTATCTTCCCCGGTCTTTCCTGCAAGCTCTTCTTCAATTTCTTTCTCGATCCTGTTCCGGTTTTTCTCTTCCAATTTGATTGCATTCCTCAACACTTTGTTTCCGTTCTTCCATTCTCCCTCTGATACGGAAACAAGATAACCGCTTCCATTTTCCACCTGCCAGTCATAAAAATCTTTCTTTTCTTCCGAAAAAGTTTTCATAACTGCCATAATCGTGCCCCCATGGACAAGAAACGCCACATATCTGATCTGCTGATCCAGTAATCGGTCCACTTGCTTTATCATGCCTTTGACGCACCGGACACGAAATGCTTCCTGCGTCTCTCCTCCCGGAAACGCAGTCACCCCTCCGCTTTCCAGCCACTTTATATAGGACGGCTCTTCTCTTAACTGTTCATATGTTTTTCCTTCAAACTGCCCAAAGTCACACTCCCGCATCAAAGGTTCCAAAACGACGGGACAGCCGTCCAAATCCACTCCCCATATCCGCTTTGCCGTTTGTATACAGCGTTTCATCGGACTGATGACAACCCCTTCCGGCACAGGGTAAGCAAACTGCGGCAGTACCGCTTTTTCCGAAAGATCTTCATCTGTCCTCCCAATATATTGTCTTTTTTCATTTCCCGGCGTAGGCAGATGCCGGATCAGCATAATTTTCAATACAATCCTCCTGCAAAAACAATGACAGCCAACATGACAAGCTCGCACATCTGAAGAAAATATCCCGCCAGATCTCCGGTCGTCCCGCCAAACTGCTTAGAACTCATTTTATAATAATAAAAAAACATAACCCAGGAAGATGCCGCCACCACAGCCCCTGCCGCCTGAAACATAAACACCATTCCCGCCGTCACGACTACGATCCATGCATACAACATCCTCTTCACCCGTTTCCGATCCGCCTTTTCCTGAAAGGTTTTCAGTAAACCGCTGTTTTTTGCCGACGGGAAGCTAACTACAGACAGTCCGCTTAATGCCCGCGACAAAGGATACATCCACGCGGCAAGAGGCAGCATCGTGACATCTATTTCACTCCAAAGCGCTGTAGAAACAAGAAAACAGGCGCACAGTCCGATCACTGCAAACGCTCCTGCATGAGGGTCTTTTAAGATCTCCAGTTTCCGCTTTCTATCTCCATAAGAACAAAGGGCGTCGATTGTATCTGCAAACCCGTCCAAATGGATTCCTCCGGTCACAACAACCGGAATCATTGTCATCACTGCTGAAAAGAAAAGCTTCCCACAATCCGTAAAGAGCAAAAGCAGCTGCCCGACTCCAAGTGTCAGCGCCCCTATGATCACTCCTACAATCGGGAAAAAACCCATCGCATACCGCATATTCTTTTCTTCCCACTCAATATTCGGAACCGGAAGCTTTGAATACATTGCCAAGGCAATCGCCAAAGATTTCAGCACATTCATTTTCTCTGTCTCCTAATCTGTTCTATCCGTTTCTACTTTAATTCTTCATATTGCTCTACATGGATCTCACCGAACGTACTCATCTTTTCATAAACAGACAGACCCATTTCCAAAAGAGGAAACAGAGCTACCGCTCCGCTCCCTTCTCCGAGAGACATCCCACAATCAAGCATCGCCGACAACCCTAACTGCTCCAAAATCATTGATGCCGCCGGTTCTTTGGAGCAATGAGACGGCAGCATATATCCGACACAGTCAGAGGCAAGCCTCGCCGCGCAAAGTGCAGCTACAGAAGAAATAAATCCGTCGATGACGATCGGAATCCGAAAAACCGCACCTCCCAAAAACACACCGGTAAGTCCTGCAAGATCGAATCCTCCTACTTTTTTAAGCACATCAACCGGATCATTCGGATCCGGCTCATTGATCAGAATCGCCTTTTCAATCGCCGCTCTTTTTCGTTTTAACCCTTCTGAGCTAAGACCCGCGCCCCTGCCCGTCATTATCTCAGGTTTTTCACCAGTCAAAACAGACGCAACTGCGCTGCTCGTCGTCGTGTTTCCGATCCCCATTTCTCCTGTCGCCAAGATTTCATATCCTTGTGACTTCAATGTCTGTACGATCTCCATTCCGATCAGTATCGCCCTGATCGCCTCATCCTCCGTCATAGCCGCTTCCTTAGTCATATTTTTTGTTCCTGACGCGACTTTGTATTCCGGTTTTGTAACAGCAGGTACGTCCGATGCCATTCCGATATCGATGGGAAACAGGTCCGCTCCCCCAATCTGGGCCATCATACATACACTTGTGGCATTTTTTGTAAAATTTTCAGCAACAACAGCAGTCACCTCCTGCCCGGTCTGCGTAACGCCTTCCTCAACCACTCCGTTATCCGCACACATAATGACAAGACCTTTCTTTTTCAGACTGTATATCGGCGTTCCTTTAATCGCAGCGATTTTCGTAACGGCATCTTCCAGTTTTCCGAGACTAAACAGCGGTTTTGCAATCTGTTTCCACCGTTTCTGCGCCTCTGCCGCTGCTTTTTGATCCGGAGGACAAATCTGTTTTAATCTGCTCTCTAATTGTTCTTTTAATTTTACTGTACCATTTTCTGGTCGTTCTGTTCTATTTTCCCTGTCTGCTGACATATGTTTCCTTCTCTTCTTTCTTTTCTTCCTTTTTTCTCCATATCCTGCACTGTTCCACAAACCGCTGTGCGAACTGCGGACAAGAAGGCATGTACAAATGCGGATACCCTGCAAACAGCGCTCCTTCGATGCGGACGCATTTCCATGACCTGCTCTTATCCGGCTTCATTGCCGTTATTTTTTCCCCGCTCTTTGAACTGTCCCAGTAATGAAACTCATGTCCTTTGATCATTTCTCCTTGTTTCAAATAAAGGCTCGTCTCTTCTTCCGGCGCAAGCGTTAACTCCACATATCCAAACCGGACAAGCTTTCCCGCGGGATAAGCCCTGCCTTTTAAGGCCCCTGCCATTTTCCAGATCCGATGTTCTTTATCTTCTATTTCTTCATGCAGATACATAAATCCGCCGCACTCCGCCAAACAAGGCATTCCGCGATCAACCGCCTCCTTCACCGACTGCCGCATAGACTTATTTGCAGACAATTTCCGGCAGTACAGTTCCGGGTATCCGCCTCCGAAAATCAATCCCGAGACATCTTTTGGAATCTTTTCTGTTTCCAAAGGACTGAAAAACACAAGTTCTGCTCCCTGTTCTTCTAAAAGTTCCATATTATCCTTGTAATAAAAGCAAAATGCCGCATCCTTTGCCACGCCGATCCGAATTTGGCGGCAGGATGTATCATCCTTCTTCCTTCTATTCTGATTCCCGCCATCCTTTACCACACCCTGACCGCTTTGTCTGCCTGGACCGCTTTGTTTGTTCTGTTCACTTTGAGCAATCTGATACAAACTGTCCAGATCCACAGTTTCTGATACAATCCTCCCCGCCTCCTGCATCTGATCTTTCAGATGACAGATTTCCTGCGGAGTAACCAGTCCGAGATGACGGCTTTCCAAACAAAATGCTTCATTCTGTGGAAGATAACCCAGCACCGGAATGGGATAACCCTCTTCCTTTAACTGTTCTTCAAGCATTTGCTTCAGACGCGGATAGAGAGATTTTGATACACGATTTAAAAGGAGTCCCTGAATATTGCTGTCTTTTCGAAACGATACGATTCCCTTGACAACAGCACAAAGAGAAAGCGCCGCACCTTTACATGGCAGAACTAAAATCACCGGAAGGTTCAGTGTTCTCGCTACATCGTAGGAACTCGCCGCATCTGAATTCATGGTCATACCGTCATAATAACCCATTACGCCTTCCGTTATAACAATTTCTGCCCCGGCTGTATGCTTCGCATACTCCCTTCGCAGAGCATCTTTCGAAGAAAAAAACAGATCCAGATTCTTTGAATCGACTCCCAACACTTCTCTGTGAAACATCGGATCGATATAATCCGGTCCGCATTTGCAGGCAGAAACCTTTTTCTTCTGAGACTGATAAGCTGCCATCAAAGCGCATGCCGCCGCTGTTTTTCCGCTCCCGCTCGAAATTGCCGTAATCAAGATTCCTGAAGCCATTCTCTTTTTCCTCCAGATGAAATCAAATAGACCGGATTCATTCCTGTCATCATATGATAATGTCCTAAAACCCGGGATCGTGACGCACAGATTTGCGTGATCTCCAAATCTTCCAAAAGTCCCTCTGCCTCTGCATCCATCACATCCCGAACTGTCTCCAGCGACACCGCACTGATCACGATCTTCACATTTGAATTTTTCTGTTTCACAACTGTCAGGATCTCCTTCAGATTACCGGAACTTCCTCCGATAAACACATGTGTCGGAGGCTCCAGCTCCAAGAGTACATCCGGCGCTGTCCCTTCTATGATCCTGATCCCGTCTGTTCTGAATTTTTTCCGGTTTTCTTTTAAAAGTGCAGCTGCCTCCGGATTTTTCTCAACTGCATATACTTTCACCTGTTCACCGGAAAGAGCCGCCTCTACAGATACCGAACCGGTTCCGGCGCCGATATCATAAACAACCGCATTTTCTGTAAGTTCCAGCCGCGCGATACCGACTGCCCGTACCTCTTCTTTTGTCATCGGAACGTTTCCTCTTACAAACTCTCCGTCCCGAATATGAGGCCCGCACCGCCTTGACGGATTTTCATTTTCCACAAATGCAACGCATAATCCCTGCACCTCTTCTCGCTGAAAATCCGCAGCTTTTTTCCTTATGATCTCTTCATTTTCATAAGAGAGATTCTTCCCGATTGAAAGAAAAAAATCTCCCATTCCATACGCCAAAAGTGCATCCAGCAGACGCTCTCCTGCATCCTTACCGCCAAGAAGGAAGAATGTTTTTCTGCTTATGTCTACTGTATGTATAAACTGCGTTTCATTCCCATGAAGGCTGACGATCTTTGCATCTTCCCATGAAGTCCTAAGTTTTGCCGCAAAATAGACTACAGAAGAAATCCCCGGTATCAATTCAACTGTACAATTTTCCGCTGATCGCAGCAGCGCTGATTCCAGTTTTTTTGCTCCGCTGTAGAATCCGATATCACCGGAAAGCAAAACTGCGATCCGTCTGTACTCCTTTTGTTCCTCTATATAAGAAAGAATCGATTCCCACCGATATTCCCTTAGAACAGCCCGCTTTTTTGTATCTTTTTCTTGCTGCAAAAACATCTCGGCACTTGCAAGCATCCGTGAAGCGCCGATCAGGCAATCGCTTGCAAGAATTTCTTCTTTCGCTCTTCCTGTCATCTCTTTCAGATTGCCTGCTCCGATCCCGATCAGTGATACCTTTCTTTTTTTCTCACACATCTTTATAACCTCTTGGAGTCACCATTTTTCCGTTCAGTTCCTTCGTATTTGAGTTGCCTATATAAACGGTTGTAAACATATCTGTCTGTGTTGTTTTCAGTTTTTCCAGAGACAGGATCTCATAAGATTCTCCTTCCCTGCCTATATTTTTTACAAGCCCGCATACAGTCTCTTTTGCCCGGGATCTAAGAATGATCTCACATGCCTTCTCAAGATAATCAGCCCTCTTCCTGCTGGATGGATTATACAGACAGATCACAAAATCAGCCTCTGCTGCCGCCCGAAGTCTTTTTTCTATTAATTCCCACGGAGTCAATAAATCACTTAAACTGATGACCGCAAAATCATGCATCAAGGGAGCTCCTAAAACAGCAGCTCCGCCTGACGCCGCCGTAACTCCGGGAACGATCTCGATCCCAATATTCGGATACTTTTGCCCAATCTCAAAGATCAGCCCCGCCATTCCGTAAATCCCGCTGTCACCACTGCATATCATGGCAACGTCACAGCCTTTCTCCGCTTCCTCAAACGCCATCTTGCAGCGATCCGTTTCTTTTCTCATCGGAGTACTTAAAAACTGTTTATCAGGAAACAAAGGGCGCACAAGATCAATGTATACCGTATATCCGATAATGACCGGACATGTATCAAGAACTTTTTTTGCCCGCACCGTCATCTGATCTTCCGCCCCTGGTCCAAGTCCTACAACATATATTTTATTCATCCGCTGATCTCTCCTTTTCTGTCATGGCCGCATGGGAAGATGCCTGCCGAAATTCTGTCGTAAACGAAGGATCATATAATTTAGATCTTTCATACGTTCCATCCAAAACATGACCTGCAACAATAAGCGCTGTCTTCGTCACTCCTGCTTCTTCTGCAGTCTGCGCCAATGTTCCTACTGTACAGTTCAGCACTTTTTCTTCCGGCCATGTCGCCTTATATACGATTGCTGCCGGCGTATCTTGCGTATACCCTCCGCTGATCAGCTCTTTCGAAAGCTCCCTTAACATCCCCGTACTTAGAAAAATAACCATCGACGCACCATGAGCCGCAAAACTTCTGATCGACTCTTTGTCAGGAACCGGTGTTCTTCCTGCCATACGGGTAATCACGACGGACTGAGAAATACCCGGAAGAGTATATTCTGTTTTAAGCGCAGCCGCTGCTCCGCAAAAAGAACTGACCCCCGGACACACTTCGTATTCAATCCCCAGTTGTTCCAGCTCATCCATCTGCTCTTTAATCGCTCCATACAGACAAGGATCCCCTGTATGAAGCCGGACAATCTTCTTTCCCTGAGCTTCTCCTTCTTTCATCACTTCCAGTACTTCTTCCAGTGTCATCTTCGCACTATTGTAAACCGCACACGTTTCTTTACAAATACAGAGAAGTTTCGGGTTCACAAGTGATCCCGCATAAATTACAATATCTGCCTCTTCCAAAAGGCGCTGACCGCGCACAGTGATCAAATCTTCCGCACCCGGACCTGCTCCAACAAATGTGACCATCCTTTTCTTTCCTTTCCTGCTCTAAGCTTCTCTATTTTTTCAGCTTTCTTGTTCTTTTTTTCAGCCTTCCTTTTTCCCTTTTACGATAAGCAGCGAATAATACCCCGCCTGCTCAGGAATTTCTTCTGTAGAAAGAGAAAGCTTTTCCGAATCCATCCCGCAGTTTTCTACCATTTTTGCCTCTAACCCATTTTCAAGAAGAAAACGTTTCACTTCTGCCATTTTCCGTCCACTTTTCATAAATACCTTTGTTCCCGATAACCGTATGCTCTCTTCCACTCCGTAAGAGGCAGGTATAATATGCAGTTCATCTCTGTTTTCCGAAAGAGAGATGTCAAGACGAGCCGCCGCCGCGCAAAAAGACGGGATGCCGGGGATCAGCTCCGTTTCATATCCCATTCGCTTCACTCTTTTATGCACATACATACAAGTAGAATAAATACTTGGATCGCCGATCGTAAGAAATGCAACATTTTTGCCCTGATTTAATTTTTCACCTGTAAATTCTGCGTCTTTATCGTGAATCTGCATCAGTTTTTTCCGATCTTTGATCATCGGCATCGGCAGAAAGATCAACTCTTTGTTCTCTATCTCTGGATAGACCTGTTTTACAATCTGAAAAGCTGTGCACTGTCCGGCATATTTTTGATCTGCCTTTTCACTCGGTTCTTCCAGAGTGCTGTCCGATACCGGAATGGCGATAACGTCGCTTTTTTGTATTGCATGCAATGCTTTTAATGTCAAAAGTTCAGGATCTCCAGGTCCAACTCCGACACCTGTAAATTTCCCTTTCATAACGTCTTCGTCTCCTTTTCTCTATGCGTGACAGAACGATTCATCCGATCAAACAGCTCGTCTGCCTTTGATGTTTTTCCCAGAATCCCTTCTTCGTTTGAGAAAACGACTGCCCCGATCTCTAATGTTTCCCCGGCTCTGTTTGTCAGATAAAATTCAATCCGATCCATTACACTTTTCATTACTTTTTCGAGAAATCCATATCTTTTCAACAGTTCCAACGCCTCCGATGTATTTATACACTCCATAATCGAGCGCACAACCGACGTCTCAGCGCCAGCCAAAGCCGCATGAACTGCCAGCACTTCCATCCTGCAGTCCGCCTGCCTGGAATGAGTATTCATCACTCCTGCCGCCAGCTTGACAAACTTCCCGATATGACCGATCAGGAGAATCCCTTTCATCCCAAGTAATTTTGCATCGTCGATCGTCTCTCCGATATAGTTGCTGCATTTTACGGTCAACTCTTCATCGACGCCAAGTTCTTCGCGCAAAAAATCCATTCCGTAATTCCCCGGGACTACATAACACCTGTCATGTCCTGTCTCCTTTCGCATTTTCATTTCCAGCCAGATCGTATCTGTCAGCGCCTTTTCGCTCATCGGCTCCACAATTCCTGTCGTTCCGAGAACTGACAATCCATCTACGATCCCCAACCGTGGATTAAACGTCTTTTTCCCAATCTCTTTGCCGTCTGGAATAGAGATCGTCACCTTGATCTTCCCGTTATACTGATACTTTTCACATTCCTCTTCCACTGCTTCGGCAATCATTTTCCGCGGGATTTTATTGATCGCAGGAAAACCTTCCTTCTGTTCCAATCCCGCTTTTGTCACCCGCCCGACTCCTTCCCCTCCGGCAAGGATGAGACGTTCTCCAATCTCAAAACAGCGTGCGGTGTCTTCTTCCTTTCCAAGAAACAGCTCGCTCTTTTCCACTCTTGCATATACTTTCATACCATCCGTCACATCGGGATCATCACCGCTGTATTTTGAAACTGCACACTGCACATAATCTGCAGTCCTGACGGTTGACTCTACTTCCAAATACAGTTCAATTCCTTTCGGAGTCATCAGTTTTACATGTGTAATTTCCTCTTTTCCAAGCAGCATCGCCGCCGCAGCTTTCGAAGCCGCAGCCGCACAGCTTCCTGTTGTATATCCATACCGAAGCCCTGACCGGTTTCTTCCGATCTCCTGTCTCATTTTGCAGTCTTCTCCTGATTTCTTATAATTCCGCAAGCATCTGCTGTGGATTTTCCGCCGCTTTCACTTTGCCGAATACTTTTTCGATCACACCGTCTTCATTGATCAAATAAGTAGTGCGGACAACACCCATCGTCTTTTTCCCATACATATTTTTTTCCTTCCATACATCATAAGCCTGGATGCACGATAACTCTGTATCCGAAAGAAGGGTAAACGGAAGTCCGTATTTCTCTTCAAACTTCTTGTGTGACGCCACGCTGTCCTTACTTACTCCGAGCACAACTGCTCCTTTTTCTAAAAACTGTGGATATAATTCTCCAAAACCACATGCCTGTTTTGTACAACCGGGTGTATTATCTCTCGGATAAAAATATAAAACAACCTTTTTTCCTTTGTACTCTTCCAATGTGTGTACTGTTCCGTCCTGATCCGGCAATTCAAATCCCGGCGCTTTCATTCCTGCTTCTAACATTTGTTTTTCCTCCTGCTTTT